>JAJRZG010000108.1 GCA_024275365.1 Planctomycetota bacterium | reverse complement strand
GAGGCGACGACCCACTATGGGCTGAGCACCACCGCCAGCCGCGAGACGACGGGCAACGCCGAGCCTCACGATGCGCTCGAGCGCGAACTGGCTGCCTTTCTCGGTGTTGAGCAGGCGTTGCTCGTACCCGACGGCTATCTGGCCAATATCGCGGCCTGTCAGGGCGCGCAAGCCACAGGATGCCGCCATGCGGTGCTCGACAGCCGGGCTCATGCGAGCATGAAGGATGCTGCCATTGCCGCGGGGCTGCGCGTGAGCTTCTTTGACCATGCCGATGTGGATTCGCTGGCGGATGTGCTGAAAACTCTCCGAAAGGCCGGCGGACGAGATGCCCACCCCACTGGTGCTTCGGCAGTCGTGATGACCGATGGCGTCTTTACCGTCGATGGTGAACCGGCACTACTGGCCGCCTTATTGCAGACACTCGGCCCGGGAGACCGGCTGCTCGTCGATGATTGTCACGGCTTGTGCGTGCTCGGACCGGGCGGACGGGGGTCGGTCGCCCATGCCGGCCTGACCGATTGCCGCATCATCATCACTTCGAGCCTTGCAAAAGGGCTGGGGTGCGCCGGAGGCATCGTCGCCGGATCGGTAGCGGATATTGCAAGGTGTAGCCGATCGACTGCGTATATCTGCACGACACCTATCTCTCCCGCGATGGCAGAGGGCACGCGGGCGGCTCTTGCGGTGCTGCGCAGTGAGCCGGTGCGAGCCGAGCGACTGATGACCAATGCCCAGCAAATGCGGACGGGACTTGCAGCACTCGGCCTGGTCGCACCTCCCGACTCGCCGAAAACGCCCCCGACACCCATCGCGGCTTTCACGATCGGCGATCTCACCTCGATGGAATGCCTCGCTGCTGGCTTACTCGATGACGGCTTCCGCGTGCCTTTGATCCGCTACCCTGGCGGCCCTGCCGAGTCGTTCTTTCGGCTGAGTGTGAATGCCGAGCACACACCAGAGCAGATCGACCGGCTCCTGGCAGCCCTCGCCGCACGGCTGGGGACTGCCAGGCACTGCGAATCACTGCTAAATGCGCAGCACGCCTCTCCACATACAGAATAGAAATTGTTTGCATGAGCAATAAATGGTGTCTGACACCTTTACATTTGACACCTTTACATTCTCCTTTACATTCCTCATTGCCGTCATTTACCTTCCGATGCCTCGGTTGATCCACTCGTGGTCAGTTTGCGTCCTCCAAACCATGCGTAGAGGGTTGGAAGGACGAAGAGTGTGAGGATGGTCGAAGTGATGAGGCCACCAATGACGACGGTTGCCAGGGGGCGTTGTACTTCTGATCCCATGCCCGTATTGAGAGCCATCGGGACAAACCCCAAACTGGCAACCAGGGCGGTCATCAGGACCGGTCGCAGCCGGGCAAGACTCCCCTCGATGACAGCATCGCGTGTCGATTTCCCTGATCCGACCAGTTCATTGATAAAGGTAATCATCACCACGCCATTGAGGACCGCGACACCTGAGAGGGCGATGAACCCGACACCGGCGCTGATGCTAAACGGCATGCCTCGAATCCAAAGCCCGAAGACACCGCCGGTGAGTGCCAGTGGCACGCCGGTATAGACAATGATCGCATGCTTTGCATTGCCTAATGCGGTAAAGAGCATGATGAAAATGAGTGACAGAGCGATGGGGACGACCACCATCAGGCGTTTTCGGGCTTTGTCGAGGTTCTCAAACTGCCCGCCCCATGTTGTGAAGTACCCATCGGGGAGTGTCACCTGTGCATCGAGTTTCTTTTGTGCCTCAGCGACGAACGAGCCCATATCTCGGCCTCTGATATTTGCCTGGACGACGATCCGCCGCTTGGCGTTCTCGCGGCTAATCTGGTTCGGCCCCTCGGCGATCTGGATGTCTGCCACGGCTTCGAGTGGGATGTAGCTGATTTCCGAGCCCATAGTGCCCATGGTGCCGCCCATGTCTTGATCTGGAGCGGTGCTTTCTGGGAGTGGGATTGGGACTTGCCGGACAAGGTCCACCTTGCTGCGCATCTCTTCGGGCAACCGGACGACGATCGGGAATCGGCGGTCGCCCTGGTAGAGCGTGCCGGCTTCCTGGCCACCGAAGGCGATCGAAACAACTTCCTGTACATCGCTCACATTGAGCCCGTAGCGGGCGATTTTCTCTCGATCGATATCGATCGTGAGGACCGACAGCCCGCTGACCTGCTCGACCTTGACATCCGATGCCCCCTGGATTTGCGAGAGCACCTGAGCAATATCGTTGCCGGATTTGAGCAGGAGATCGAGGTCGTCACCAAAGACCTTGACAGCAAGGTCACTCCGGACACCGCTGATCAACTCGTTAAACCGGAGCTCGATAGGCTGAGATATTTCAAAGTTCTGGCCTGGGATAGTTCCGAGGAACTCTTCGATCTCTTTTGCGAGATCCTCTTGCGTACTTGCTTTGGTCCATGCCTCACGAGGATATAACATAAGGTATGTATCACTAACATTGGGACCCATCGGGTCTGTCGCGACCTCGGCAGTGCCTGTCCTCGCGAATATGCTCTCGATCTCGTCGGGGAACTCCTCGACGAGGGCTCGTTCCAGTTCTTTCTGCATCTGGATACTCGTGGTGATCCCAATGCTGGGTATGCGTGCAGGCTGGACTGCCAGCGCGCCTTCGCCGAGCTGCGGGACGAACTCGCTGCCAAGACCTGAGGCAACAAGAGCGGAGATGGCAAGTATGAGAGAGGCAACACCAACGGTGAGCCATCGCAAGCGCATAGCGACGAACAAAGCCGGCTTATATAACGACTTGATCCAGCGGATGACAAAGCTCTCTTTTTCAGAAAACTTACCCCGGAGGAACACAGCACAGGCAGCTGGGATGAAGGTAAAGGTCAATATCAATGCGCCAGCGAGCGCCATGAGTACGACAAGGGACATCGGCTTGAACATCTTGCCTTCGATACCGGTGAGTGTCAGGATGGGGAGATAGACGATCATGATGATGAGGATGCCAAAGAGTGTGGGCTTGGCGACCTGCTTTCCGGCTGCGGAAATCACGCTGATCCGCTCTTCATTGGTGAGCTTTCTGCCCTTCTTCTCCTGCTCCTCAGATGCCCGGCGAACAATATTCTCGACAAACACTACCGCGCCATCGACGATAATCCCAAAGTCCACGGCTCCTAGGCTGAGCAGGTTTGCGCTGACTTTATTCTCGACCATTCCCGTGACAGCAATGAGCATCGAGAGTGGAATCGCACACGCAACGATGATCGCGGCACGGAGGTTTCCCAAGAGAAGAAGTAGAATCACAACCACAAGGATCGCGCCTTCGACCAGGTTCTTTTCAATGGTGTGGAGGGTCGCGTCGACAAGATAGGTGCGGTTGTAGAGTGTTTTAACGACAATATTCTCTGGAAGTGTCTTTCCGATCTCTTCCATTCGTTCGTGGACACCTTCGGAAACGGTTCGGCTGTTTGCGCCCAAGAGCATCATGGCGGTTCCAATGACAACCTCTTCGCCATCGTGTGTGCCCGCGCCGGTGCGGAGTTCTTTCCCGATGATGACCTCGGCGACATCACGGATAAAGACGGGGACACCATCGACGCTCTTGACCTTGATATTCTCGATGTCTTCAACACTTCCGATCAATCCCGTCGCGCGGACAAGATATGCCTCGCCAGCATGTTCGATGTACCCGCCGCCGGCGTTGGAGTTGTTCTCGGCGACAGCCTGCATCATGTCTCGCAGCGTCAAGCAGTAGGCCATGAGCTTGGCAGTATCGGGATTAATGTGGAACTGTTTTTCGTAGCCACCAATGCTGTTGACTTCGGTCACCCCAGCGACGGTTCGGAGTTGCGGGCGGATGATCCAGTCCTGGACCGTGCGCAGGTCCTGCTG
>JAJRZG010000107.1 GCA_024275365.1 Planctomycetota bacterium | reverse complement strand
GATCCCCAGCGACAACCTCGAACGGTGGCTGATCGGAGCGGGGCTGGAGAAGGACGAGTGATCGGTACCTTCCCTATCACCCCGGACGCCGACACTGAGGCTCGGCGAAGTGTCGGATCAAAACCAACACCCCCAACACCCCCAGCACCCGATCCGACGCTTCGCAGACTCAGCATCGGCGTCCACAAGTTGACAGGGAAACACCCGTGCACAACACCCTGATCCTTGGTATCGAAAGCTCATGCGACGAAACCGCTGCTTCAGTGGTGCGCGACGGGTGCGAGATCCTCTCGAGCGTCATCGCCTCTCAGCACGAGCTTCACAGCGAATACGCCGGCGTCGTCCCCGAGATCGCCAGCCGTGCGCATGTCGAGGCGATTGTGCCGATCGTCCAACGGGCCGTGCGCGAGGCTGGCCTCACCCTCGACGATCTCGACGCCATCGCGGTCGGGCACCGTCCGGGGCTTGTGGGTTCGCTCCTAATCGGCATCTCGGCTGCCAAGGGGTTGGCGTGGTCGCTGGGCGTGCCGATCATCGGCGTTGATCATGTGCATGCGCACCTTTATGCGGGGCTACTCAAGAGTTCCTGCACAGGGGGGGCGGGCTTTCCAGCCCGCGAATCGGGGCCTGGAAAGGCCCCGCCCCTCGCGGAAAGGCCCCGCCCCCATGACTGCTTCCCCGCCCTCGGCCTCGTCGTCTCCGGCGGGCACACCTCGCTGTATATCGTGCGTTCACCCATCGATCTCACGCGGATCGGCGCCACCATCGACGACGCCCTCGGCGAGGCGTTCGACAAGGCGGCCACCATCCTCGGGCTGTCGCACCCGGGCGGCCCCAACCTCGACCGTCTCGCGGCGACCGAGGGAGCCGACGACCGCGCGGTGCAGTTCCCCATCGCCCGGCTCTCTAAGGACTCGCTCGACATGTCTTTCTCCGGCCTCAAAACCTCGCTGCTCTATGCGGTTCGAGGCACCCCCGGCCGAGGCCCCCACGGCAAGCAGGGCTACGAACGCACCGAGGCCGACCTGACCGACAAACGCCGCTGCGACCTGGCTGCCAGCTTTCAACGGGCAGCGATCGAGGCGGTGATGCTCAAGCTCGGACGGGCGCTCGATCAGTTCGAGACCCACGCGGGCGCACCCTGCCGGGCGGTGCTGGCGGGTGGTGGCGTGACGGCCAACTCGCTGCTGCGGGCCCGGCTTGAAGGTGTTGCGCAAGAGCGCGGGCTGCCGGTGATTGTGCCCCCGATGGAGTTGTGCGTAGATAATGCAGCGATGATCGCCGGGCTTGGTGCGTGTCTGCTGGCTGCGGGGCGAACAGCCGACCTGACACTCGCCCCGGTGCCGACAACCGCGTGTTAGAATCAGATCAGAAAGGAAGATTCAGAGTCAGTATCAGTGGGGCGGGCGTCTGTCAGTGGGGTGGGCGTCTCGCCCGCCCGATCCCCCTCCGCCCTGCGGAGGGGGTGCCGAGCGCCAGCGAGGCGGGGGAGGTGCGAGCCGAACGAGAACCAGCACGAACCGCTCTCTTCTCTGCCTTGCCTGCTGCACTTCTCGACGATACCCGGTCTTTGTGCGTCTCCGCACCTCCCCCGGCCGCTGGCGCGGCCACCCCCTCCTCAAGGAGGAGGGGGATCAGGCGGACGGGCGAGACGCCCACCCCACTGACAGACACCCACCCCACTGGCAGAGACCCGCCTCACTTCCGAGAAACCCACAATGCAGACTGACCCGCTCTCCACCCCCCCCTGGCGCACCAGCACCCACCCCGCCGGACTCACTGACACCGAGCTGCTTGCCCAGTGCTCGCTCGCCCGCGGCCGAACCAGTGGCCCCGGTGGTCAGCACCGAAACCGCGTCGCCACGCAAGTCATCCTCACCCATACCCCGACCGGCTTGGTCGCTCAGGCTGGCGAACGGCGGAGCCCCGAGACCAACAAGGCTGTCGCCCTGCATCGGTTGCGATATCTGCTCGCCCTCAATCACCGGTCGGCCGTCCCGGCAGGCGAAGTCCGTACCGAGCTCTGGGCCCGCCGATGCACCAAGGCCGGCCGAATCATCTGCGCCGTCAAACACCGCGACCACGCAACCCTGATCGCCGAGGCCCTCGATGTGATCGCAGCAAGCGGATGGGATGTCCGCAAGGCCGCCACTCGGCTCTGCTGCACGCAGACACAACTGGTACGGCTGCTTGCCGAGCACCCCTCATCCCTCGAGAAGCTCAACACCGAACGAGAGACACACGGCTTGCGGCCATTGCGGGGCAGGAAATAGGCATGTGATTATTCGGGAGGCCATGCAACATCGGCATCCATCTTGAGCGAATCGAAGAGCGGGCCGAGGTGGTCAGAAAAGTGCCGCCATCGACCGATAGAAGAGGTATAGATCGGCCTGCGGACCTGGTCGGTGCTCGAGGTGATGACATCGCGTTTGGTCTCCCAGAACCGCAGGCAGGCATCATCCCACTCCAGGCCCAGGAAGTCGATAAGCTGCCGGGCATATGTTTCAAGGTCCTGCACGCCCTCCTCATAGACTGCGCTGAAGATCGGCAGTTTCGAGACGCTCCTCCAGTGGTCCATCAGTCGCTCGTAGGCGCGGTAGTAACGGCCAAGGTGCGTGAGGTCGCCGGAGAAGGGCTGGCTGTTTGCACCGCCAAAGAGCCTGGTATGGCACGAGAGGCAGACATCGCGGGGGTCGCGCAGGCAGTTGATAATCCGTGCTTGTGGAAAGAGCACCTCGATGAGTCCGAGGTGCAAAAAGTTCTGAGGCAGCTTGTCGATAAACCGCTTTACCCGTGGGGCCTGGGCGGTCATCTGTTTCTGAGTATTCTGTGAGTATCTATCGACTACAGGCTGACGGAGGTTGCCGAGCAGGGCTTCAACCGTGGGGTGCTCGAGCGTGGGTTTGAAGAGCTCCGCGCCGGCGTGGGTGATAAAGTTGAGTTCACCCCAACCATACACATCGGGATGAGACGCGAGGATCTGCTCGACCAGATAGGTCCCCGACCTTGGCATGCCGACAATAAAGACCAGCTGCTCGGCCTTGCGGTTGCGGGCGCGCGGGAGGGCTGCGAGTCGGTCGGGACTCCAGATTGCGATGGACTGGCTGATGATCGCGTCGTGCGCATCGGGGTTGAAGACGGTCCCTCGGTAGCGGTTGCCGATCTCAAAGTGCCCCCACGCAGACTCATACTTGCCGAGTTTTTCTTCTATCGCCCCGAGGTGCAGGTGGACCCAGGCCGCGGGCTGCCAGGTGAGCCCCGGGATCGCAGCCGCCCTCAGGAGCACCCGGTGTGCATCTTCTCGTCGATTGGCAGAGGTGTAGAGGTCTGCGAGCACCACCAGAAACTGCGGGGTGTTACCCCCCCGCTCGATCTGTGGCTCCATCAGGGCGATCCCCTCGTCGATATCGCCACGGATGTTGTAGAGGTCGCCGAGCGACTGGACGAGCGAGATGTTGTCCGGGGCAATCTCAACACCCTTGCTTGCCGCGAGGAGCGCGTCATCGAGCCGATTGAGCGCGCGGAGGATGGTGGCCTGGAGCGCATGAAACTCGGGCACATCCGGCTTGATCCGGATCGCCTCGCGGACAGCTCGCAGGGCAAGATCCTTATTCAGCCGGGCAAGCTGGGCGACCGCGAGGTGGTAGTGCAGCCCCGGGTCGGTGGGCTCGCGCTTGATGAGGCCCTCATAGACCCTGACCGCGCCCTCGTGGTTCTGGGCAGACTCCATCTTCAGGGCGGCCTGCACGCGCTGAAACTTCTCGTGATGCGAGATCGACATGGCGTAGGTTATGCCTGGGAGCACGCGATGTGGGATTGCGTATTCCCCGATTCAATACGCTGATCCGGTTCGGAGAACCGGGCCACCACCAGAAGATCAGTCGCTGTGGAGCTGCCTGAGCTTTGGGCTCACGCGGAGCATCAGCTGGACCCTCTCAAACTCATCGACCCAGTCCTGGAGCGTGGCTGCGATCTCATCGGCGGGGATGGGTGCGCCGGGCAGCGGGCAGGCCCCACCGAGCTGCTTGGCAGCAATCGCACGGTATCGGGCGAGCGTCCGGTCGCCATACAACCCGACAAACTCGAAGAGTTCGTTGAGAAAGATGACCGTCGGCACGCGCTGGCCGCCGCAAATCATGACCTGTTCGGAAAGGTCGGCGTGCTCGTCTCTGTCAAGCACACGAAGCGAGATGATGCCAGGGTTGGCCGCCTCGATCGCCGCCAGCATGGGCACCTGCGCGACACAATCGCCGCACCATGTGCCGCTGGTGCAGAGCACGGGCATGGGGCGGGTGAAGGAGGCAAGGAGTGCGCGTTGCTCGTCTCTGAGCGCGACCTGCTTCTCAAAGGCCTGCCAGTTGTCGAGCTGCTGGGGCGTGGCTGTCGCGAGATACTCGGTGTAGGAAAGGCCGGCATCGGATTTGGTACGGAGGTATTTGGGGATCAGCATGAGAGAGTCTATGCCGGCTTGATTCCCGATCATACACGGCTTCACCTCACCAGAGCCGCAAGCTGTGGTGACAGCCTGACCCAGCGCTGTTGCAGAGACACCGGGATACGGATGTTCTTCGGTAGAAAGCCGCCCACACTGTGCCCTCAGACCATGCAGAGCAGGGTGAGCACTGCTCCCATTTCTATCCTCGAATACTCCAGCAACTGAAGGCCTTGAGAGAGTTCCTCAGAGCACCGCCCAAACACAAAGTGCCCTGTCGTCACGGCATACTGCGTTTCTCGACCAACGAGAGTTTCCTTGTGGGGGTGTTGAGGCGTAGAGGGGTGCTCTTGAACCGCCCTGGGGCATGGATGAGTATGGGGCATTGTGCTGGGTGGAATAGATTGGTCTGCTGATCTGTTGGAAGGATGAGAGGCTGTTCGGTGACTTTGGCTCAATCCGATTCTCTCTGATTGTGCCGGGATACACGAGAGCAGTCATCTCCGCCGAGCCTTGCAACGAATATTGGAAATCCTGTATTTGGAAAGGAAAGCCGATGAAACGCGATAACGACACAGCCACATACATTGACCCGGTGTGTGGGATGGCGATCAGCCTTGAGTCCGCAGTTGAGGAGGTGACCTACAAGGGCCGGACATACTACTTCTGTGCCCAGGTCTGCCGCGAGGCCTTTGAGGCTGACCCGGAGAGATATCCGCATACACCCAAGCCCCCGAGAGACGACTCACCATGAAACACGGCCTGTTCCATCTTCTCGGCTGTCTTGCGCCGCTGCTTCTGATCTTTCTGCTCCCGCTCTTTGGTGTTGGGAGTGGGGTCACACTGTTTGTGTTTATTGCGCTTATGTTCGGGTGTCATCTTCTGATGATGGGTCGGCACGGGCACGCACACGATGGGGCGCAGGGTACGGATATCTCAGGGGGGAATACTCACCACCGCGCAGAAGATGTCGGGGAGAGACTCCATGACTAGCTTTCAGAAAGTTACCGCTATTCTCAGAGTGAAGATGCTTGCTGATGTTGAACGACAGCTCGACCAGCATGGCGTGTCCGGCATCACCGTCACGATGGTGAAGGGATTTGGAGAGTGGCACCCGGACAGACACTTTGGATACACGAAGATACTCGATCGGCTTGTGAGGCATGTGCGGATCGAGGTCTTCGTGGAAGCCGACAAAGCGGACGCGGTCATCGATGTGATCGCCAAGGCTGCCAGCACCGGACAAACTGGAGACGGCATTATCGCGGTCCTCCCCGTCACGCAGTTTGTGCATATCCGAAATCACGCCGAGCAGACGCATGAGCCCCCGATGGACGGTAAACCCACAGAGAGGAGTTCGTCATGACCGGCCTGTTGAGTGTCAGGCGTTTTGGGCTCGCCCTTGGAGCCACCAGCGCCCTGCTCTACATCGGCTGCGTGTTCGTGATGATGACAGCATCCCGTGAGGATGTCGTCGCTTTCTTCAACAGCATGATGCACGGCATTGATATTGAGCCGATCATGCGGTGGGATATGCCGTGGTGGGAAGCTGTCATTGGTGCTGTCGAGGTATTCATCCTCGGCTGGCTTGTCGGGGCTGTGCTCGCAGCGTTCTACAACATCGGACTCAAACCCAAAGATAAGAGGCATCAGAGTTGAAGGGTGACAGGCATGATCCCTGCATCAGGCAAACAACGAGAGCTGCTCGGCAGGGTCTGCTGTCACAGTCTCCAGTCGTGCAGTCAGGCACTCGCGGGAGACGACATACAGGTATTCCTTGTTCCGCAGGTGGCTGATTTTGCCGACCTTCTCGCCCCGGAGGTTGTGGATGCCGATCTGGGCACCGACATACCGTTTGTAATCGCTCTCGATCGTGGTGACCTTGCCCTGGCCCTCGAAGAGTTCGACGAGCAACATCTCCATGGTGGCCTTGTCCATGTACCCCTCGTTGTTAAATGAAACAACAAGCACATCGGCCTGTACCGCGTGGAGGAGTTCCTTCATCGCTGCGGCAAACCTAGGCTTTGAGTTGAAGATGCTTCGGCGGTCTTTGCAGTCGATCCGTTTGCACGCGATGCCATACACCGGTGGCTTGTCCCACCGCACAAGCGATTCCCAGACATGATAGTTTCCAAGATAGGAATGTTGGTTATATGGCGGGTCGATGTACGCAACATCGGCAACAAGTAACTTTGCCGCATCGAGGGCATCGAGGCAGTGGGCCTGTCCCTTGCCGTGCCGGGCACGGGGCAGGACATTCGGCACGCGAAGCTGGAGATCGTTCGAGGCCCG
>JAJRZG010000106.1 GCA_024275365.1 Planctomycetota bacterium | reverse complement strand
CTATAGCTTGACCGAGTTTCACATACGGCTCACTCGCCTTCGAGACTTTTTTCCGTTCCTTTCGGCTGACCGGCTGCTGCTCTGGTGCCGGTGGCTCATCGGAAAGTGTGTCCTCGATTTGGGAGCTTTCCACTTGTGAAGCCTCCCCACCACCAGAAGTCGTGCTTGTGGCGACAGTGGCAACAGTCGTTGCTGCGGCAATTGCAGCCTCGGCGGGGAGAGGTATGGGGAGGAGACCGGCCTCGGCAAGTGATGCCAGGCGGACCGAGCCCGCAGAGGCTTGCTTGGCCAGGCCCATCCCGACAGGGTCCCCTGCTGCGAGTACGGGCGGATCTTCAGCCCAGGCAGCGGCCTGAGCTGCCCACCCCCCAGGCCCCTCAAAGCCCGCCTCCTGCGCAGCGGTTGCAGCGGCCGATGCGGCTTCGGGTGATGGGTTCTTGACCCATGCCTCCGCTGCCTTCACAGCGTCAAGATCGCCAGCAGACAGACTCGCGCTGGCACGCTCGCAAGATTTGCAGGCCCACCAGACACCCTCGCGCTCGGGGAGCGCGTCGGCGAGCACCGGGATCGCTTCGTGGGCGAAACCCTTTTTCTGAAGCGCCTTGAGAGCAGAAGCAACAGACATATCGGGACTCACAGCCGAAACCGCGTCAGGAGCGAGCACGGCTGCGTCAAAATAATCGCGGAGTGGCAGAGATGAAAGGTCTTGCATCAGAGGGAATCGCCTCGCACTTGCTTATTGTGGGAGTTCATCTTTGCTATAGACGGGCATTTGTGAGTATGCCCAGCCTGCGGTAGGTATCATCCGCCCTCCTAACTCTTGTTGTACTCAGCCTCGTGATGGAGACTCCTTGCTGCGAATGTTTACGGCTCGGCAAATGGTCCGAAGGGGTCGGATGCCATGTGAGCACGCACTCGGTTTGCAACCCGCTTCGCGCCCTCGACAGCCGCTGAAGGAGCAACGATTTCGACCTACTCAATCACCCAAATCTGCTCTCCCCCTTCCATAGAACCAGCAATGATCGCAATAACAGTATCACCGGACTCTGGCGGAGCGTCCCCGCTGTAGTAAAAATAAGACCCTACGCGTGAGGGTGCCGGCCCCGCAGCAACGAATGTGGCCACACCGTGGAGCAAGAGTTGTTGCGAGCGTGAACCAGCCCATCGAAGCTCGGCTTCGTCCACTTGCAACACGACAACCGCGAGTCGATCTGAAGATTTGTATCGGGCGGCGATATCTTCCAGTGCCCCTTTGAAGAGGGACTCTGGATCGTATTCGGTCATTGGTTTCGCTCCTTGCTGGTCGGTGAGAAATGGTTGGGTGGTATGTCCCGCATCGCCCGACTCCTTCTCGACCGGAGAACTCGAGTTGTTACAGTCTCGCATTTCGCAACCGGTGAAGGTCGCTAGAAGCACAACTGAGATGGCAAGACTGCTCGGAATACAAACACATCTCATCGCCACTTTGCAATACCCCCCGGATCAGCGACTCTCCAGAGCCGTGTCAGCGCAAAGACCTTTCCCATCTTGGCATTGATCAGGACTTCAAGAAAGTCCCCTTCGACTTGTAACCCCTCTTGCCGATGCTCCCACCGTATCCGATATATAGTGGTGTTGCCAACAACTTCATACCCGGCCTGAGTGCGCTCGGCATCGGGCGGTGGTTTGGCAACAGCCGATCCGAGGGCAAGCAACTCTTCGTATGGAGCAGAGGCATCCCCATCCTCGGAAAGACGCTCGATGATCCATGAGATGAGCTCTCCGGTGGCGGAGTTGAGCCGGACAACAATGTCACCCAGAGAACTTGAGAGCGTGAATGTTTCATCGGCATTCGATCTGACAACCTCGCCACCGTCCGGGGCAGGCTGCGCTGCGCCGGAGGGAACCTGTTGCTGTTGCTCTTGGTTGAGAGTCGCACGGAGCATCCGCTCAACACCAGCGGCAGCTTCCGGCTCACCTCTGAGCATGAGCTCCTTGCGGATCATGCCGTACCACCAGTCAGCCACGGGCTGCCCGGCCGCTGCGGATGTGGGTTCTTGTGTGGTCATGGCAACGGACTCCGATCAGCGAGAACGATGGACACGAACCACCTCGCCAGTTTCATCTACTGTAACCTCGGCGGTGTGATTGGCATATACAAGCAGAACAACCCAAGCATAGATATCCCGCGTGGGACCAGGCTCGGGGAGTTTATCCACATTCGAGGAACACTCGACGAGTTCAACGATCCTGCGCTCGACACTCGCGGGGATGAAGTCTTCGGAGATGTCGAATCTCGCGCGCGCATTCATGGCGATCCTTTGAGCATCTGTGGGATTCATTTGTCCTCCGTTGGGGCAGACGCCGCGACATGCCTCTCGCTGGGGTTGAGGATGAAGTCGAGAACATGCGATCCATCTCCGTGAATGTCGATGCGAGCCTGGACAAGATTCCCCGGCACCGGAGATAGAGACTCGACCTGCGCCCCTGATCCCAAGAGTCCTGTGGTCCCTGCAATGATGAGAGCATCTTCCGATGTGAGTGGCTGCGGCGCAGAGGGAGGATCTGGGTTGAGCCGGCTTGGGTCAGAAAATGCGATAATCACACCGGCTTCATTGCGTTTGAAGTGCAACTCGCCAAACGGATGCCAAAGAGTAAAGGACTGTTCGAACACTCCTCGTTGCAGTGTTGGATGCCATTCTTCATCAGGTTCCCCGGGGGCCAGGTCGAGCTCAATTGAGAGGAGTTCATTGAGGACATTCTCGGCGACACTGTGAGCCTTTTTTTCAAGCATACTCGTCTGCAACATTGCGTACTCCTCTGGTTGCCGGGCAAACTACTTGAATAGTGAGTGTGCGAACTTGAGCACAGACCCGGTCACTGCGCTCCCAACTGCATTTGCAGAATTAATGATGCCGTATTTAGAAATTTCCCCACTACTGCGCCCAAACAGGACGGGCCGCATGCTGGTATAGACATCGGCATAAACTCGAAAGAAGATGGAAGGTATTTTGTAAGGGTCGAGCCCCGTCTTCTTCCAGGCATCGAAGAACTCTTTCGCCTTGGTCACTGCAATGTCATCACCGATTGTCTTGCGAAAGGCGATGACATTCTGACATCCCCTTGATGTTACCTCGTTGGCAAAGCTGGCATCCCACCCAACAAGACAACAGGATACATAGAGAAGGTAACGAGGCACAGAAGGAATAGCAGCTTTGGACGCGATCTCATTATCTCCAAGCTCGTGGCTGTTGTAGGCGACTCGTCCCTTGCTCGCAAAGTCTATAAAAGAGATCCGGGTAGTCGCGCCGTAGCAGATATGTCCTCGCCAGGAACTCTTTGGCCGCGGCAGTTTGCCCTTAGAGCCGTGCTTTTTAAAATCTGCCGGATTATCGACACTTGGACTAATAAATGCAGTTGGTAACCATTTGTCGCTCCGACGGGCGACATTGCCGTGACAGCCGATGTGGAAGCAGTAGGTATTCCGCATGGCCGAACCGAATAGGTTGTAGGCATCGGTATCATTCGACGCACCCTCGCCGGTAAACACCGCGGCAGAGTGGATACTTGCATCATCCATCTTGCCCTTGAGAGTCGCGCCTTCAATCTGCGTGCCAGACAGCCCGGATCGAGGGGCAAGGCAATAGGTCCAATACCGCACGCGGAGGCATTCGCTCTCTCGGGCCTTGTAATCATCAGTTGTTTCGGCGTTGAGGCTTTGGTACTCAATGGAGCAGGAGAAACGAAAGAATGGCGCGTCCCATGCATCCCACGGCTTGTGCTTAGATTCAAAGACCCAAACCGGAGGCTGCCCCGTCGCTTTCGCCACAACCTTGTTACCCCTGACCTCAAGCTCACGAACGGTCCCGTCCCGAACAGCATCACCGAACACATGCGAAACCAAGATCGTCGCCGGCGTACCGTCGGGAACATGCTCCGTCTCAACAATCATTTTTGATTTGGCGATCTCAGGAATGACATCGGTCGGAGGGGTGGCGGGAGGAAAAGAACTGTTGTGATTTGGCAGAACAAACTCTTTCTCCCACTTCGCCTTCGCAGTTGCTTTCGGCTCCTCTTTCTGCTCTTTCTGCTCTTTCTCCGGCTTATCCTCGTTGGGCGTTTTACTCTTCGGCGCTTTCGTCTGCCCGTACTTGCCCCTCTCTTGCTTGACCTGCTCGGCCTTTGCCTTCGCCACCTTGCCGGGGTTTGCGTTGTCGGCATCAAAGACCTCGGCGGACTCCGCCGGGGGCACGATCTTGCACGATTTGCCGCTCTTGGGGTTCATTGCCAATCCTCCGCTCTCGCGGAAACATTAGTTGATCTTGACCAGCGAGCCCTGAATCGTCAGTATCGCTGCCGATTTCACCGTCGTCGGTGCCGAGCCCTCCACCGTCATCATACCCGTCGATTTGATATCTGCATTCCCGGTCGCCTCGATCTTCGTATTGCCGGTGGACTTACTCTCGATATTGCCGATGGCCTTGGTCGAGATGTTGCCCTTCGCGTCGTGTTCGATGTCGCCCGTCGTCCCGATCTTGATGCCACCCGACTCGATCGCGATATACGACTTGCCGACCTTGATGGTAATGTTGGTCAGTGCCTCGATACAGATATTGTCGGCCTTGATGTAGAGATCCTTGGTCACCACGGTCGATTGGTTCTTCTTAAACACCTCGGCGACATCACCTGTAACCGTCACCGACCTTGACTTGGCAACCGCGATCGCCTCCTTCCCCTCGACCTTGAGGTTGCGGTCACGCCCAATCTTCTCCTTGTGGTCTCGGTCAATCGTCTCGCTGCGGTCGTTCTTGATGTGTTCGAGTTTGTCGTTCTCAACGACCAGGTGCCGATCGTGTACGATAGTCTCAAAGCGGTCGTTCTTGACACGGATATCGAGGTTTTTCTCGCCGTGAATGAAGACTTGCTCTTCGCCCTTCTTGTCTTCAAAGCGGAGCTCGTTAAACCCGCCGCCACCCTTGCTCGAGTTTGACTTGTACCCCGAGATCGTGGGCATCTCCTGCGGGACATACGGCGGTTTGTTGTTGGCGTTGTACACCGACCCGGTGACCAGCGGTCGATCCGGATCGCCCTCAAGAAACTCGACGATCACTTCGTGGCCGATCCTGGGTGTGTGCAGGGCACCCCATTGTTTGCCGGAGATCGGTTGGGCGACACGGATCCAGCAGGAGTCATTCTCGTCTGCCTTGCCGTGCCGATCCCAGTGGAAATGCACCTTGATTCGGCCATAGATATCTGTGTGAATCTCTTCGCCTGATGGCCCGACAACCTTCGCCGTCTGGAGCCCGTTAACCGTCGGCTTTGGCGTTGTTCGCGCGGGTCTGAATCGTTGCTCGTAGGGGATCGCCAGGAAAGTCACAGCGAATGCTTCAGCCGTGCTGCCACCGGTGTCAAAGTCTTCTGGCTCTGAGATTTCAACGCTGAGACTCACGAGAAGATACTCGCGTTTTGTGTCAGCCTCGTTCAGATAGGAATGCTCATCGCTGATTTTAAATGTGCATCCGCAGCTCAACTGGCGGACATTTCCAGAAGCCTGGATGGTCTCGTGGCTCGCCTGGTATTCATCGACTAGTATCCCGGCATACCGCTCACCATCTGCAAACTCGGGGTACTCGCCCGGATAATCGAACATCTCGAAGTTACTCGCAGCGTGCTTGCGAGACTTCACCGCCCGAACCAATAAAGAAGCACTGGGCTTCTCAAAGTTGTAATCTGTCAATGCGATAGCACCGGGCTGGACCTGCTTCTCAACATGCCAGTCCCATACATGCGGCCCGCGTGCAGCTTCTGCCTCTTGTGGCGGAAAGTAGGGGATAGCCTCACCTTCAAGCGGATCGTGAGATGTGGCAGAGTCCGCGAGTACAAGCGTGTGTCTGCCGTTCTCGTGAAGAAAATAGTAGTAGATACCCTCTTGCTCCATCAGACGCGAGACGAAGTTGAGGTCGGTCTCTTTATACTGGACAAGATATTCCCATGTGCGATAGGACTCGTTGAGACGGAACGAGAAGTCTGAATAACCGTGTTTCTCAAAGACCGAGGTGATAACATCCTTGACGGTGACATCCTGATAGATGCGGCAATCAGATGTCCGAGAGAGAAACCAGAGCCATGGCATCACGATTGCCGAGTAGGCCCTCAGGCCACGCTTGAGGCCCGCCGAACTGAACCTGGTGACGAAGCCGTCGATGTGCCTCTCTTCATCGGCAGTGAGTCGCACACGGACGGTCACCTTCTCACCCAGCAGCTTGTTGAAATCGATTTCCGGGTCATCGCTGACGCGGTCGAGCTCGTAGCTGAAGAGCCCACCGAGTTCCTCGCGTCCTGAGATTGAATCGAGAAGAAGGGTATCGGTCTCCAGGGGTGTGGCAACCGAGAGTATCCGGGTCTCTTGAGGTCGTCTTGCCATCAAAGCTCTCCTGCCCTTTCTACCCGCTGCACCATCAGTCGAACTGCACCACAGAAACCTCAACTCGAAACCTGCCCAACTCAGACCTTGAGCAACCCAAACAACTGCCAGTTGCCTGCACTACTGAGTATAGCAAAAAGAGTGGCTGTGTGACAGTTCATTCTTGCAAACAACACTCTGCACACCCGGATGAGATCACATAAGTATAAGGTCAATCAAAGGCATACCCAAACTCTCCATCTGTGACCGTGATACACACACGCTCGATCGTCCCCCCATCCATAAGCCTTGTCAGCATCTCACGGCTGATCGTGGGGAGCATCGTGTTGGTCAGGATTGCATCGACCATGCGACCGCCGCTCTCGACCTCGACACAGCGACTCGCGACAAGGTCGATCACTGCCTCGTCATAGGTCATGGGAATGCCCTGTGAATCGTCAACACGACGCACGATCCGCTCGAGCTGGAGCTTGATGATGATCTTGAGCACTTCATCGCTGAGGGGGTAGTAGGGAATCGTGACCATGCGGCCCAGGAGCGCAGGGGGGAAGACCTTGAGCAGCGGCTCACGGAGTGCCTTGGTCAGCCCCTCGACATCGGGCATGAGGGTTGGATCCTTGCACATACTCGTGATGAGATCGGTGCCCGCGTTTGTCGTGAGCAGGATGATCGTGTTGCGGAAGTCGATGAGACGGCCCTCGCCGTCTTCCATCTTGCCCTTGTCGAAGACCTGGAAGAATATCTCGTGGACATCGGGGTGTGCCTTCTCGACCTCATCGAGCAGCACCACCGAATAGGGCCGCCGGCGGACCGCTTCGGTCAGCACGCCGCCCTCGCCATAGCCGATATAGCCGGGAGGCGCACCCTTGAGGGTCGAGACGGTGTGCGCCTCCTGAAACTCACTCATGTTGATCGTGATGATGTTCTGCTCACCACCATACAACGACTCTGCGAGCGCGAGTGCGGTTGCAGTCTTGCCGACACCACTGGGACCGGCGAGCAAGAAGACACCGATAGGCTTACCCGGATTATCAAGCCCCGCCCGGGAGGTCTGTACCCGCTTGGCGATCGCTTCGAGCCCGTGCCTCTGCCCGACCACTCGCTGCTCGAGCCTGTCTGCGAGCTTCAGGACCGCCTGGATCTCATCGGTCACCATGCGACCGACCGGGATACCTGTCCAATCGGCGACCACCGACGCGACGGCTTGCTCATCAACGCGAGGCAGAATCAAGGGGTTCCCATCCTGGAGTTCTTTGAGTTCATCGTGCAGCTTTGCAAGAGCCTCGCGGAGCGCTGATGCATCTTCATCGGGAATCTCAGGCGTTGACTCGTCTCCTTGAGCACCCTCGACTCCGCTCGTACTTTCTCCCGGCGCCGCGTCTTCATCTCCTTGGCCATTCTGGAGTTGGCGCTGTGTCTCAAGAATCTTCTTGACAAGTTCCCGCTCGACATCCCACGACTGTTCGAGGGTCGCCAGGCGGGCTCGCTCGGATTCGAGTTGATCGAGCACCTCCTGTGTTCGCTCGGCGTGGTCAACCCCCACCACCGATTCACGGCTGAGTATCTCATCTTCAGTCTCAAGGGCGCCGATCTTCTTGCGACAATCATCGACCTGAGCAGGCACCGCGTGCTGACCGATCGCAACCCGGGCGCACGCGGTATCGAGCAGCGAGACGCACTTGTCAGGAAGCTGCCGGGCGGGGATATACCGGTGGCTGAGCTGCACCGCCGCTTGGAGGGCTTCATCGAGAACCTGCACCTTGTGGTGCTTCTCAAGTGCGCCGGTGATCTTTCGCATCATGAGTATCGCTTTGACCTCGGACGGCTCATCAACCTTGACCACCTGAAAGCGGCGAGTCAGCGCGGGGTCCTTCTCGATATGCTTTTTGTACTCGGCCCAAGTGGTGGCAGCGATGGTCCGGAGTGTGCCCCGCGCAAGCGCGGGTTTGAGGATCTGTGCAGCATCACCCGTGCCCGAAGCCCCCCCAGCACCCATCAGCGTGTGGGCCTCATCAATAAACAGGACGATGGGCTTTGCACTGGACTGGACCTCTTCGATCACCTGCTTGAGGCGATTCTCAAACTCACCCTTCATGCTCGCCCCGGCCTGGAGGGCTGGGAGGTCGAGTTCGAGGAGCCGAATCTCACGCATGGACGGCGGGACATCTCCAGACACAATCCGGTGCGCAAACCCTTCGACCACAGCCGTTTTGCCCACGCCAGCCTCACCGGTCAGGATCGGGTTGTTCTGTCGGCGGCGCATCAGAATATCGACGATCTGCCGGGTCTCCATATCGCGACCGACAATCGGATCGATCTTGCCGGTACGGGCCTCCTCGGTGAGGTCTTTGCAGTAAGTCTTGATCGCCTCCTCTTTGCCGAGCTGGGCAGGAGCGAGTGCGCCGCTGGCTTCTCCGGGCGTGCCGGCACTCCCCAGAGTGCTCCCGTCAGCCGCAGCCTGTGACTCCTCCGGTGAGCCGGCGATGACCGAATACAAGTCGTCTGCGAGATCGTCGGGTCTGATCTTGCCAAACTCGGCGGATATCGCGAGAAGTACAGGGCGTAACTCACGGGTTTTCAACATCCCCAGCACCAGGTGTCCCGAGCGGATCGCAGATTCCCCATACATCAGGGACGCATAGACCCATGCCCGCTCGACTGCACTTTCGAGCTGCATGGACAGATCCGAGATGGAGGAGGCACCCCGCGGGAGCCCGTCGAGAGCCGAGATCACATCCCGCGCAAGCTTGGCAGGGTCGAGCGAGTAGTGCTTCATGATGCGCGTGATGTCTGAGTCGCTGCTCTGGAGCATCTGGTGCATCCAGTGCTCGAGTTCGACATAGGGATTGCCTCTGAGTTTGCAGAAGACGGTGGCCCCTTCGATCGCCTTGTATGTGAATGGGTTAAGCTTCCCAAACAGAGCGCTGCGTGCTATTTCACCCATTGCAATACTCTCCAAGCTGCACGATGATCGCGGGGCATTCTTGCCCTATGCGACCGGTTCCAGAATCAGGTCGTCACGGTCGCGACCGCCGCTCCCGAGCCATGTCGTGTGTCCGAGCATACCTGATTGCCCAAGCTGTACGACAGGGACTTGGTCATCTCGGAGCACCGGGCGAACATCCCAAGCATACTCTAAACCGGACTGCAACCGAACCCAACTGCACAGTTCCTGCATGCCCTCTTGCCCGGGGAGCAGCCGCTCGTATTGTCTGAGCGACATCGGGCCCAGGTGTATCCTGAACCGCCCCTGCACATCCCAGATACGCGAACCGACGACGGTGTTTATGCCAAGAGCCCCGGTCTCTGGTGACATGCCCATACGGGTCTGACCACTCTTTGGAATCGCAAGCCATTCTCCGACCATCTGCTCGACCCGGCAGGGCAGCTTGAACCAATCGCCGATCATGTGTTCGAGTGACTCCGCAGAGTTGGGGAGATGCCGGAGCCGGGATGCCATGTAGAGCTTGGCAGCATCGGGGACCTCATCGCGGTTCTGCAATCCGTCTGTCCCCAGCCCGAGCAGGCAGAGCAGATAGAACGAGAAGCGGTCACTCTCCGGCCTGTCGTGCGAAACAGCAGGCTGATTCACCGCCCACGCTCGATAGAAGAGCGCGGCCAGGCGGTTGGTGAGCAGGTCGTTGAACGACTGGAGCGTGGTATCTCGATGGTTGCGGGCACGATCGTCGATATACTCGGTGATGTGGAGGGGCAGCGGGCCGTTGGGGCCGAGCAGCCCGAACATATGCATCAAGACCTTGGGCCTCGGACCATCCTCGACAATCCCCGCGACACTCGATGTTGCAAAGGCAAGGCTCGGAGGCTGCCCGAAGGACACAAGGTCTTCTGAGGGTTTGAGCGACTTGCCTATACGGGGTTGTGCGCGCTCGGTACATTCGAGGAGCCGAATGAGCGCAAAGGGGTCATACGACGGCGGGGCATGTTTGAGCCGGGAGGTCTTTGCTGACATCAGATGATCCCCCGCTTGCCGGGGCGGATGGGCCAGGGAGCGATCTCACCCTCTTCTGCTGTGTACATGTGCGTTCGAGTGAACGAGTTAATCGAGACATATCGCGGCAGGAATCTGTCGATGACGGATGCGAGGATAAAGGGGGATGCGCCCTCGAACCTCGATTCATCAAACTCAAGCCTCACTCCGAGCCCGCGGATGAAAGCGATAGGGCCGTCGCGGGGGGCACGGTCGATCGCAGAAGAGACCGTCGCGGATCGCAGGCCATCGATCTGATGGCGCATTGAAGCCGGGGCCGCGTGAGCATAGAGCGAGAGCAGCCCTCGGAGTGCCGACGCACCGGTGTCTTTCTCGTCGAGCAGCGACAGATAGTTCAGCGTGAGGTGGCTGATCAGACGCCAACTCAGCTCACCCACCGCTGGCGAAGGCGTTGGCGTGGTCGGGCCTGTCACAATGCGAGTTCGGAGAACCGGGAAGCTCTCTTCGAGGCTGAAATCTGACGCTCCAACGCCCACAGGCATGGTGATCGGGAGGTCCCGATTTGTGGCGAGCACACGAATCCCAAGCTGGCACACATCCTCGTGGACAGGGGGGGCATCGGGATCGGAGAGTGTGAGAAACATCTCTGCCCCGGGGTAGCTCGTCCGACTCCCGATACGCCTTTCGCGCAAAGAGGTGAGCCTGGTCTGGCGACGGGTTGAGTAGCAGCCGTTGCCGTCGGCCCCACCGCGAGCACCGAAGAGCGGGAAAAACTCCTGCACCGCCCGGTTTTTCGCGTCAAAGCCTACGACTTGCTTTATGCTGTGGACCTCGAAATCGAGCGGACGGGTCCGGTCGATGATGACCTGCTGCTCCCTGTCCGTTTCTGACAACTGGGCACGGTTTGCCCCACGCTCAAAGAGGTTGATCGCGGGCGTGCAATAGAGCTCGAGTTGCTCTGCGGAAAATGTCCGTTCGAGATCGATATCTCGCTTGCTCTGAGGCCTCGCGACATGCACCGTGATCGCGAGACGATTCCCATCACACCGCCGAACCGCTGGGGCGAGTGTGTCGAATCGGATCATGCGGAATCGATCGGGCATGGCAAAGTATTCATGGAGCAGCCGATATCCCGAGAATGATCGTGGCCCCACCGGGAGCAGTGCGTGGTATTCATCAAACCCCAGTGGGCAGAGAGACTCGGCGCTATGCTCGAATGACCAGGACTGATTCGGGCAGCCATAGGAAAGTTTCGACGCACGCGCACAGCACGCATCAAAGACACGAAGCCCAACATCTGACGACCCGCCAAAGTAGATCGACAACGAATCCAGGGGCAGTTCCTTCAGGAGCACATCAGCCGGAGATTCGAGCACGATCCGGACCTGCGCCTCGGATGCGCCAAATGTTGAATAGGAAGCCTCCGCGATCTTCAGAGGCCAGAGCGTGACATCGTGTGCCGTGAGGTATCGACAGGGAGTCTGCTCGTCGGGACCGATCTGACTCCGCATTGCGGTCCCGCGTGGAATCTCAACACCCTCTGCCAACGCTCCGTCCGTTGTGTCAGGCTCGAAATGCACGATGCACATCGAGGGTGTCGGGGCGAGCTATCCGGGGCACACCGCTTCAAGAAGCGATTGTGTGAAAGCCGGGAACTCGGCATCCAGTTTCAGCTGCACCCGGGCAGAGAGGAATGCCACACCCTCCAGCAGTCGCTCGACATACGGGTCGGAGCACTCCGACGCATTCAAACCAATGCGCCCGGCAATGCGCGGGTATGCCGATGCAAACTCTGCGCCAGACCCTAGCAGGTATTGCAACTCCTTCTCGTAGTATTCGAGCAGTCGTCTATCCACCTGCACCCTCGCGCACCCTGAACTCGCCGGTATCAAGATCGATTTCGGTTCGGATGTAGAGTTGCTCTGGGAATGGCTGTGCCCAGATCTCACCAGCAATCTCCATAGAGATGACCGTGGGACCTCGGTGCGATATCCCGCTGTGGAGCCGAACCGACAAACCCTTTCGGAGCACACGGGGCTCAAAGACCAGGATGGAGGCCCGGATCGAACGCTCTACCTCCCCTTCAACAACCCCAGAAGCCGTGGTCCCACAAAGGTCTGGGACCCCATAGTTGAGCACCGATTTGGAGATTTCGGGGTAGTCCTCAATATGCTCAAAGGAGGCTCTCGCGCTTGTATTGAGCAACCACCCGAGATCACGCAAGACCGCGTTACGGAGTTGTGCAATCGTCATGACCCGGGCGGCCCGTCTTTCAACCGTCTTCCCGGGCTCATCATCTGTCAGCCGATCGAGGAGCGACGGCTGCAGCCGCTCTGAGGGAGTGAGTTCAGCCACGATCGATCTGCGCCTCATCAGGATGATCGAAATCGATCCGTCGTACATCGAGGATGGCTGCCTCGCTGGAGTCGGTCACGAGCACCCGCACGCCCTCCCCCATGAGGTAGCCCTCTTCGGGCTCAGCCCAACTCGTCTCGCGCGACATGAGTACCGATATATCGGTAGACGAATCGACTCCTGAATATCGCACCGGCATGAGCGCGGTGGCATCCCCCTCGTTGGTCCAGATGACATCGCACGGAAGCCAGACGAGATCCCGGAGGTCCGTCGGGGCTTGGAATGTGATGGTCTTGATGCGCGAGAGTGGCACCCAGTAGTATCGACCCTCAAGGATCAACTCTGCCATCGGGCCAAGCCGAGCATCACAATCAGCGAGCCACTCGAACGCAACAGGGTCTCCCTTGCCGATCGTGATCTCCCCCCCCACAACCGGAGCCGCCTCGAGAGCCTTGTCGCGCAACTCGAGGGCTTGCGAGTGATGCCCCCGCGAAACCAAACTGATCGTTTCGAGCAGGTCGCCAACCCAGGCATCTGGCTCGCCGAGGATGAGAGGCGAACGCCGAGCGGCAAAGACCTCCTCGCGTAACAACTCACTGCGGATCGCGGAGCGGTAGACATTGGCAAGCACCAGCATCGACGCATCGAGCTCGGCAGCGACCTGCAACTGGTTGGCGGCCCGCTCCCAATCGCCGAGGAGACTGAGCAACTGGAAGAGGAAGAGTCTGTGCTTGGGCTCAGCGGGCTGCCCGCGAACCTCGTGCTCAAGAGCTGCCAAGGCCTCCAGAGGCTGCCCCTCCCGCACCAAAGTCGCCGCGTCCATTGTGAACTCCCACACCTGTTGCCGCCTCTGTCGCAGCATCGCACACGAAAAATCCCGGAGCGGGCTGTCGCCCGCACCGGGGTTGGGTTAGCCGGCTGTCTTCTTGAGGAGATTCCAAGTAAAGGAAGGCTCGCTCTTCTTCGCACCCTTCTCGTCGAAGTTGCGGTTGGTCACCTTGATCTTGGCAAACCGGAAAGAAATACTTTCAGTCGGCGACATACCTTCACTTCCCGAAATCTGATATCCAGCGATGACAACATCGGTCAACTCAATCTCGATCGATGGTGTTTTTTTCTGTGTATCCAGGCAGGCATGGATCGTCACCTTGGCAATGTGTGCGCCAGTGGATGCGATCTGCTGAAAGAGCGGGCTGGTGATGTCTGCATCCTTTGAGACATCAAGCATCGAGTAGGTCCCGGTCGCGGAGACAAGCTTTCCGCGGGCGGATGGATCCTCGACACTCTCAGAAACTACGCCATAAGCATATGTGTGGAGCTTGATCCACTTGTCGTGCTCTTGTTCGGTCACCTCACCCGGCACTTTATCAACATTGAGATACAGTTCCAATTTCGGCCTCCTTCGCGATTTATTGTTGTGTTTCGTTGTCGCGTGTTGCCATCAACACCTGTCTCCGATCGTCCCCACTGGCCGACCGGTCCTGTCGTGTATCGATCATCCACCCGCCGAGGGCAGCTTGGATACAAGCCGCAGCGAGATGGTGAGCCCCTCAAGCTGGTAGTGTGGGCGGAGGTGGAAAACGGAGCTGTAGTAGCCCGGATTCCCTTCGACCTCCTTGACCTCGACCGATGCCTCGGCGAGAGGCCGGCGGGCTTTTTCCTCTTCCGAAGCCATCTCCGGGTTGGCCGCGACATACTGGACGATCCAGTCGTTGAGCCACCGTTCCATGTCTGCCCGCTCTTTGAACGAACCGATCTTGTCGCGGACCATGCACTTGAGGAAGTGGGCAAACCGGCAGGTCGCGAACATGTAGGGCAGCCTGGCGCTGAGGTTTGCGCTCGCGGTTGCATCCGGGTTGTCAAACTCCACCGGCTTGTTGACCGACTGCGCGCCGATGAACACCGCGTAATCCGAGTTCTTCCAGTGACAGAGTGGGAGCAGCCCGTTCTTCGAAAGCTCTGCCTCCCGGCGATCAGTGATGCCGATCTCGGTCGGGCACTTCATATCCTGGCCGCCGTCATCAGTCGGGAAGGTGTGGCACGGCAGGTTCTCGACCATGCCGCCGGATTCCACGCCGCGGATCCTCGTACACCAGCCGAACTCCTTAAACGCGGCACCGATGTTGGTTGCCATCGCATACGCCGCGTTGGACCAGCAATACCGGGAGTGGTCGGTGCCATCCGTCTCTTCCTCGAAGGCAAACTCTTCGACGGGGTCGGTCTTGGCACCATAGGGCAGCCTGGAGAGGAACCTTGGCATGGTGAGCCCGATGTATTTCGAGTCGTCAGAATCACGCAGGGACCGCCAGGGGGCGTATTCGGGAGAACCGAAGATCTTTGTGATATCCCTTGGTTTCTGGAGTTCGCCCCATGATTCCATATTGAGGAGTGTGGGTCCTGCTGCGCTGATGAAGGGCGCGTGGGCAGCCCCAGCGATCTGCCCCATCCCCTGGAGGATTTTGATATCGGCAGGGCTGTGATCAAACTCATAGTCACCGACCAGAACGCCGTAGGGTTCGCCGCCGGGCATCCCGAACTCGTCCTCATAGAGTCGCTTGAAGAGGGGGCTCTGGTCCCACTTGGCACCCGAGTACTTCTTCATCGTCTTGCCGACATCCTTTTTCGAGATGTTCATGACGCGGATTTTGAGGAACTCATCTGTCTCGGTGTTGCTCACCAGGTGATGCAACCCTCGCCAGGTGCCTTCGAGCTTCTGAAAGTCCGGATGGTGCAGGATGGCGTTGAGCTGCTCTGTGAGTTTGGAATCAATCTCGGCGATCATCGCTTCGATTGATTCGAGCGCATCGTCAGAGATCACCGTAGACTGCGAGATCGCCTGCTCGGCGAGTGTCTTGACCGCAGCCTTGATCGACTCTGCCTGCCGATCCGACTTGGGCTTAAACTCCTTTGACAATAACTGATCAAACTCGCTGAGTTCGATGGTCTCGCCGGCTTGTGCTGTCTGGGGATTGGTGTCTGCGTCAGTCATGGAATCAGCCCTCCTCACTCGGTGCTGCCTCTGCGTCCGCTGCGGGTGCAGCCGAAGATGTCAACGATTTCAAAAGAGCCGGGTCCTGGAGCGCCTTGGCGAGCAGGTCCTCGGCTCCCGACTTGCCGTCCATGTAGGACAACAGGTTTGAGAGCTGAGTTCGTGCATCAAGAAGCTGACGCAATGGCTCAATCTTGCGGGCAACCGCAGCGGGCGAAAAATCATCCATGCTCTCAAAGGACACATCAACAGCAATCTTGCCATCACCAGTCAGCGTGTTGGGAACCTGCATCGTCACCCGAGGGGTCGCCGCTTTGAGCCGCTCGTCGAAGTTATCGATATCGATCTCCAGAAACTTCCGTTCATCGACCGATTCGAGTGCCTCTGCCGGGTTGCCGGAGAGGCCACCCATCACGCCCATGACAAAGGGCAGGTTGACTTTTTTCTCTGCACCATAGAGTTCCAGGTCATACTCGATCTGAACGCGAGGCGCTCGATTCCGTCCTACAAACTTTGCACCACCACCCTTAGCCATGATTCAACCTCCAAAGAAACGAGTGTACCACCACCTGGCAGCAACAACTCAGATTTCGTCCTCATCTCGATCGCCGCTAATCATCCGAATCTGGTCAATACCGTCCGGTGTGAGATCGCGGATAATGTCAAGAAAGTTCTGAGACACAAGTCTCTGTGCTCTCCGGAGCAACAGCGGAACCGGGCTCGACGGCTCCTTCTTCATATAGTACTCGATCACACGGTCCAATGCCCGCGTGACATCCTGACTCGTCCGGATTTCTCCAGGAGCGGATGCCGCCTCAGATCCCCCCGCACCAGATGAACCTGCATCTCCATCACTTTCATCGTCAGCCTCGCCCGGTGTGGCATACCCACGGTGTTCGAGGTGCTGAGCGAGTGTAGTCTTCACTTCTTTGAGTGCATCCCGAACAGGTGTGAAATCAGGCGAAGAACCAACACCGACATGTGTATCAAGAATACCCTGAATTTCCCCGAGCAAGTCTATCGACTGTGTGGCAGCCTCGAAGAGTCTTGCGAGATAGTCGACAGGAGTGTCCTCAAATGCCGCAGCCACCAACTCTGCCGAGATTGCCTCCTCGTCCTCTCTTGGTGAGATCTCACCCATTGCGACGGCGATATCCCTCAGAGAAAAACTCCCGATCTGGCGGGAATCTGTCAGAGGCGTGTTGCGTATTTTCTCAACGAGCTTCCAGTCATAGCCCTGAACCCCAATTGGGACCGACAGCGCTGAGAGAGCGCTCAATCGTTCATAGGGGTCGCCATCTTCGTCCGGACGAGGGTGCAGACCCTCCCAATAGCGATCGAGCAGTGCATGAACGCAGCCAAGCCCCTCGCAGAATCCGGGGATACCGCCGAGCCGTAAGCCCGAGACGACGAGCAGCATGGCAACCCAGAGGTCTTTGGTCTGCCCAAGCAAATCCATCGACTCACTGCGGATCTCGCTCCAACTCGGCTCCTCGGCGTGTCTGATGCTGTCACCCATCACGACTTCAGGTGTCCCCTTGGCTTTCTCCAGCAGCATCACCACAGGGATTTCGTCGGTGAGGCACGCACCACACGGATCGTCTCCTGCAATAGGAGCAATCGCTCTTTCTTGATCAATCACACTCATGGTTGTTGCTCTGTCTCCTGCATGGATGAATCAATAGCATCCTGTTCGCCTGAGGGAAGTGGTGCCGGCGACCCATCCAGGATCGGCTGGGATACGGCAATGAGCGCCCCGACTTGTTGGTTGCTCTCAAACACAACATTTTCAGTATAGAGATTTCCAAGGATCCTTTGGCGGGGCGATTCGGCCTCGGCCTTCGTCAGCCCGAGCCGCTCGATATCTTCAAGAAGCAGCCGGACCTCATAGAGCGACCTGGCAGCCTCGACCTGCTCGGGACTCCCGGTGATGAGGGAGTCCCAGATCACCGCAGCATCAAATGGAGCCTCTTCATTTGCTTCAAAGTATTCGAGCACCGCGCTCTCAATCTGCTGCTTCACCCTGCCCGGGTCGTAGCCTCGCTCGGCTCCCTCACCTGAATAGAAAATACTGTCGAACCGACCGAGCACCCGCTCCACCGCGTCAGAAGACATCCGATTGACCGATACCTGGTGCAAATCTGTCACTTCACCCTCGGCGTTGTAGGTCTGCGAGCCGCTGATCGATATGTCGTCGTAGACCCGTGGGCCTCCAGCCGAGAGCCTGATACCGTCGCGATCTACAGCGTTGATATTCAACTGCTGGAGTTTTTCAAGTTGGGCTTTGGACAGACGGGTCTCCTGCGTGACCTTGCCCTTTTCAGAGTCACGAGGGATCACACCAGACAGAGCACTTGTCACATCCTGAACGACTGCGCCATCTGCACGGAGATCGAGGAGCAGGTCTGGCAGCAATGCGGCATCAGGAACTCCGGGAACATCGCCCGCAACGACACCGAAGTCATCGATCGTGAGTTTCCCCGGCTCAGTCCCGAACTGTCGGAGGATGACCCCGGGTACATTGAAGCCCCGCACGCCAATACCTGTTGGGGTTGCGACATTGAATCCGTTCCCGCCGCTCACACGAACCGGCGTGCCATTCTCAACAACGAGCGTGCCGAGGAGCACGATATCGCCGCTCAGGTCTTCACCCAGGCCGCGTATCACGGGCGGGTTGCTGTACCCGATGAGCGGATCACCACCCCGGTTTTGCAGCACAATCTCAGAAGCGCCATTCAGAGTCAAATCCCCAGCAACCGTAAGATCGCTGAGCGTGACAATGCCACCCTGCGTATTGAGAGTCAGGTTGCCGAGGACCGTAAACTTCTCGCCAACACCCATGGTGAAGTTGTTCTCAAGAAAGAACTCGACATCACTCCTAGAAATGATGGTCGGGAGTGCGGGTGTCGTCGTGTGCGCTACTTCATTGATCGTAAGAGACCCGAGGCGATTACTCGCTGTACCAATATTCCCGCCAAACTCGATGATGGGGAAGGCACTGTCAGCCTCGAATGCCTCAGCATCGGTCGCAAAGTTGCCTTCCTCGGTGTTGGCTGTCTGCGATGGATCTGTTTGGAGCGAGAGAGAACTCGCTGCACCACTCCCAAGTATGTTTCCCTGGAAGATAATGTCGCCCCTGCGCACGACCTGTAGCGTTGTGGGTGCCTCAACACCAACCGTAACATCGCCGCCGAAATCCATGCCGTTGACTGTTCCGACCGGACCAGTGATTGTGGACCGACCCTCGATGGCGAGTGTCCGAATCAGCGTGTAGAGTCCTGTACCCGTGAGCGAGCCATCCAACCCGCGGAGCGTGGTCCGGTTGGCATTGCCGGTGCTCCGCAGGGTCAAACCCGCCACGCCGCCTTGTCCGTCAGCAGTTCGGAACCCACCAAGAATGTTCACATTCTGCGCCGAGATGATCCGATTCTCGCTGGCAAGTTCGAGTGTGCTGTTGAGCGTAACATCACCCAAGAGCGGCAAATCCACACCGCGGACGATGTCGGCCCCGAGATTCACCGTGCCGTTCGATCCGGCTTGGGTCAGGGTGCCGCCGAAGTTGTCCCATGTTCCCGTGCCAGACCCCAGCAAGGCCGTGCCCGTGCTGCTGCCCAGATCGAGCCGCATCCCGGTGCCCGCTTCTGTCGCGAACGGCCCGGGGAGATCGAACGAGCCCGCTTGAAGATCGATCGCAAAGTTCTCACTCAGACCAGCCGTGCCGTCTGTCTCTATCCCGAGGAAAGTCACCTTCCCAGCAACGCCCGTCGTCACGATGTTTGCAGCGCGGACAGACCCAGTTGCTGTCACACTCGTCGCATCACGCGCTGTCAGAGTCCCGATCGGCGTGGTTGCACCGACATCGGCATTGAACGCCACTGCACTGCTCGAACCACCCGAAAGCGTGAGATTCGAGCGTCCGCTTGGCGTGGAGTTCCCAGATGCATCATCAACCGAAGCACCGACAACCAACCCGCCAACAGCTTGCAGCGAGAGGTCATCGACAAGATTGAGCTGACCCTGAAACTCGATGCCGCCAGCCGAAGACACATACGAGCCTTGTGACGCTGCTGTGCCCGTATAGGACTGCGTGCCCGAGGTACTGATGCTGCCGGGGAGCGTCAAAGCCCCGCCGGAGAGTGAGAGGCTCGATAATGGTGTCGCTGCACCGACATCGGTGCCTATGGTAACAGCACCAGTCCCCGCAGCAACAGAAAGCCTCCCAGCCCCGTCGATGCCGCTGCCGCCGCCCGCCAGCGAGACAGCCCCACCACCCGAGGTGAACGCGGCTGTCGAGTTGTTGCCAAGGGTCATGCCGCCAACAACAGAGATATCGCCACCACCCGAGAGCAGGGAGAACGCCGTGTTGCTTGCGAATGCAACGGGATCGACTATCGCGATGTTGCCGCCCTCGGTTGTGATACCGACATCAGTCCCAGCGAGGAATGAAGTTCCCAAACCTGTTTGAGCAAGTGAGAAGCTCCCATTGCCGATCCCCGACAACCTCCCGGAGAGCGAGATCGATCAGGCCGTACCGGGTGCGCGGAGGGTCAGTGGGTCACGGAATGTCGCATCGCCAATCACGATCGCGTGCGACCCACCCGATCGGCCAATCGTGATCGATGCAAACCCGTCCGCAAGTGCCGCAAGATCGACGACAGACAGGTCCAAAGGCCCTGAGCCACTCCCCGCAGCAGTTCCTATATTGATCGCCGAGCTGCCATCAGCCGGGACGAGAGTGAGCGCCCCGCTGCCCGCGACCGAACCAGCACCGCCTGTCAGGTCTATCTCGGCTGCCTCAAGCGTCGTCGCGCTTGCAAACTGCGCTGAATCGGCAAGTATCAGCGTCCCGGTCCCTGCACTGATCCGTGATGGCGTTGCGACAAGAAGTGCTCCATTGCTCGTGAATGCCCCGCCGGTGAGGTTGACATCCCCGCTGAGGTTCAGTGTGGTATTTGCCGTAAATGTGGTCAGCCCCGTAGAAGCCGCAGCCCCAGAGGCGAGCCCGGATATCCCGCCCCCGAGCGTAGAAGTGCCCCCGGGGTTGAGCGTCAATGCCTCCGGGCTTCCCGCATCAGTCCCAAAGACCGCACCCGTCACCAGGATGTCACCACCAGAACCGGTAGTGAGCGTGACTGCCTGACCCTGGAGAACCTGGAGGTTGCCTGTGATCGTCACATCCCCGTTGGCTGCGGTTTGCACAGAGCCACCGAGTTGGGTGGTCGCAGCCGTGCTGCCAAGTGAACCGATCCTGCTCGTCCCGCCGATTTCACCCAAGAGTTGCACAACCCCGCTTGCTGCTGCAATCCTGACATGCTCACCCTCACCGCCGGGTGTGCCATCAAGGGGACCCTCGATCGTGACATTGGCCCCTGAGCCCGTGTCGATTTCGAGATCAACATTCTCTGCGAGTGTGACCGCCCCGTTCCCACCGCCCACAGCCTCAAGTGAGAATGCATCACCGCTGGTGGCAAACCGTGTCGTCTGACCAGAGACGCCGTTGACTGCAAAGGTCGAGGCCGTGTACTTCGCGTCGTTTGTCAGGTAGCGCGTGCCGGTAAATGTCATCGGCCCTGTGGATTGGATATCAGTTGAGCCACCGACACCCTCTGAAGAACCCGTGCCGATATTGGGCAGCGTGACATCTGCCCCGCGAAGCGTCAGATTGCCAAGGGCTGCATTGGACCCGACCTGAGCAACAACCACCGATCCTCCTGCCCCGCCGTTGTCAGCATCAGCAAGGAGTGAGAGATCAAACGCACCATCGATCGTTCCCGCCTGGCTGAAGGTGATGTTGCCAGCATCGGCGGCACCGCCTGTTGCGTCCGTATCAAGAACCGAGTTTGCAAAGAGATCGACATCGGGTGCGCTTGTGAGGTCGATATTTCCGCCCGAGGTGTTGATGTCCGCGCCGAGCCTGAACCGTCCGCCGTTGCCAAGGGCGACAGTGAGGTTGCGACCATTCGTGTTGATGCCGCCGTTGAGTGAGATGTCCTGCCCGGGACCAGCACGAAGAGTGGTGTCAAAGTTGGTGAAAGTCACGCCAGCAAAGGCAACGCGAGTATCCGAGGTTGAGTCAGATCGGCCGATCGTCACGCCGCCGCCAAAGCCTGATTGGATCCGGTCGAGTTCGGCCTGTGTGAGATCAAGCTGCCCTGCAGATACCGTGCCGTTGAGCACGATATCAACGGTCCCGGGTTCGAGCTTCAGCGCATGCCCCGCGCCGCCTGCTGGTGTGACATTGCCACCAAAGTCGATCTCCTGAGCCCGGACCCGAAGCCCCGTCACCGTCGAGTTCAGCGTCACCGTCGAGCCGAACGCCACGCCACCAGCATCGGCAGCCTGGAGCACGCGCTCGCCGGTCCCCCCGATGGTCACCGCATCGTTGAATGCCAACGCACCACCAGCAATATCACGGTTGATTGTGGTTGTCCCAGTGCTGTTGGTTGTCAGGCTCAGATTGCTGTCGTTGATCGTGCCGTCAAGGGTTGTCGTACCAGCGGTGTTGATCGTCAGCGTTCTCGCCGAACCATCGGCAGCGATCACAGCAAATGCCGAATCACCCGTCGTGGCCACCGTTCGGTTGCCGCCGGTCACCGTCAGTGTGTCGCCGAAGGTTGCTGTCTGAGATGCAACATTGGAAGAAAGCGTGACCGGGTCGCGAAAGAGCAATGTTGCCGCGTTGGTGATCCCACCTGTGATCGTGGTCGTCCCGGGGCTATCAGTTGTGATACTCAGGTTGCTGTCGTTGATCGTGCCGCCGAGGGTCGTTGTGCCTGCGGTGTCGATCGTCAGCGTTCTCGCCGAACCATCCGCAGCAATCGCCGCAAATGTTGAGGCGCCGGATGCTGTCATGGTCCGGTTGTCGCCGGTCACGGTGAGTGTGTCGGCAAGGGTAACTGTTGCCGTTGTCACATCCGCAGAGAGCGTGACCGGATCATTAAAGAGCAATACCTGACCGTTTGTGATCGCTGTTCCGATCGTGGTCACACCCACCCCCGCGTCGGTGGTCAGCCCGAGGTTGTCAACCCCAGATCCAGTCGTCACATTAAAGTTCGTCGCGCCAGCCGCGTTGTTGGCTGTGAGGGTGTTGCCCCCACCCGCGATGTTGAAGAAGTCCAATGCTGCACCACCGCTTGCCACATCAGCAGCCGCGGTCAGGTTCCCTCCCAGTGTCAGCAGGTCGTCGCCAGCATTG
>JAJRZG010000105.1 GCA_024275365.1 Planctomycetota bacterium | reverse complement strand
GCATCCTGCGGGCCTTTGGTGCGCAGGTTTCACATAAGGCGAGGGTCTATCCGCGTGCAAAGATCTGGGGGCCATGGAACCTCATCATGCACGACTACGCCACGCTTGCTGATGGCGTCGATTGCTATTGCGTGGACACCATCGAGATCGGCGAGCACACGACCATCAGCCAATACAGCTATCTCTGCGGTGCCACCCACGACCACGAGCACCCGCGCTTCCCGCTTCAGCCCAAGCCGATCCGCATCGGTAAGTCGTGCTGGATCGCAGCGGATGTCTTTGTCGGGCCGGGCGTCACGATCGGCGAAGGCACCGTCGTCGGAGCCCGGTCGAGTGTGTTCACAGACCTCCCCGCGTGGAAGGTGTGTGTCGGCACACCCGCAAAGCCCGTGAGTGACCGAACAATCCGTAGCGAGTAAAGGGACTTTGTGCAACTCCACCCATGTCCAATCCGGAAGGTGACCCCCGACGACGGCTGGCACTACTGGTTCGGCTACTACGACAAGTGCCCGTGGTCGCCCGATGGCACGAAGCTCCTCGCCCACCGTGCGCAGTTCTGCGCTCGCTTTCCAACGCCGGATGATGTCGCGGAGGTTGGCTTTCTTGAAGGCTGGGAGACCGATACGCCGCGGTTTGTCAAGGTCGGCCAGACCACCGCCTGGAACTGGCAGCAGGGGGCGATGCTGCGATGGGGTAAGGATGAGCCTCGCTTCAACACCTCGGACACAGAGCCCGTCTACACCGTCCACACCAGCACCGGTGTGGCCCTCACGCTCGATTTCGGCCGCCTCTCGCGCCTCCGCCCCGAATACGGCCATCCGGGCCAAACCGACCCCGAGCCCGATGACCCTCACCCAACCAACTGTGGCATCTCTCGACTCGATGCCGACGCAAAGACCCTCATCCTCTCGCTCGACCAGCTCGACCGCATCACCGCCGACGGCTCTGCGCGTGCCGGTGGCGACCTCCACCAGCATGTCAACCACCTGGCGTTCAACCCCTCGGGCACCCGCTTCTGCTTCATGCACCGCTTTGTGCGCACCGACGGCATCCTCCACTCCCGCCTCTTCACAAGTGACCTCGAAGGCACCGACATCCGCCTGCTCTTTGAGGGATTAGTAAGTCACTACGACTGGCGCGACGACGAGACCATCCTCGCCTGGGCGGGCAAACGGTCGCTCCTCGGCAGCGCAAACGCCACAAAGACCCCCACCCAGCACGCCATGACACTCGCCCGTCGCGGCCTCAAACCGATCTATTACGCGATGGGTAAACCCCGATTCCTCATGAACAAGATCATGAAGGACAGCTATTTGTTGATCCGCGATGTGGATGTGCGCACGCCTGACGCGCCCGAGCCGGAGCCCTTTGCCAAGGGCGAACTCATCTGCGACGGCCATTGTACCTTCAACCGAGGCGGGAAAGAGCCGGGGCGGTGGGTGTTGACGGATGGCTACCCGGATATGAAAGGCCGTCAGCCGCTCTTTCTCTGGGATTGTGCGCACAACCGGGGTTATGAAATCGGTCGTTACCATACCCCCCGCGAGCTCGATGGCGATATCCGTGTGGACCTGCATCCTCGTTTCAATCAGGACGCCTCGCTGGTCTGCATCGATTCGGCAATGGAGGGCAAGCGGGCCATGTATGTTGTCGATGTTTCAGAACTCACGAAGGGCTAGCCATGCCGGTCTCGATTTTCATTCAGACGCTCAATGAGGAGGACAACCTCCCCGGCTTGCTTGAGAGCGTGTCGTATGCAGACGATATCGTCGTTCTCGATTCGCTCTCAACAGATCGCACCCGGGAGATCGCAGAGGCCGCCGGGTGTCGATGGTTTGAGAGGCCCTACGACGGGCGGGGGCCACACCAGAACTGGGCGATGGAGCACATCGACTTCAAGCATCGCTGGGTATTTTATCTCGATGCTGACGAACGCATGACCCCCGAGCTGCGAGCCGAGATCGAGCGAATCGCCGAGGCCTGGGAGACCGAGAAGATGTCGCGTGAAAGGGGTGACCCCGTCGCCTACTACTGCGGCCGTAAGAACTACTTCTGCGGCAAGTGGCTCCGGCACGCGATGCCCCCGGGCAACATCATGCGGTTCTTCCAGCCGCCGTATATCCGGTTCGAGCGGCTGGCCAATCCCGTACCCACGGTTGACGGCGAGATCGGCTACCTCAAGGAGCACTTCCTGCACTACAACTTCAGCAAGGGGCTCACCGAGTGGCTCGAACGGCACAACCGGTATTCGTCGTATGAAGCGAAGGAGACCGTCCGGGCACTGGCCGACAACCCCGTTCGGCTGGGCAACCTCCTCAGCCGCGACCGCAACACCCGCAGACTCGAACTCAAAAACATCTCGTTCCGTATGCCGTTCCGTCCACACATCAAGTTCCTCTATATGTACCTCGCACAGCGTGGCCTCCTCGACGGGCAGGCCGGGCTCACCTATTGCACGCTCCAAGCCATTTACGAGTACCAGATCGTGCTCAAAGTCCGGGAACTCCAGCGGATCGAGCGGGGGCTACCCCCAGCCTGAACGCAACACCAAGAGTCATCAAACAGCACGCCCCGCTCACCCGATATCACCCACTCTGGAGACACAACGCCTTGCCCCTGCTGGACCCACTCAAACCACTCGCACGCACCGCCAAGCTGCGGCTCCTCAAACGCAAGGCCGATCGGCTCGCCAGGATCACTGTCGCTGCCGAGCGAGGTGAGAGCCCCGACCTGCCGCCCCCGGTCTTCATCTTCGCCTGCGGTCGCAGCGGCACCACCATCCTCGGCAAGCTCTTTGCCCCCCACCCCGAGGTCTGCTACCTCCGAGAGCCCTACCACCTGTGGGCTGCGATCGACCCCACACTCGATGTGACCAACCTCCATGTGTACACGCCACCGAAGCTCTGGTGGGATGTCAACGACACGACCGACACCATCCGCACCCGCTTTGCCCGGCTCATCCTGGGCGAGCGAGAACGCACAGGGCGACGGGTGCTCATCGAAAAAACCCCCCACAATATCTACCGTATCGGCCTGCTCGAAGCCCTCACCGACGGCAACGCCCGCTTCATCCACATCATCCGTGATGGTGTCGATGTCGCGCGCTCGATCGACCGACTCGCCTCGAACCAACCCTACAAAATGGCGGGCAGGTCCGACTACAACCAGTGGTGGGGTTCCAACGGCCTCAAGTGGCAACGGCTGCAAGCCGAGGGGCCGGGGCGGGGGCACTTTACAGAAGACGAAGTCGCGCAGCTCACAGGCAATGACCAAAAGGGTGCGTATGAGTGGCTCACCAGCCTGGGCGAAACCGACCGCTGGCGATCGACGCTCGGCGATCGGCTGCTCGAGATCACCTATCGTCAACTGACCGCTTCGCCGCGCGAAACAATCACAGCCCTGGCTGCCCATGTCGGTGCCTCGACACCAAATGCCTGGCTCGACGAAGCCTCGGCAATGCTCAGCCCCGAACGCAAGAACAAGGGCAGTGAGCTGAAGCTGCCCGCCCGGATGGCAGAGCAGTTCAACCGGTATCAGGAGCATTTCGGTTACGAAAACCGAGCGTGTGCTCTGTAGAACAATGAAAAAGCAGTTTCACCACAGAGGACACAGAGTTTCACAGAGGAAAGGCAAAGAAGGTTGTGTGAAGAGCGACGGACAGAATTTATCAATGCCATGAAAAAATAGGGAAGTACACATAGATTCGAGCCTCTGTATCAATCGAAGTTCAAATTCCTCCATGTATTCACTCTGTGTTACTCCGTGTCCTCTGTGTTAAAAAGGAAAACATCCCGGCAGCCCACCATGAAGATACTGCACTACAAACCAACTATCTGTATCGAAGAGGGCGGCGTAGTGCGCGCGGTGCTTGATCTGTGTACCGAGTTTGCAAAGGCAGGGCACCAGGTCACCATCGCAACAAGTGACCCGACAGATGTTCCAAGGCCTTGGAAGGACAACACGCCCGGCTGCCCGCGCTTGCTCCATATCCCCGATCGGCACGCACCCACAAAGAGTGCCGCCCTCAGACAAGCCATCGCCGACGCTGATCTCGTCCATCTCCACGCCGTATGGCAGCCGACCAACCTCGCGGTCTCTCGCGCCTGTCGCCGGGCTGGCACGCCCTATGTCGTCAGCGTCCATGGCATGCTCGATGACTGGACCATCGGACAGAAACACCTCAAAAAACGGGTCTTTCTCGCCCTCGGTGGCAGCGCCTACCTCGCCAATGCTGCCGCAGTCCATACTACAGCCGAGGCCGAACTGACTCAGGCACAGAAGTGGATCGGCAAAGCCCCCGGCGAGGTGGTCCCCCTCATCTTCGACCTTGCCGACTTTGCCACGCTTCCCGGTCCCGAGCCAGCACTCACCAAGTTTTCCCAGATCAAGGCCGATGTTCCCCGCCTGCTCTTCCTGAGCCGCATCAACTATAAAAAAGGCGTTGACCGCCTCCTTCAGGCTGCTGCCATACTCCGCGACCGCGATATCCCGTTTCAACTCCTCATTGCTGGCACGGGTGATGAGCCCTACACAAGCCAGATGCACGCGCTCCGCAACCAGCTCAACCTGCAAGATCGGGTTGAGTTCCTCGGCTTTGTCTCCGGCATAGAAAAAGTCTCGCTCTATCAGGCAGCCACTGCCTTTGTCCTCCCCACAAGCCAGGAGAACTTCGGCTTTGTCTACTTTGAGGCGCTCGCCTGCGCCTGCCCGGTCGTCACGACCAAAGGCACCGACACCTGGCCCGAAATCGAACAGAGCGGCGGCGGGGTCATCACGAGCGGCGAACCGGCACCCTTTGCTGACGCCATCGCTAGCCTGCTTGCCGAGGGTGAACAGCAGATCGCCGAGCGAGGCAGCCGTGCCCGCCAATGGACGCTCGACTACTTTCAGCCCGCCCGTATCATCGCGGCCTATGAGGCGCTCTATCAGCGCGCAACCGGGAATCACGACCCATGAACCTCCCGGATTTCCTGGTCATCGGCTCGATGAAAGCGGGGACAACGACCCTCTTCCGCGACCTCATGCTCAACCCCCGTGTCTTCTTTCCCCTCGAGAAAGAGCCCGAGCGTCTCTGCCACGACAGCGTGCTCTCAGATGAAGGGCTCCAGGAGTACGCCCGGATGTTTGCACGGGCAAAGCCCGACCAACGCTGCGCCGAGGCAAGCACCGCCTATACCAAACGCCCGGTCTTTGAGGGCGTCCCCGCACGGGCTCGAGAGGTCCTCGGGCCAGAAGCACGGATGCTCTATGTCATCCGTGACCCCATCAAAAGAATCGTCAGCCAGCACCGCCATGAGGTCGCTGTTGGCAAGCTCGAAACTTGCAAGGACATCAACGATGCTGTCCGCCAGATCAGCCGATACATCGACTACAGCCGCTACGCCTGGCAGCTCGAGCCCTGGATTGATACCTTCGGCCCAGATCGCGTCAGGGTCATCGTGCTCGAGCGGTATATCCGCGCGCGATCCCAAACTCTCGAAGCTGTCAGCGAGTTCCTGGGGCTGCAGCCCGTGCTTGAGGGGATCGATGAGGGCAGGGTCTTCAACAAGGCCGACGACCGGAGGGTTGTCCGGGGTCCATGGCGGCAAGTGCTCAGCGGGCCGCTCTATCAGCGGGTCCTCAGGCCGATGATGTCCACCGAGACCCGCCAGCGGCTCCGCCGGGTGTTTCTTCCCAAGGCCGCTGTGCCCCAGTCACAACTGAGCCCCGAGACCGAGGCGTGGCTCCGCGATCAGCTTGCACCGGAAACAACAAAGATCGTCCAGATGCTCAACACAGCCGACCTGCTCCTTCCCGCAGGCACGGAGCCCTTCACCGGCTGGGGCTGATCGGAATCATGCCAGCACTCAGATTCGGGTCGAACCGGGCCGGGGCAACAGCCGATACATACCCTCATCCTCATCCAGCAGACCAGGACGAATCGCCAAATCGCCGCCAACTCCTAACACAAGCCTAATCAGAACCAGGGAACAGTATGACGACGATCCTGATGCTCGGCTTTGCATTGCTGGCTCTCGGCGTGGTCGCGTTGATGGCGTATCAGTATCTCACCGGCCGAAACGACCTCTTGTCGATGCGGAACTTCTTTCTGCTGGGGTTCATCATCTTCCAACTCACCAGCGCGATCTTCCCGCTCCTCTCCCAGGACTACGGCCAGTACCCGCTGAGTGAAGTCACCAGAACCGCGACCAAGTTTCTGCTCTGGGCGGTGGTCTTCCTCGTCGTGCTCTTGTGGTCCTACAAATGGGGGTTTGGGGTCCGTCGGCTGGCGAGCATCACCCCTGCGCCGAGCGCACCCCCCGGCAGTGTCGGCCTGCTCTTCCTCGCTCTTGGATTTACCATCCTGGCAATCCCCATGCGGCTGGGTCTGGCGATCCCGCTGTTCTCGGTCCTGACCAACTACATCGGTATCGGCATGGCTGCTGTGGCGTGCGGCTTGCTCGGGTGGGTGTGGGGTCCACGCCTCCTCAACCCGGTGATGCTCTTCCCCGCCTTGCCGCTGCTGGCAATCAACGCTGCCAATGTTGTCACAGGGTCGTTCGGTCGCCGGGCGCTCGTCGCGATCGGTGCCGGGCTGATCTGGGGGATGTACTTCTCACGATGGCGCTACCTCAAGCCCCGCAGCGTGATGTGGCGCCTTGGGCTTGTGGCAGCAGTCCCGGTCTTGCTTCTCATCCTCTTTACCAGTGCCCGATCCTCCAAAGAGCACGACCGCAGCGCGGTCGAGCACCTCCAGGCGATTCAACAGATCGGCAACCTGCAAGCCGGTGTCGCGATGATCCTCGATGGCCAAGGCACCGCCTCGACGAGCATGTGGCTGATGGAGAACTTCCCCGAGTCCTTCGAGTACAAGCACCTGTCCATGCTCCAGTACTTCTTTTACTACCCCGTGCCGAGGACGCTGTGGCTCGACAAACCCACGCCTCTCTCGGGGCAGATCGCCAACCTCTCCCGCCGTCAGAATGTCGATCGTGATTCGCTGACGATCGGCCCGGGCATTCTGGGGCACGCTGCGGTCGATGGGGGCTGGTACGCACTCATCCTCTACGCCTTCGTAATGGGGCTCTTTCTCAGATACTTCGATGAACTCCTTGCGCTCCACGCCACCAACGCCATGATGGTCATGCCCATCGGGTGTGCGCTGGGGCAGGTACTCGGCCTTGCGCGCGGCGAAACAAGCGCGTTTGCCTTTATCCTCGTCTTTACCGTCGTGACTGTCTACCTCTTCATGCTCGTCGGCTCCTATGTCATGCGCACAACAGGGCTCACGCGCCCCAGTGCCGGGTCGCTCGGCTGGGATGATGAAGAATACGAAACCGATGCCCCGCAACAACTTGAAGCCTGCTAACGCAGCGGGAGACCTTCAACGATGTCGTCGGAAATCAGCCGAGGGGTCCAGCGGATCGCCTCCAACTACCTCCGGCTGTTCCTCTCCGTCACGATGGGGATCACGCTTGTACCGATCCTCATGGGTGGCGTCGGGATCGAAGGCTTCGGCTTGTGGGGGCTCATCGGCGCGACCATCGGCTTTGGCGACCTCTTCCGCGAACTCGTCCGCGCAAGCATGAACCGCGAACTCGGCGCTGCCTACCACGCCGACGATCCCGCCCGTTTCCCGACCGCCTACAACGCCGCGATCGTCGTCTCACTCCTCGTGAGCATCCCGGCGTTGCTTGTCTATGGGCTGCTCTACGCGCTCATCCCGGCCCTCAATATCGACCCCAGCTGGGAAAGCACCGCCCGGCTTGTCGTGCTCAACCAGGCGATCTACTCCTTTGCCATCATCGTCACAGCACCGCAACTCAACATGTTCCTGGTCTCAGAGCGCTACGCCCTCTACAACACCTGGCTCGTGCTCGACAGGGCCTGTTACTTCACTTCTGCTGTCGTCCTCTTTACTTTCTTTGCCCCGCAAACCCAGCAAGACGGACTCGTGGCGTTCAGCCTGTTCGGGGCTCTTGGCGTTGTGGGTGTTGTTGCGACTGCTTCGATATGGATGCTCATCATCGAGCCCAGGTGCCGCCCCAAGCCATCACTTGTTACGCGCAGCGAGATCAGGGCAATCCTCGGGACCACGGGGTGGAACGCCATCGTCGGGCTGGCGCTCAACCTGCACATCCGCTTCGATCAGTTGATTATGAATATCGCCTTTGGGCAGCGGGCCAATGCCGTTTTCTCGATCGGGGTTCGTCTCACCGGCTATATCCGGATGCTCGCAGTCGGTATGACCGACGGGCTCGATGTTGTCGGCGCGCGCATGGGCGAGCAGGACGACGGCTCTGCGCTCGCCCGCGTCATGAAGGTCTCCACAAAGCTCCACGCCCTGGTCGTGCTCCCCGCAGCTGTCGGCGTCTGGTTTATGGCTGAACCCCTCCTGCGGCTCTGGGTCGGCAAGCACCTCGAGCCGGACGACCTGGCCCGGGCGATCGGTATCACCCGCCTGCTCGTCATCGGCTTTGCAGCCCGGGGCATCTCCGATTGCTGGATCAAAACACTCTACGGCGCAGGTCACATCAGGCGTTATGCGCCCGTCATCCTCGCGGGCGGGCTCACCAACCCCATACTCGCCACACTCCTGGTCTTCTTTCTCCCCGAGCCGACGAACTTCTACGCCCCCGCTGCAACCTATGCCGCCATCTTTGTTGCCATCCACCTGCTCACCGTCCCGTTTATCGCAGCCCGGTGCGTCGAGGTCTCGCCCGCTGACCTCCTCGGGCCTCTGGTCAAACCCACGATCATCACCGGCGTGTGCGCCAGCCTGCTCCCCCTCGGTTCGCGCATGATCGGGACCGCCTCCCTCCTCCATGTCGGGGGCATACTCGCGGTCTTCAGTCTTGCTTTCGGCCTGGGCTAGCTCGTCTTTGCGCTCAACAACCAGGAACGCCGAGTCCTCCTCCGCTGTGCGAGCCGAGGTCGAATCGGAGACTCCGAGCTTTAGGGCTCAGGCAGCGCCAGCTCCACAACCACCCCGGCGTGATCCGACCCCGGCACCGAGACCGTCTCCCACGAAATCACACCAGTCCCGGGCTCCACCAGCACATCATCAATCGCGAGGCGAAAGGGCCAGACGCTCCACGCCGGCCATGTCCCCGAGAGCTTCATCAGCGGCTTGGTGCGGCGCACCCCTGCACCCGAGCACAACCGCTGGCTCCGATACCCTGATGGGCTGCTGTTGAGGTCGCCAGCGATAACCATCGGGAGCCCCGTCGGCCGGAGTCGTTCCTGCACCATCCCGATCGCCCGCTCCACCTCTGCGTTCCCCGCCCGCCACCGCGACAGCGAGCGAGGTGAATCGGGATGCAGCACAAGCAGGGTGAACGCCCCACCTGGTCGATCGATACGCATCACACGCAGTCCGTCCGTGAGGGTCGCAGACGCCGGGCCTGTGAGGTGTTCCCCGCCGAACTGAGGCCATCGTGTCAGCACGGCGGTATACCCCGTGCTCGCCCGCTCGGGGAGCCACCCATAGGGGAGCCCACCCCGCAAAGGCCCATCCTCGCGGAGGAACCCGAGCAGCTCGCTCGGCGTCTCAAGAAGAACGACCACATCGGCCCGGGCATCGTAAATGATGTTCAGTACCTCAGCCGACTGACGATTGGATGCGGCAACATTGACCAGGAGCACCCTCACACCCACCGCCTCACCACTCGGCCCACCACCGGCTGCCACATCAGCCCGGGGTTGCAGCACGACCCCGAGCAGCCCGACGACCGCACACCCAAACGCAACCCCACCCCCAACGCATCGCCGCCGGAGAAGTAAGATGACACTGATCACCCCCGCGACTACCGCAAGCTGAGGCGCAAGACCAGCCGCCAGATCAAAGACCCACCCGGCCCCAGGCCAAAGCCACGCCGAGCACGCAAGTACCAAGGCCGTGAACACCCCCACAGGAACCCACCGATGCACCCAGGCAAGCCACCCACCCCGCAAGGCCGAAGACGAGGACTCATCAAGCTCTTGCATGAGGCCTCCCGCACCATCGACACACCCAGCACAATCACTCCACACAGTGTAACCGGCAACGCTTGCCCCGTCGGTGTGGTGTGTCGGTGCGATCCCAACAATGCTTCTGATCGCCTTGTGTTGCCATTGGGTGTTTTCCACCTTTACGCCAGTCTGCACGCTCAGAAAGCCCGCAGAGTGGTAAGGAGATTCTGGATGGCTCGTCACACAATCGGTAAGGCTGCAACGCGGAGTATGTTGGCCCTCGTTGCGCTGGTCGGGCTCGCCCCGGCGTGCGCTGCCATCGCACAGGTACCACCCCCGCCTGTCGATGTCGAATCAGGCGACGACGGGATCAGGGTCACAGACCTTGCGACGGGGCGCGTGCTCTATGACCAGCGGAACCTCAGGGTCTACAACAACCGCAACAAGCCGGAGATGGTCATACCCACCCTCGAAGTCGTCCCTCAGCCAACCGGGATGGACCTGGTCTATACCTATACCAACGACGAGTCGTACGACCGCCCGTTATCGGGGATGCGCGTCGGCACGCTTGTCATGCCCGACAGCCTCACTTTCCAGGACACCAAAATGCTCGGCGGGCAGGCCAAGGAGATGGACCCCGACAACCGACCATCCATCGCCTACACCTACCCGGACAACACCTACTCACCCGTCTGGGTGCTCCGCGATGACGAGCAGGCTGTCGGCGTGAGCCTGCTCTACCCGTTGTTTGAGTACAAGCACGATGTCCAGTTCAGGCTCAGACAGGCCCCGCCGTTTGCGGACGGGATGCGGGGCTGGTACCTCGATCTCCGTATCTCCTCGATGCCAGGCGACAACACCGGTCGCGGGTGGATCGATTACCCTGCCATCCTGGCCCCCGGAGAAACCCGCTCCTACACCGTCACCGTCCGCTTTGATCGAAAGCCCAATGAGTGGGTTCGGACCCTGCTCCCCTACCGTGACTACTTCCGCGCACACTTCGGCGGTGTCCAATACCAGCGACGCACACGCGCCATCTCCGGGTACTCAACAGGCGAACAATCGACGCTCTCGCGAAACAATCCCTACGGCTATCGCTCCGAAAGACTCCGCCCCGACCTGCACGGCTTCGAGCCATTGGTCAATCAGATCATGGGGACCGACGGCTGGCCCGAAGTGCTCGTCGTCAAACCCAGCGGCCAGTACCTTATCAACCGCGGCTGGAACTTCCCCTTTAAGATGCTCACAGAGCTCCAAACCACCCCCGAGCTCCGGACCGCCTTTAGCACCGAGATCGGGTATGCGAGCATCCCCCTGCGAGGTCGCGAGCTGTCACTCTGGTGGGGACGATCGCTCCAGGTTGCTGAGGAATGGGACCCAAGCGAAGTCCACAACCTTGACCCCACCTCCGAGAGCGACCGCCGTTTGGCGCTTGACGAACTCAACCTCGCCCGGCAACTCGGCGCAACGGGCATCGGTCTTGACGCGTTCTCACACGACAAAGTCCCCGCGTGGTCAAGCTACGCCTGGCTCCGAGATATGATCCGCGCCTACCCCGAAATGTACTTCTTCACCGAACCCATCGCCAGCGATGTCCTCCACACCCTCGCGCCGACCTGGTACCGAGGGTGGGACGAGAGCAACAGGGTTGAGACACCCGACGATATCTACCGCATCAAGGGGCCACACATGCTCGCAGACTTCCTGCTCCCCGGGCATGAGACCATCCTCTCGATGCGCTACCAGGCTCTCAAGCAGTTCGGGATCGACCCGACACAGTCTCGGATCAATGCTGACACACAGCGTTTCGCGTCCTGGGGATTCAGGCCTCTCATCTATTCTTCCGCGTTTGATCTCCAAACCTCGGTTGTTGCAACTGAGAGCTGGCTCCAGACGATCCCCGAAGGTCTCCAGATCCCACGCAATGAATGGATCTTGCCCATGGACCCCTACAACGGCGATGATCCATCCGCGAGCATCGATGATGGCGATGACTCCGACCCCCCGGATTCGACAGAATCAGAGGACTCCAGCTCAAACTACATCGCCCTTCGCGGCGGCGTCGTCAGCAGGACCTTTGATCGAGCACGGGGAGGTTCTTCGGGTTCCAAACGGGTCTCGACCCAAAAGTCCACCCGCGTCCCCGCGATCCGCTTTAACCCCCGCACCGACCGCATCAGCAAGCCCAGCCTCACGCCCGAGGAACTCCGCACCGCCATCCGCCGTGCCAAGGGGCTCAAGACCAAAGACGACTGACCCCGCATTCGCACTCCCCAGCCGCTTTTCACACACGACACCAGGAGCCACCACGGCTGCGGGTGTTTTTATGTGTTATCCCCCTGAGAGTGCCTTCCATTGCAGACGGAGGCCTTCATGCCGAGCCATCTTTGGTGCATACCCAAGCTCGGCTCGGCTCCGCGAGACATCCGCCCAGGTGATCTCGACATCACCCGCGGGTGCCTCCCCGCGCTCTACCCTCGGCTCGATCCCAGTCACCTCACCGATCTGCGCAATCAGCGCATCAAGCCGCACTGGTTTGTCGCTGCCCAGATTCCACACCCGATACCCGAACTGGTCAATCCTGTCATATGCTGCAAGAACCCCTCGCACAATGTCGTCGATATAGGTGTAGTCCCGGCTCATCGACCCGTCGCCAAACATCGTGATCGGCTGACCATCGCGCATCAGCCGCATGAATGTCGCGATCGCAAGGTCCGGCCTCTGCCCTGGCCCATAGACCGTAAAGAACCGCAGGCACGCTGTCGGCATGCCCGTCAGGTGGTGGTGCGTGTGTGCAATCAACTCGCAGCTGCGCTTGGTCGAGGCGTACGGGCTGATCGGGCGCTCAACCGGGTCGTCCTCTGCAAATGGTGTCTTTGTGTTGTTGCCATAGACCGAGCTGCTCGATGCCATCACGAACCGCGCGCACCCCACCCGTTCAGCCGCACGCAAAACACTCGCGGTGCCCAGCAGGTTGACCCGCACATACCCAACCGGGTCGGCAACACTCGGTCGGACCCCGGCCTTGGCAGCCAGATGCACAACACCCGCCGGGCGTTCCCGTATGAACAACCCATCCATCCCCGACTCATCGCAGATGTCCATCTCAACGCATGTGAATGGTTCCTGGTGGCACGGCTCTCCGAGCCGTGTCTTCGCAACACCCTCCCGCACGCGCGCTAGGTTCGCCTCTTTGATCGACCGCTCGTAATAGGGATCAAAGTTGTCGACACCGATGACCCGCGCCCCGCGCGCCAAAAACGCCGCCGCCACATGCGAGCCGATAAACCCGGCTGCCCCCGTCACCACGATCGTCTCGCTGTGCTGCGCCATCGTCTTCTCTCCCACACACCAAAACACTCTCACTCTCACAGCAAAGGCGCACACAACTGTTGCCCCCTCAACTCCAAAAAGAGAAGCAGGGCGCCATCTGTTAGGACAGCGCCCCGCTGGAGGAGAGAGAGATCATCGTGATACTACTCCGTTATCGGGTTGTTCGTTCCCACAAACTTGAAACTTTCAATGAAACACGCCCGGAGGGCCTTGACACAGTGGGTGCTATTCTGTATGCAACAGCACCCGTGCCTGTCTCGCACGGATACAACACAACCCCTACATGACCCTCACATCCCTGGCCCGGTTCTCCCCCGCAACGCACCAGAGCGCACTGCATAACCCACTGCCCAGCACAAATATGCAAACTTATACCGCTGGAATATGCAAAGCCTGCAACCAGCACAGATATAGGTGAAAGAACTCAGCCCGGACGCTTCCGCGCCGGCTTCTCTCCGGTACCACCACGACGCGATTTGAGAAGCCGAGCAAGTACACGAGCCTGTTCTTTTTCTGGCAAAGATTCGAGTCGATGCTTCATGCGCTCGGGCAATCGTGACCACACCTGGGGGGGGATTACCCCTGAATCCAGTTCGAGCAGCACGCGGTCTATCGCCGCGTCATCGAGACCAAGCCCGCGCTTGTTTTGTACTTTGTCGTTCTGTGCGCGGTCACTTGGTGTGCGATCATTCGATGCACGGTCGCGCGCAGCACCCTTGCGCCGTTCGATATCGCGCGCCAGCCGCTGCTCCTCTCGCCTGGTCTGCACCTCGGCCAGATACGCATCGAGTGCCGCCCCCACAACCTCCAGCTGGGGCTCGGTCAGCATCTCCCACAGCCGGGTCTCCAACGCACCTTGCGAAGGCGCAAGCGCGTACAACTCCACAAGCCGTGCGCGCGCCATCTGGCCATCCCCCATCCCCGTCATCTCTGTCATCGGCTCCATTCTCTCGCCGGGCATGGTCTCCGCCCCCCGCGCTCGACCGCGAAACTGCATCGAAAACCCGTCTTTGCGAGCATCAGAGCGCCCCGGCTTCCGCCCCAGTTCCCGCCCGTTGCGCTCGCCCGAAGACCCCTGCTCAGCTCGCAAAAACCCACCCGATCGCTCGAGCCGACCGAGCATCTGCCCCAGCCGTTCGAGCCTTCGCACTTCGCCTGCTGCTCGTCCCCGTTCGTGCTGTGGCAGT
>JAJRZG010000104.1 GCA_024275365.1 Planctomycetota bacterium | reverse complement strand
CGAAGATGTGCAGTTTGACAAGGAGGGGCGGCTGCTCAACCCCGACCTGCACGGCTATCTCATCATGACGATCAAAGACGCCCCGGAAATCTTTAGCGGGCTGGTCGATTCGTACGAACCCCGCGGGCCGTTCGGGGCCAAGGAGATCGGGGAGGGTTCAACGCTGCCGGTGATGGGGGCGGTGGCGCACGCGATTGCGAATGCGACGGGGGTATGGATCAAAGATTTGCCCATCACACCAGAAAAGATTCTTCGGGCGTTGAAGGAGAAGAACCAGACGCCCGAAGTACCACTCGCGAGTCAGGAAGCATCCGGCGCGTAGAACAGGAATCATTGCACGCATGGCGCACGGGGGGACGAAGAACCGAGGGATTGGGATCCCTCGGCTTTCGTAGGGTGAAATGGCAGGGTTCAGTTGGAATCTGGGTGCAATGCGCCGATGCTCTGGAGCAGGACCTCTGCGATGTCGAGCCCTTCGGGCGAGGAAGAATCGTCTGTCTCTTGAGCGGAAGAGAGCATACTCAGGCAGAACGGGCAGGCGGTGCAGATTGTTGCTGCGCAGGTGTCTTGGAGTTGTTTGAGACGGACGGTGTTGATGCGGTCGGTGCCCGGTTCCTCTTCCTTGAAGGCTTGCACCCCGCCGGCACCACAGCACATGCCACGATCGCGGGAGGCCTCGGCTTCGACAAGTTCGACGCCGGGGATGGCGCGGAGCACCTCGCGCGGCGAGTCGTAGATGTCGTTGTACCGGCCGAGGTAACAGGAATCGTGGTAGACGACCTTCGCCTTCACCGGCTGGCGGGGTGCGAGCTTGCCCTCAGCGATGAGCATGGCGAGGTAGTCGGCGTGGTGGATGACCTCGTAGTGGCCGCCTAAGTCGGGGTATTCGTTTTTGAGCGTGTTGTAGCAATGCGGGCAGACGGTGACGATGGTTTTTGTGCTGTAGCGGTCGAGGGTTTCGATGTTGGCCTGGGCCATCGCCTGGAAGAGGTATTCGTTGCCGGCGCGGCGGGCAGCATCGCCGGTGCAGCGTTCCTCCGGGCCAAGACAAGCCCAGCGGACACCGGCGGTGTTGAGCAAGGTGGCCATGGCGCGGGCGATGGAGCGGGCTCGCTGGTCGATCGCTGGAGAACAGCCGACCCAGAAGAGCACATCGATTTCGCCAGCCTGGGCACAGATGGGGACATCGAGCCCTTCGGCCCATTTCATGCGTTCCTCTTCGGGGGCGCTGTAGGGGTTACCGGCCATCTCGACGCTCTGAAACATCTCCTGCAAGGGGGCTGGGCATTCGCCTTTTTCCTGCACGAGATAACGGCGCATGTCCACGATCTTGTCGACATAACTGATGCCGACGGGGCACTCCTGCTCGCAGGCACCGCAGGTGGTGCAGGCCCAGAGGGCTTCCTCGCTGACGACCGCTGGGACAAGATCGGCACGGTGCAGCGCGGGGGCGGTCTCGTCGCTGTCGGTCGCGGCATTACCCGAGGCTGTGCCTGCTCCGGTCAGCGCGTCGGCGTGCTGATAAAGGAAATCACGGAGACTGATCGTGATCGCTTTGGGCGAGAGTTCTTTGCCGGTGCGGGCAGCCGGGCAGTGATCGGTACAGCGGCCGCACTCGGTGCAGGTGTAGAGGTCAAGGATGCCCTTCCACCCGAGCTGGTCGATGCGGCGGATGCCGAGGGTCTCTTCGCGTTCGACCTTGCCCTCGAGGTCTTCGATCGGAAGCAGGCGGCCGGGCGGATCGAGCGGCTGGAGGAAGACATTGGGGATGGCTGTGATGACATGGAAGTGTTTGGAATAGGGCAAAAGATTGAGAAACACCAGCACCAGCACGACATGCACCCAGAAGCCCGCGTGCCAGAGCGTGCGGATGGCACCATCGGGCAGGCTGGCCAACGGCTGGGCAAAGAGAGAACCCAGAGGCGACCAGATATCGAAGGGGATATTTCCCGTTGCTGTCGCGGCTGTTCGGGCGTGGAGGACGGCTGCGCCCGCGTCGTAGAGAATATCGGCGAGCATCATCACGAAGATAATGCCCAGAACGAGAAGCCCCTCGGTGCTGAGTGTCATGCGTGCGGGCTTGCGGATGAGGCGGATATACGCAAAGACCAGCACGCCCGCGAGCACCAGCACGATGTAGATGTCTTTGACAAGTGAGTAGAGATTGCCCAGGGGCGTGCCCGCGTCGAGGAGCCAGAAGCCGAAAGCCGGGTCGTTGGTAAAGCCGCGAGCGAACAGGATGAGCGAGCGGATGGCAAGCACGAGAAAGCCGAAGAAGATGGCTTTGTGGGCAAGGCCAGCGAGGGGGTAGCGGGTGAGTCGCTGTTGGCCGATCGCCTGGCGGAGGGTGAGGCGGAGGCGTTCGGGGATGCGGTCGATGGGGGTTTGAGTCGAGCCGATCGTGAGGAGCTTCCAGCGCTTGCGGGCAGAAAGCGCGAAGGCTGTAAGGGTGACGACGAGGAGCAGGGCCATCAGCACAGCGTTCATTGTCGCTCCTTTTCTGCATGTCCCGGGCGGGCGAGACGCCCGCCCCACTGTGACGAAACTCTGAGGCTAGCTGTCTGCGGCGAGCAGGCGTTTGCACTCGGCAGCCAGGAGCGGGACAAGCTCGAACAGATCGACCACGCAGCCGTAAGTCGCGGCACTGAAGATCGGAGCGTCGGCCTTGGTGTTGATGGCGACGATGACCCTGCTGCCTCGCATCCCCGCGAGGTGCTGGATGGCCCCGTCGATGCCACAGGCGATGTAGAGACGGGGGGAGACGACCTTCCCGGTCAGGCCGATCTGTCGGTCTCGCGGCTGCTGCCCGGCATCCACGGCGGCACGCGAGGCACCGACCGCTCCGTCGAGCACCTCGGCCAGGTCGTAGAGGATTGAGAAATCTTCCTCCGAACCGACGGACCGCCCGCCAGAGACGATGATGTCAACCTCGGAGACATCTTTGTGCATCGAGTCGGACTTGACGACTTCGAGTGTTGTCGCCCGGGAGCCGATCGCGTCGATATCGACAGCAAGCGGCTCGACCTCGGCGGCTGGTGCTGCGTCGGGCTCGGGGGCAGCGAAGGTGTTGGGTCGCACCGAGAGCACGCGAAGCCCGTCGGCGGGGAGCTCGAGCTCAGCGATGCACTTGCCGCAGTAGGAGGGACGCTGGATGCGCAGCGAGCCGTTGTGAGACGAAACGCTGGTGCAATCGGTGGCAAGCGCACCACCGAGCTTCGCAGCGACGCGCGGCCCGACATCACGGCCGAGGGCGGTTGTTGCCAGCAGCACCGTCTGGGCACCCACCGTGGCAGCAGCGTCGCAGATCGCCTGCGTGTAGGCTCGCGGGCTGTAGTATCGGAAGGGAGGGGCATCGGCAACGAGGAGACGCTTCGGACCGAGGGCAGCACAATCGCTGGCCAACTCGCCGATGCGGGCCCCGACGACAAGCGCACAGACCTGCCCTCCTTGCTCGGTCGCAAGCTGCTGGGCGAGCGTGAAGAGCTGAAGCGAAGCGGGGAGGATCGTGCCCTCGCGCTGTTCGACAAAGACGAGAATGCTGTTGCTCATGGTCAGATGACCTTTGCTTCTTCGCGGAGAACCCGCACGAGTTCTTTCGCCATTTCCTCGGGTGTCCCCTCGATGATGGTGCATGCTTCTCGGGCTGGGGGAGGCGAGAGCCCGATGAAGGTTGCCCGTGGTGCAGCCTCCGCCATACCGGGCAGGGTCTTGGCATCCACCGTTTCGACCGGCTTCTTCTTGGCTTTCATAATGTTTGGGAGCGAGGGGTATCGCGGTTCGACCAGCCCCTTCTCGCAGGTGAGCAGAACGGGGAGCCCCGTCTCGACGACCTCGAGGCCACCCTCGATCTGGCGTTTGGCGTTGGCACGGTCCCCGCTCTCATTCACGACCAACTCGACGATCGCCCCGATGTGGGGCAGGCCGAGATATTCGGCAAGCGCCGGCCCGAGGTCGCCCGCGTCGTTGTCGATCCCCTGCTTGCCACAGAGGACCAGGTCGTAGCCCTGTTCGTCACGGGTGACCGCAGCCGCGATCGCCCGCGCCAGGTACAACTCGTCAAACATGACCGATTCATCAACGACGATCTGGATGCCCCGGTCGGCCCCCATCGCCAGCGTCGTCCGCAGGGTCTGGAGAGCCTCGGCTGGGCCGATCGTGACCGCGACGATCTCGTCAACATCTGACCGCTTCTCACGGAGTTGCACCGCCTGCTCGGCTGCGAACTCATCGAAGGGATTGCACACGAACCGCACCCCTGCCTTGTCGAGCCCCGAGCCATCGGCCAGAACCGAGAGCGAGGCACGCGAGTCGGGGACCTGTTTCACGACGACCAGGATTCTCATGGGAACGCCAACCTACGATTCGAGAGAGAGCCGATGGGCCTGGCAGTGCTTCTGCGCAGTCTTGTATCATAACCGGTGATGCTGGGCTGAGCGCGGTGCAGCACTGATGAACTCCTCTCACCTTTCCCGAGAGCCTCGGGCACTCGCTCCCGGAGGTGTATACTCACAAGCGATGAGAAAGGCAGCCATTGTTTGCGCAGTGCGGACACCCATCGGCCGATACGCCGGGAGCCTCAGCTCTGTCCGCCCCGATGATCTCGCAGCCCTGACACTCAGGGAAGTCATCTCGCAGACCGGGATCGACCCGGGGCTGATCGAAGATATCTATCTCGGTGCAACCAACCAGGCAGGCGAAGACAACCGCAATGTGGCGAGGATGGCTGCGCTGCTTGCCGGGCTCCCTGAGAGGGTCGCGGGGTGTACGGTCAATCGGCTGTGCGCTTCGGGGCTTGAAGCGATCAACATCGCAGCCCGCATGATCGAGACCGACCACGCCGATGTGCTCATCGCTGGCGGCGTCGAGAGCATGAGCCGGGCACCATGGGTTGTTGCCAAGCCGGAGGGTGCCTTTGCCCGCAACCCGGAGATGGTCGATTCCACGATCGGCTGG
>JAJRZG010000103.1 GCA_024275365.1 Planctomycetota bacterium | reverse complement strand
CTCGGCGTCAATATCGACCATGTTGCGACGGTTCGGCAGGCCCGGTACCAGGGGGTTATGCATTCGCGGGCGGATCGGCCTGAGCCGGACCCGGTGCGGGCGGCCCATGAGGCGGAACTCGGCGGGGCTGACGGGATCACGGTGCATCTGCGAGAAGATCGGCGGCACATTGTCGATCGGGATGTCGAGCTGCTTCGGCAACTGGTCGCGGTGAAGCTCAACCTCGAGATGGCTGCGACCGACGAGATGGTCGAGATTGCGTGCCGGATCGGGACGGATACGGCGATGCTCGTGCCGGAGGGGCGCGAGGAGGTGACGACCGAGGGGGGGCTGGATGTCGCGGGGCAGCGGGGCAGGCTTGGCGAGGTGGTGAAGCGGCTGCGGGGGGCGGGGTTGATCGTGAGTGCGTTTATTGATGCTGATCTCTCGCAGGTCGAGGCGGCAGCGGGGCTCGGGTTTGATGTGTGCGAGGTGCATACGGGGCCGTACGCGCGGGCGTTTGCCGAGGCGGGGGGGGACTTTCGACGGGCGGGCCTGACCGAGGCACTGGGGCATGTGTCGGTGGCCGGCGAGGCGATCCGGGTGGCGGGGATGCGGTTCAATGCTGGGCACGCACTGAACTATCACAATGTCGATCCGATTGCGGCGTTGCCGGGGATCGAGGAGTTGCATATCGGGCACGCGATCGTGAGCCGGGCGGTCTTTGTGGGGCTGCGCGAGGCGGTGCGGGAGATGAAGGGGTTGATGTGCGCAGCGGTTGTGCGGGGGTGAAGCAGATCGTGGTTGTGTCGGACGGTCCTGCACGGCTCACAGAGCCGTGGCACATATGGGTGGTTGGAGATGGCGGGAACCCCCTAGATTCTGACAACTGACGAGTTCTGGGCGGGTTTCACTTTGGATCGGGTACGATCTGGCTTAGTATTGGGGTGACTATGTCAAAGATTGACCCAGCCGAGACCCAAACATCGGCTGTTGATGAGAATCCGGTACAAAAATCCAAACCGATTCGGCCCAGGCGGTTTGTGAGCTATTCGAGTGCGCTGAAGTATCTCGACAGCCATGTCAACATCGAGCGCAGCCGACCCTCGCGCCTTGAGAAGGGCATCTTCAAGCTCGACAGGATGCGGGCGATGCTTGAAGAGCTCGGGAACCCGCACCACCAGGTTCGGTTCGTGCATGTGGCGGGGAGCAAGGGCAAGGGCTCGATTGTTGAGATGGTTGCCAGCAGCCTCGGCGAGTGCGGGTATGGGGTTGGGGTATATACGAGCCCACACCTTGTTGATATGCGCGAGCGCGTTCGGGTCGGTGTTGCACCGATGCGCAAGGGTGATGTTGTGCGAGAGCTTGGGTTCGTTGCGGTTGCCGCGGCTGCGGTCGAGAAGGCCCACGGCAAGGCGACCTACTTTGAGTTGGTCACGGCGTTGGCGTTTCGCTACTTTGCTGAGCGGGTTGTGGATATCGCGGTGATCGAGGTTGGGCTTGGTGGTCGGCTCGATTCGACCAATGTCATCACGCCTGAGTGCGGTGTGATCGGGGCGATCCATCTCGAGCACACGCAGATTCTTGGCGAGACGGTTGAAGAGATTGCCCGCGAGAAGGCGGGGACGATGAAGCCGGGCGTGACGACTTATACCTATCCTCAGGACGAGGGGGTGATGGAGGTTTTTCGCAAGGTCGCTGAGCAGGTCGGGGCAGACCTGAAGGTGATCGGGGAGGACCTGGATTTTTCATGGCGTTTTGAGAGCAGCCCCGAGCAAGGCCCCCACGCAAGGGTGTGCCTCTCGACGGAACACTCGAACCACGAGCACCTGCCTGTGCCTCTGCCTGGGCAGCACCAGGCAGTAAACTGTGGGCTTGCGCTTGCGGTGCTCGACAAGCTCGGGCAGCACGGGTTTGATATCGGCGAGCGGCAGGTCGCGGTGGGGCTTGCCAAGACGCAGAGGCTCGGTCGTCTCGAGGAGGTGTGGGGATCGCCGAGGATATTTATTGATGGGGCGCACACGACCGAGAGCATCCACGCGCTGGTCCGGGCGATCGGGGCGCACATCCATTACGATTCGATGGTCGTGGTCTTTGGGTGTGCAGAGGACAAGGATATTGGGGGGATTATTGATAAGATCGGGCTTGGTGCAGACAAGATCATCTTTACAAAGTCGAGCACGAACCCTCGGTCGATGGACCCTGACAAGCTCCAGCGGATGTATGTCGAACGGCACGGGAAGATGGCGCAGGTCGAGCCGAACCTGAAGAAGGCGATCAACATTGCAGCACAGGCGGCGGCGGGGCCGGGGGATCTGATCCTGGTGACGGGTTCGTTTTATCTGGCGGGTGAGGCGAAGGGGTTGTTTTTGGACAAGGCTGCGGCGAAGAAGAAGAAGGCGGCGAGCCAGGTGGAGCCAAAGGGGCCATGAAGCGCGTGCTCGACATTGTGGTGCAGGTTTCCAGCCTGCATCGGGTGCTCAAGGCGTGCAGGCTGGAAGCCTGTACCACAAGTTGGCGGTGCTTGGCGGCGATGGTGGTGCTCGGGCTTGTCGGCTGTGGCGGGCCGATGCGGTTGATGCCGGTACCGACGGTGGTGGCGATCGGAGTGGTCGATCCGCTGGCCGGGGTCAGCGAGGCTCGGCGGGAGACCAGTTCGCCCGTCTTTATCGCCAGCGGACGGACGCTCTCGATGGGGGACGACGCGGCTGAGCCATTCACCGACGAGCGGAGCCATGTCACACACCTGGCGGTTTCGGAGGTTTCGCTCGGGGGCGGGGTCTCGTGGGAGGAGCTTGTCAAGGCGACAGCGGGAGAGGTTGAGGG
>JAJRZG010000102.1 GCA_024275365.1 Planctomycetota bacterium | reverse complement strand
CGGCGTCCGAGGACTGGAGCAACAGAGTCCGGGGGCTTTGTGAAAACCGGTTGGAAACGCTGCGAATCCCAGCCGAAGCACCCTGTCTACCGTTTTGGCATGAGCGAACACACCACGCCGCACGAAAAGTCACCCGCCGATGTCGCTGTCACCCGGGTTGTGCCGGGGGGGTTGGTGGTGCCGGGGGCAGCGGTTCGGATCGGGCCGAGTGAGATGATGTCCCGCGAGCGGCTGCTCGAGTTTGTCAGTGGGGCGGCTGTCGTGGTGACGATGTTCTCGGATCGGGTGGATGAGGAGTTTCTGGATGCTGCGGGGCCGGGGCTGCGGGGGGTGTGCAACCTGGCGGTGGGGTACAACAATATAGATACGGAGGCGTGTGCTGGGCGGGGGGTTGTGGTGACCAATACGCCCGATGCGGTGACGGAGGGGACGGCCAATATGGCGTGGGCGCTGCTGCTGGCGGTGGCGAGGCGGCTTGTCGAGGGGGATCGGTTTGCCCGCTCGGGGGAGTGGGAGCGGGCCGGGTTGTTGAGCATGGCCGACTTTCTGGGGGTTGATCTGACCGGGCGGACGCTGTTGATTGTGGGGGCGGGGCGGATCGGGTTTGCCACGGCGATGCGGTCACTCGGATGGGGGATGGAGGTGCTCTATGTTGCCCGGAGCCAGCACTGGGAGTTTGAGCTTGGGCCTCTGGCTGGGGAGCGTGTGACGCTGGAGGAGGGGTTGCAGCGGGCGGATGTTGTGAGCCTGCACACGCCTCTGACGCCGGAGACGACGCACCTGATCGGGGCTGCGCAGTTGGCGATGATGAAGCCCAATGCGATTTTGCTCAATACCTCGCGGGGGCCGGTGGTGGATGAGGCGGCGCTGGTCGAGGCGTTGGCAGCGAAGCGGATATGGGGCGCGGGGCTTGATGTCTTTGAGCGAGAGCCGGAGGTGCATCCGGGGCTGGTGGGGCTCGACAATGTTGTGATGGCGCCGCATATCGGGAGTGCGGAGCGAAGGTATCGGGAGATGATGACGGCGATGGTGGCGGCCAATGCGACGGCGATTTTGGCGGGGGAGGAGCCGCCGAATCGGGTGTGTTAGGCGCGTTGTAGGATGCGGGAGACACGGTTCGGAGAACCGTGCCACCGGGGGGAGGGTGTCAACGATTTATCGTTGGGGGATGTCGCTGAAGGAGAGTTCGAGGTAGCGGGCGACATAGTCGACGATGGACTGGGCTTCGGGGATTTCGGGGTTGCTTGTGTAGCCCATCGGCTCGAAGCGCATGCCCTTGAAGCGTTCGACGGCTTCTTCGATGGTGAGGCCGTACTGCATGGCGATACTGAAGGCTCGGCAGAAGGCCTGGCACATGCCGGAGAGTGCGGAGCCTTCTTTGGCGATTTTGAGGAAGATTTCGCCGGGCGTGCCATCGGGGTAGAGGCCGATGGTGAGGTAGCCCTCGTGCCGATCGATGCGGAACTTGTGGGTGATCGACTGGCGGGTGGGCGGCAGGCTCTGGCGGTTGGCGATCATCCGTGAATCGTCCTGTCTTGGGGTATGTCTGTGTGGGTGCGTCATGCAGGCGGAGCGTATGCCGGGCCGACCCCGGGCTCTTGGGACCATATCGGACTTTGCGGCTCTGATGGGCCAAAATCATGGTCTGAGGTAGAATCTTGGTCGATTCAGGGGCTTGATTCGGCTGCTGGGCTTGCTCGGGGGTGGTTTGTGGCCGATACTTCTGGTGCCGAATGACCACCAGACCCAAGACAACTCGGGGTGAGGCTGTTAGCCGTGCAGTGCCTTGGAGCACGCGGGCTGTGATTCTGCTCGCGTTTGCGATCCAGCTTGGGCCTGCGAGTGCCCGGCTGGACTCGTCGACCGCCCGGCCGATTGATTCCCTGACCCTGTGTGACGGGCATCTGCTGCCGCTGTGGTTTGCTGAGAGGGTGGCGACGGAGACGGCTGATTCTGAGGCGATCGCCCTGACACGGCTTGAAGGGGAGGCTTCGATTCCTCCCCGGGCGACGACTGAGTACGCCCAGCGTGGTGTGGCTCTTGATCAGGTTGGATGGGCGATATTGCCGATGCCACCGCCGGCAGCCTGCTGAGCTGTTGCCCGCCTCGATTGTTCTTTCTCGGGGTGGGATCCGTTCCTCGCGATTTTGTATCGCGAGCAGCCCGGGTGGTCGTGGCGACTTTGCGAGCCACGCGCGGGCATTTCCGTTTCGATTCTCACCAGACCTTAAATCCAAACTCAGGGTGTCCCATGGCCAATCCTCAAGGTATCCCCGTCATCGGCGGGCTTCTCAACAAGATCATCGGTTCGCGGAACGACCGGTTTGTTCGACGATATACCTCTCGTACCGAGTCAATCAATCGGCTTGAGCCTGAGATTCGGCAGTTGTCCGATGGCGAGCTTCGGGCGAAGTTTCTTCACTTTCGAGACCGGCATGATGCGGGTGCGAAGACTGATGAGCTTATGACCGAAGCGTTTGCAGTCGCCCGTGAGGCGATGGACCGGGCGGTTGGTATCCGCAATATTTTCAACCCCGAGGCCGGGTTTGATCCTGACCATCTCTCTGCTGAGGGGCGGGCGATCTATGACCAGGTGAAGGCCGAGGCCGATGCCATGCCCAACTTGCTGCCACGGACGCTGCTTCCGACGAGCGGCCCGGCTCCTGTTGGCGAGCCCGATGAGGGGGATGAGTTTCTCGGGTGTACCGAGCCAGTGCCCGGTTGGCAGCGGGTGGAGATTCCGATCGGTCTGTATGAGGCGGTCAGTGAGTTGTACCCGGAGAGTCGGCCTCCTTTCCGGGCGAGGCCGTTTGATGTGCAGTTGATCGGTGCGATGGTGCTTTCGGGTGGCAAGATCGCGGAGATGAAGACGGGTGAGGGGAAGACGATCGTGGCGCCGCTGGCGACCTATCTGGCGTGCATCGAACGGCAGCAGGTGCATGTGGTGACGGTCAACGACTATCTCGTGCAGCGAGACCGTGACTGGACCTTTCCGTTCTTTCGGGCTCTTGGGCTGACGATCGGGGCGATCCATCCTCATCACCAGCAGCCCGAGGAGCTCAAGCGGTGGATGTATCGGTGCAATGTTGTGTATGGGACGACGAGCGAGTTTGGGTTTGATTATCTGCGTGACAACATGAAGCGGTCTGTCGAGCAGCAGGTGCAGCGGAAGCGGCAGTTTGCGATTGTTGATGAGGTGGACTCGATCTTGATTGACGAGGCCCGTACGCCGTTGATTATCTCAGGACCTGCGCATGAGGATCAGCCTCGGTATGACATGGCTGACCGGCTTGCGCGGTATCTTGTGGAGAAGCAGAAGCCGTGGCAGGATCGGGAGGATCAGGTCGAGCAGTGCAAGCAGAAGATCAAGGGTCTTGAGGGGGATATTCGGCAGATTCGCGACAAGAGCCTGGTGCCTGATTTGCAGAAGCAGCTTGAGGCAGCCAAGGGCGAGCTGCCGCATCTTGAAGCCGATCGGGATGCGCACACGCAGTACTTCGAGGTCGAGATGGACCGCAAGAGTTGTCATCTGACGCACGACGGCATCAGCGAGGCGCAGCGTGAAGCTGGGATCGGGTCGTTCTATGTCGATGAGAACATGGATGTGCCTCACCTGCTTGAGCAGGCGCTGCGGGCGCACGCGGTCTATCAGCTTGACCGTGATTATGTGGTGATGGATGTTGATGATCGGGCGAGCGGGCGACGCGAGCCGACGATTGTGATTGTTGATACCTTTACCGGTCGTCCGATGATCGGTCGGCAGTGGTCCGACGGTCTGCACCAGGCGGTGGAGGCGAAGGAGGGCGTGCCGATCAAGCAGGAGACGCAGACGATCGCGACGGTGACGATCCAGAATTTTTATAAGATGTACAAGCGGCTCTCAGGTATGACGGGGACGGCTGATACCGAAGCGCAGGAGTTCCGTGATATCTACAAGCTCGATGTGGTCACGATTCCGACGAATAAGCCGGTAATTCGTGCAGATTATGACGATTTGATGTTCCTCCGCGCCAAGGACAAGTGGGAGGCGATCGTCGATGAGATCAAGGCGTTCCACGATGTCGGGCGGCCGATTCTTGTGGGGACGACGAGTGTGGAACGGAGTGAGATGCTTGCGCAGATGCTGATGCGCAAGTACCAGATCAAGCACAATGTGCTCAATGCCAAGCAGCATGAACGGGAGGCGAACATTATTGAGGGTGCGGGGCAGCTTGGCGCTGTGATGATCGCGACGAACATGGCGGGGCGAGGCACGGATATCAAGCTCGAGCCGATCACGCGGGAGATTCTTCTCGATCACTGGCTCCGTCGTGGAATTGCTTCGCGTGGTCTGACGGTGGACTCGACCGATGAAGAGTTGCGAGAGAATGTGTATCGCAAGATAGCTCCGACGGTGTTGGGCATGAAGAAGCGAGATGCCGAGTCGATGGACTTTGCCGAGCTTGAGCTGCAGTTGCTCCGGCATTGGGCATCGAGCAACACTTGGGCGGCATCTGGCAAGATCGACACGATGGATGCCGAGTCATTGCGCGATGAGCTTGATGGCAGCGGGCGGAGTTTGCTGCACCGTCTCCGGTGGTTTGATACGATCGAGGAGATGGGCGGGCTGCATGTGATTGGGACCGAGCGGCACGAGAGCCGTCGGATTGATAATCAGTTGCGTGGTCGTTCGGGTCGGCAGGGTGACAAGGGTTCGACCCGGTTCTTTGTTTCGCTCGAAGACGACCTGATGAAGATGTTTGCCGGGGAGACGACGATGAAGGTGCTGAGCCGACTTGGGATGAAGGAGGGCGATGCGATCGAGCACCCGATGCTCAGCAAGAGTGTCGAGCGGGCGCAGCGCAAGGTCGAGGAGCGCAACTTCCAGGTCCGTAAAAATATCCTTGAGTATGACGAGGTGATGGAGCACCAGCGTCAGAAGTTTTATGGCTTGCGGCAGCGGGTGCTTGAGGGTCGTGAGGTGAGGGATCTGATCTTTGAGTATATCGGCGAGGCGATCGACGACGCGGTGAAGCTCTACCTGAATCCAGAGTATCCGGCTGAGTGTGTTGCTGAGTATGCCAGGGAGCAGTTTGATTTCACGGTTTTGCCCGAGAAGTTGCGTGGCAAGGACCCGACGGAGATGGACATCGCGGTGCGGCGGATCGCGAGGGAAGAAGCCCGGCACATGATCGATGTCACGCTTGGTGAATACATCCCGATTGATGGGGCCGAGATCAGTGTTGACTTTGATTCGGCGGGGCTCATCAACTGGGCCAAGAGCCGATTCGGGTTGGAACTTGACGCGGCTGAGATCCGTCAGGGTGGTGTTGCCGAGCGGAGCGCGGTGTACAATCTGCTCTGCAATGCGGCGCATGAGAGCATCGAGCAGACTGCGCTGCCGAAGATCGCTGAGTTTACACGCGAGCACTACGGGGTTGGGAAGCTGATTGAGTGGTGCAAGTCGAAGTATGGCATCGAGCTGGAGGCCGATGAAGTGATCGCAGCGATTGCTGACGAAGAGAGCTCGCCTGAGGAGTTGATCATGGACCGGGCTGATGCGCTCTATACCAAGCGGGAGATCGAGTACCCGGTTGAGTTTGTGATGCAGTTGACGATGTCGCAGGCGCGGCAGAATCCTCAGCTTGCGCTGACGCAACTGGCCAACTGGGCGAACCGGAGGCACGGGTTTGACTGGACGGACGAGACGGTCAAGACGACACCACCGGCGAAGATCCGCGATGAGCTTCTCCAGGCTTCGGAAGTGTTCGTCAAGGAGAATGTCATCGAGCAGGAGGTGAAGGCTGCCCAGGTGTTTGAGGACGACGATGCCCTCGATGCCCACCTCACGGAGCGTTTCGGCATCGGGCTGCCTGATGCGATGCGATTCCTTGAGCCCGATGAACGGCCCGATGCCATCCGGGCGCGGGGTGAGAATCTGCTCCGGGCTGAGCTGCTCTATCTTGAGCGGTCGATCCTGCTTGAGGTTCTCGATACGCCCTGGAAGGACCATCTCTATGGCATGGACCAGCTCCGCGATGCGATTGGCTTCCGGAGCTTTAGCCAGCAGGACCCCCGGATCGAGTACAAGCGCGAGGGGGCGGCGTTGTTTAGTCAGATGGACCAGGCGGTGCGTGACAAGGTGACGGACTTTATCTTTAAGGCCAGGATCAACCCGACCCAGGCTGCCGGGCCTGGTGGGCCTCCCATTGGGCCACAGGGGGCACAGCCCACACGAGCCCCGGCCCCTGCGGGGAGTGGTGGGAGTGGTGGGGGTGGTGTGGGTGGTGGGGGCAATATCGTCGGCCCTGGATTGGCGTGATAGGCTTGTCGGTAGGGTTGGAGGGACGATTCTCGGCCCGGGATGGATCAGGCCGACCTCCACAGCCGTAGAGGACAGCGGAGCAGGGTTCGGGTATCGTGCGGCTCGGATACGCACACAGAGAAGAGGCCACCATGAGACCGAGAAGCACACGACAACCTCAGAGGACTTCCGCGTCGGTACGGCGCGCGTTTACGCTCATCGAGTTGATGATCGTGATCGGTATCATCGCGGTGTTGATTGCGATGTCACTGGTAGTAGGGTCCAAGGTCATCGAGGTAGGGAAGGGTCGCGCGACGCAGAATGTGATTCGGGTGCTTGATGAGAGCCGTGGGGCGTGGACACTGAATGCGGATGTGCCGTTGCCGATGGTTGTGAAGGTGCTTGATAACAGCCGAACGCCGAAAGAGGTTCGTTTCCTCCTCATCGATGGCCGACCGATTACGCAGGACTCATCGTTTTCTGATGAGGCCTACCCGGCTTTGACCTATTACACCGCTTTGGTGATGCGGGATCAATCGATCCGGTCGATATTTGAGCAGATGGACAGTGCGTTTCTTGAATCGAGCGCGGTCCCCGGTTGGAAAGATTCCTCCGGCAAGTTTGAGCCTTGGGCCGATTCGGCTGTGACGATCAAGGACGCATGGGGCCGGCCGCTTCGGATCGTCCACCCCGCGTTTCATGGCGGGCATGGGGAGTTTTGGGACCCCAAGGCTGGCAGGCTGCAGCCACGGGATGCCTTGGAAGACAAGCCGATCCCGAGAAAGCCGGCTGGGAGATATCAACTTGTAGATTTCAGTCGATCGTACCGTCCATTTGCTGAAAACGACTCGAACTACGAGGGTAACTGGATCGGCGATGCGGACGAGGGCATGTGCATCGGGGGCAGTGCCTACTTCTACTCGGCTGGGGAAGATGGCGACCCCGGGACCCGTCGGAATAATATCTACTCGACTGTCCCCAGGTTCCCTGTCGAGACGCGGGACTTTAAGTGACGGGGCTCTGCTGGGTATAGGGCGCGTGGTTGCGGGCACAGAGTCACCATCTCGTGAGTTTGGGCCCGGCCTGTCCAGCGGGTATAATAGCTCTTACCGGTGCGGCTGCTAGAGAGCCCGACCCGCACCGCATGACCACGGGGTGTAGCGCAGCTTGGTAGCGCGTCTCGTTCGGGACGAGAAGGTCGGAGGTTCGAATCCTCTCACCCCGATTGCCGTAAGGCATGTCGAAGCGTGCGTGTATGCTGACTCTACGCTGGGGATGCAACCCAAAGATCGGGCCAGTTAGCGTCTCTGTGAGTTACGCAGGG
>JAJRZG010000006.1 GCA_024275365.1 Planctomycetota bacterium | reverse complement strand
GTACAAAGCCTTTGGGACATGGATTGCCTTTCTCCCCGGACTGCTGCTGGCCTCTGTCTTTTGCGTCCTCGGGTTTGTCCGAAGCGCCACCCTCGGGACATTCATCGGCGGCGTCTTCGTCGTCACGCTGATCATCTCGGCAATCACCGGCGGCAACATGTTCCAGGCGTGGAATGTCGGCGATATCACCTACACCTATTTCGAGTTCCCCCAGGTAGGGACGGGCATTATTCTCGCGGTGCTTGTGGGGCTGGTCATCATCGGGGGTATCAAGCGGATCGGCGCCGTCGCCGGCCGCATCGTGCCCTTGATGTGCTGCATTTATGTTCTCGCAGCAGCCTATGTGCTCGCCAACCACCTCGGGGACATCCCCTCCTATATCGCACTTATCTTCAAGAGCGGGCTGCCCTCTTTCCTGGGCGGCGAGGCCCCCGACGCCACCGGGGCCTTCCTCGGTGGAACCTTCGGCTATGCCGCGATGTGGGGGATCAAGCGGGCACTCTTCAGTTCAGAAGCCGGCCAAGGGTCGAGCCCGATCGCCCACTCGGCAGCCAAGACGGATGAGCCGGTGCGCGAGGGAGTCGTCGCGGGACTCGAGCCCTTCATCGACACGATCGTCGTCTGCACCCTCACAGCCTTGGTGATCCTCTCGAGCGGCGCGTACAACCGGGAGGCCGAGGCGACCTATCTCCTGCCCGAGCAGGTCCGGATCGTCGCGGCTGATGAAACCGCCACCCCCCCGACATGGACGCTGGAGACGGGGGCTCTTCCCGACATGACCGCCGACGCGAGGCGGATCCGGCGGACAGCCGAGGGAGCGGCCGGCTGGCGAAATGGAGAAACGGTCTTCCTCATCGTCGAGGCAGATATCGATACCAACACCGGGCGAGACCTCCGCCGCATCACCGGCACCGTCTCTCGCGGCGATGATGATGTCTGGTCGGTCGAATGGAACACGCTCGCCTCGGAAATCAAGCCCTTCTTCCGGACAGGCCCCGACGGCGAGCCCGATGTCGGCATCTATGGCGACTATGCCGGGGCCTCCATGACGGCCTACGCCTTTGACCGCACCGCCCCCGGGCTCGGCAAGGTCGTTGTCACCATCGCCGCATGGCTCTTTGCCATCTCCACCATGATCTCCTGGTCCTACTACGGCGAGCAGGGCGTCTATTACCTCTTCGGCTTCCTCGGTGAAAAACGAGCCAAGCCCATCGTTCTGCTCTACAAGCTCATCTACTGCCTGCTCATCTTCCTGACGGGCGTCGCCGCGATGAAAATATTCCCCAGTGCCGACGGCTCCAAAGTCGCCCTCATCGGCACCGACTCCGAACTCGACATGTGGACGACCCTCGGCCTCGGGGTCATGCTGGTCGTCAATATCCCCATCATGCTCATCTTCGGAAGCAAAGCAATGAAGGCGTACCACGGCTATGTGGGCAAACTCAAAGCCGGGGAGTTCCATCCGCACGCAGCACCCGATATCGCTGACCTTATCGAAGGGCATGACCACGACCCCGAGTCCTGATACCAGGTACACGAGTGTCATATTGTCCATTCCTCTGTTTTGGATGCCGACGCTGAGCCTGCGAAGCGTCGGGTCATGCTGGGGGGTCTCTCGGCGCACACGATCCGACACTTCGGCTGCCTGTGGAGCCTCAGTGTCGGCGTCCGGAACCACACCAAATTGGAGAGCAGCGACCTACTTGTCTTCGATGATCGACCGGATGGTCGCAATGATCTTCGTTTCTGACTCGGCGGCCATCGCCTTGCTCTTGCGTGTTAATTTTTGCCACACCCAGGGCAACGGCAGCACCGAGATCGGCAGATACCACGCGTAGGTCAGCCACGGCATCTGCTCGCTCCAGGTGCCATACGCTGACCAATACACCCCCATCAGCGAGTCGGTCAGCCAGACACCGGGCCAGACCGTGAAGACGAGGGTTGCTGCAAAAATCGCGGGCATGAGCAGCCTTCGTTTGGCGTGCAGTTTGATGATCGAGCCTGTGTCTGATCCCGCCCCGATCACGCCGAGCAGCACATACTCAAACGGCACCGCGTCACAGTCGATGCGGAACTCCTTGGGGGTTGCAGCCTGGAACCCCGGGAGCCTGCCCCGACGCCCGGCCTGCGCGAGCCGTTTGGCGACCTCAACGGGTATGAGTGACGAATGCACGACTTGGCTGTCAGAACTGCCAGCGTCCGATATCTCGTTGGTTGGTGTTGTTGGCGATGTCTGGGCGTGCATCCGGGTCTCCGGGGCGAGTGTAGAGTCGTGTGGAGAGACTGTCGGCTATTGACCGGCACCGACTTCGCATGAGACTCTAAAGCCATGCAACGGACTGACGACGACACAACACAAACAGGCCGCGACGAGCCCCAGGCGGGTCGGCGCGGTCTTCGGCTGGCGGGTGATGTTGCCCAGACACCACGCCGACTGTCGCGTGCGGACGACGCATCGGACCATTCCGATCGTGTTCGCCAAGACCGCCAGGCACACCGCGAATGGGAGGTCTCGGCAGAAAACCGTACTGCTGCGTCGCTCGAGACCTTTGATGCCCGCTGGGTGCTCGCTGTCCGTGCAGCAGATGCCCTTGAGGGTGGCCGTGCAGCGGTGCTCAAGCCGCAAGCCCGAGCGCGACTGCTCACCTCTGCCAAGACCATGGGGCTCCGCCCGTTTGATGCCAACCTTGTGCTCGCGGTGGTGCAGGACGCGGCACGGCAGGGGCAGACCCCGGGTGACAGCGAGACGATCGACAGGCTGCTGCTCGTCGGCAAGCCTGAGCAAAGCCCAAGGCGTGGCGCTGCGGTGTGGGTTGCACTCTCACTGGCACTCTCGGCGGTGTGGGCTGTCGCGCTGATCTGGTGGCTCCTCGGCTGAGTCGTGTTCATGTCCTGGGCATATTGTCGAGTCCCGAGCGTGTGATGATGCCGGGTCAGACAGGAGCCCAGACATGCCTCGTATCGAGCCCGGCCGCAAGGCACCCGCGTTCAATCTCAAAGACCAGGACGGCACCGCACACAAACTCAGCGACTATGCGGGCAAGCCTCTGGTGTTGTTTTTCTATCCAAAGGACATGACCAGCGGCTGCACCACCGAAGCGTGCGACTTTCAAGAGTGCAAATCCAGGTTTGGTCGCAAGGGGGCACGGGTGCTAGGGATCAGCATTCTCAGCGAGAAGTCCAAGAAAAAGTTTGCTGACAAGCACGGGCTCAAGTACCCGCTCCTCGCAGATGACGCGGTCAACGCCGAGGGCAAGCCAGACCCGAAGGTCTGCCAGAAGTACGGCGTGTGGGTCGAGAAGTCGATGTATGGGCGGACCTATATGGGCATCGAGCGCGTCACCTACCTCATCGGCCCCGATGGCAAGGTCGTCCGGCGCTGGGACAAGGTCAAGGTGCCAAACCATGCGCAAGAGGTGCTCGCCGTGATCACCGAACTGGGTCTGTGAGTTCGGCGATCTCTGCGGGTGTGCGTTTGTGCGGCCAGACCTGGGAGAGCACCGCGCCCGCAAGCATCAGCCCACACCCGAGCATCTCGCCGGCGTTGAGCCCCTCGCCCAGCAGCATCAGCCCGAAGGCTGCTGCGAAGACGGCTTCCATACTCATGAGGACAGCCGCGTGGGTGGGGGGGGCGCTGCGCTGGCCGACGATCTGGAGCGTGAATGCAATCCCGATCACAAAGATACCGCTATAGGCCATCGGGAGCAGGCCGTCGGTCACGGTTGCCAACTGGTCGTGTTCGAGCGGCAACACAAGCACGCCCGAGAGCAGTGCGACCGTTGCAAACTGCACGGCTGCGAGCCGGAGCGGGTCGGCCTTGGGGGCGAGCCTGGCAATCAGCACCACATGCACCGCCCAGAGCACCGCACAGGCGATGATGAGCGGGTCGCCTGGGTTGAGCCCGCCGGCGATGTCGCCGCTGAGAAGCCAGAGGCCGACAGCCGCAACGCTTGCGCCTGCGATGTGGGCGAATCTGGCGCGTTGCCCGAAGAGAAGCCCGACAATCGGAACCAACAACACATACAGCCCCGTAAAGAAACCGGCGCGGGCGGTGGTGGTGTTGGGGATCCCCGCCTGCTGGAGCCACGCGGCACCCGCCATGATGACGCCGAGTACTGAGCCACCGACGAGTTCGCTGCGGGTTGGCTTCCAGCGTGAGCGGCAGAGGATGATAAGAGCCACCAGCGCGAACCCGACGAGGTACCGCAGGGCGTTAAAGGTGAGCGGCCCCATCGACTTGGCCGCGATCTGCTGCGCGACAAACCCCGAGCCCCAGACGGCGGCGACCAGAAGAAGAATGAGATCGGCGCGGAGTGCGGCACGCTTCATACGATCATGTCCTCCACATCAGGTACCATACGCATTGCGAGAATAACTCATGTGTTTCTACGAGCCCCGAGCGCAAGCTCGGGATCACGCATGGTTGATTTTCACGGGTAAAATCAACCCTGTGCTCGCGCACGGGGTTCGTAAAGACTCATATCCAGGCAAGCCTCACCGAAAGAGCAACTGGCTCCAACAATCGCCCCGGAGGGGCGAAGTACCCAAAGGCCTGAATCATACAGGTTCGCTGACTTACTCGGCCTTCCGAAGCCACTCTTCTTCCAACGCATCAAGCTCACCCTGCAACCGATCCCGCTCGGCCCGCACCTCGGCTGCCCGGTCGGGGGTCTTCCAGAGTTCAAGCCCTGCGAGCTGATCGTCATACTCGACCATCTCGGCCTGCAACTCTCCCATTCGCTCCTCGATCTGCTCGACACCCATCCACGAAAACCGGCTCTTGGGTGTAGAGGTACCCGAGTTCGGTTGTGTCGGTGTTGCCTGGGCTGGCTGGGTTGCGCGCCGTGAGCGCCCGCCTGTCAGGCCGCTGCGTGCTGGGGTTATCGCCTCGGCTTGGGTGGTCTTGTGTACACGCCACTGGGTGTAGTTGCCGAAATACACCTCTGCGCCACCCTTGCCGTCAAGGACGAGCAGATGGTCGCAAGTCGCGTCGATGAGTGCCCGGTCGTGGCTGATGAGGATGAGCGTGCCTTCGTAGCCGCCCTCGCACGAGAGCGATTCCTCCAGCCGCTCAGCACTTGGAATATCGAGGTGGTTGGTCGGCTCATCGAGCACCAGCAGGTTTTTGGCGCTGGCAAGAAGCCCCGCAAGTACCGCTCGTGCTCGTTCGCCGCCGGAGAGCACGCCGAGTTCTTTCTCTTGATCGGGACCGCTAAAGAGAAACGCCCCCGCCAGATCGCGCGCAGCCTGTTCGCTGAGCAGCGCGTCGGGGTTCTCCTTGCGGAAGACATCCTGCAAGTAGCGGTAGACCTGCTTATCAGGGTCGATCCACTCGTGGCTCTGACGAAAGTAACCGATCTTGACCTTGGCACCGAGCCTCGAGGAGCCGGCATCTGGAGCCATCTCGTCCAGGAGTATGCGCACGAAGGTGGTTTTGCCCGCCCCGTTTGGGCCGACGATCGCCCAGCGTTCGCCTCGACCGATCGAGAGGGAAAGGTCGGTAAAGAGGAGCTTTTCGGAGCCGTCGTCGAGCGTGTAGGCCTTGCGGAGGTCTCGCGCAACGACAACGAGGTCGCCGGTACGCTCGGCTTTGGGGAGCTCGAAACGGAAGGTGCCGAGCTCGATGGGCCGTTCGATGGTGTTGGTGAGTTTCTCACGGTCGAGCCGACTCTCGCGGCCACGGGCCTGCTTGGAGCGTTGGCCGGCCTTGTATTTGCGGATGTAGGCCTCTTCCTGCTTGAACTTGACCTGTTGGTTTTCATACGCACGGAGCTGAGCGATGTGGCGTTCCTCCCGGAGTTGGCGAAACTTGGCGTAGTTGCCGGGGTAGTCGATCAGCCTGCCTTGTTCGACCTCCTCGATGCGGGTGACAACATTGTCGAGCAGTCGGCGATCGTGCGAGATGATAATGACCGAGCCGGTGTATTCGGTTGTCAAAAAAGATTCGAGCCACAACCGGCCGTCGATATCGAGGTGGTTGGTCGGCTCGTCGAGCAAGAGCACATCGGGCTCATCGAGCAAGAGCTTGGCAAGCGCAAGGCGTGCCCGCTGCCCGCCGCTGAGCCCCTCGACGGGGATGGTTAACTGGGCGTCGGTAAACCCCAAGCCGTGGAGGACCGTCTCGATCTTGTGCCCGATGGCATACCCGCCCGCTGCTGTGATTCTGCGTTCGAGGTCCTCCTGCCTTCGCATGAGGCGGTCGAGATCGTCCCCTTGGGCATCACCCATCTGGTGAAAGATCGTATCGAGTTGTTCATGCAGCGCGTGCAGCTCGGCAAAGGCGGCCTCGGCATCCTCGCGGAGTGTTGTGCCCGGCTGGAGGACCGGCTCCTGGGCAAGGTAGCCGACGCGGGTGTTGCGCTGGCGGGTGATCGTCCCGGCATCGGGCTTGAGCTGGTTTGCGAGCATCCGGAGGAGGGTCGATTTCCCCGAGCCGTTGCGGCCGACGATGCCGATGCGGTCGCCCGCCTCGACGGTGATCGAGGCCCCGGTGAGGATGGGCAGGTCGCCGATGGCATAGTGGATATTGGCAGCAACAAGCAAAGACATGGGAGCGATGGTAGGTGGTGGAGTTTGGTAGTGTTCTCACCACTCGGCGGGGTGGATCAGTGGGAGGGCCTTTATTCTGGGGTACTTCGCCCCGACGGGGCGCAGGGCTGTAGCCACGGGTGAAGCGCAGCCCGCAGGGCGCAGCGGAACCCGTGGTATAGAGGTACACAAGCAATCCTGCCCCGAGAGGGGTAGAGGAACTGGGCGTGGTGCCTTCGCCCCATCCGGGGCTCGAAACAGAGTGTGCGACTCAGGATATGTGCCTCTTGACAGAACAGCCCTACACTCTCCCCGTGAGCCTCTCTCCCCAAAGTCCCAGGCCCGGGGCAGGATCGGGCGTCGAGCCTCGGCCCCGCAAGCCCGTGACCCTCCGCACGCTGCGGTCGATGGCCTCGCGGCATGAGCCCTTCGCCTGTCTGACCGCCTATGACGCGACGATGGCCCGCTGGCTCGAACGGGGTGGTGTGCATGTGCTGCTTGCGGGAGACTCAGCAGCCCAGGTCGTGCTCGGGTTTGACCGCACGCTTGCGATGCCTCTGGATTTTGCGATTGCGATGACCGCTGCGGTCAAACGCGGCGCCCCTCGCACGCTCGTCATGGCTGACATGCCCTTTGCCAGCTACCACGAGAGCGACGAGCAGGCGGTGCGGAACGCAGCTCGGTTCATGACCGAGGGGCTCGCCGAGGTCGTCAAGCTCGAAGCGGATGCCTCATTTGCCAGCACGGTTGCCAAGCTGACGCGGGCGGGGATCCCGGTGTGTGCGCATGTCGGGTGCAAGCCTCAGTCGGTCGCATTGACCGGCGGGTACCGGATCGCGGGCAAGACCGCAGCCGATGCCGAGCGTGTCGTTGCTGATGCTGTGGCTCTTGAACAGGCCGGGGCGGTGCTGCTCTTGGTTGAGGGTGTGCCTGACGAAGTGACCGAGGCGATCGTCGAGGCGACCAGCGTGCCTCTGATCGGGATCGGCGCGGGGACGGCCTGCCACGGCCAGGTGCTGGTGATTCAGGACCTTCTTGGGTTGACAGACAACCCACCCCGGTTTGCTGAGGCGGTTGTGAACATGGGCGAGCAGGTGCAGGCGGCAGCGACAGAATGGGCCAAGAGGGTGCGGAGTGGGAATATCGGAGGTCAGCGGTATGTCATGCAAGAGGGAGAAGCCGCACGATTGGGCATCCAAACTCGATCTGGCAACGAATCGACTGACGCAGGAGCCGATATGGGAACGATGGGTCTCACCGACAGCCCCGATAAAGGGTGATCCTTGGTCGCAACGGGCTCAAACATCTGGAGGTGTGCCCTCATGAGAAGGTTTACGGACTGGGGACCGGCGTGTGTTGTGCTGCTGGCTACGATGCTTGCGCTGGTCTTTGCACCTGCGATGGTCCAGCGGGTCGAGTTTGCGCAGACCTCAGCACGGGTCTCGTTTGCCCGTCAGTCACTCGGGGAAGACGACATCCTCGTGCGCATGGACCTTGCGATCCGCCGAGTTGCAGAGGCGGTCGAGCCATCTGTGGCGCATATCGATGTCCGCATGAAGTCTCGCGGTGGGTCGTCCGGTTCGTCTGGCTCTGGGTGGGTCTTTGATACCGAGGGTCATGTCATCACCAACGCGCATGTGCTGCGCGGCGCAGAGTCTATCCGTGTGCAGCTCTCTGACGGGCGGCTGTTTGCTGCCGAGCTCGTCGGCTCTGACCCACTGACAGATATCGCTGTGTTGAAGCTTGCAGAGAGCGACGGGCTCATCCCTGCTATCCGGGCCACAGGCAGGCACCCGAGGCAGGGCGAGCGGGTGTTTGCGTTTGGGTCGCCGTTTGGGTTCAAGTTTTCGATGAGTGAGGGGATTATCTCGGGGCTTGGACGCGAGCCGGCGGGCGCAGTGGCGACATCCTCTGGGTATACCAACTTCATCCAGACGGATGCCGCGGTCAACCCGGGCAACTCGGGCGGGCCTCTGGTTAATGTGCTGGGCGAGGTGGTGGGCATGAATGTGGCGATCGCGACCGGGAGCGATACTGACGGCACGACCGAGGGGCAGTCGGCGGGCATCAGCTTTGCCATCCCGCTGCCGGTGATCGAGTCGGTCGCGACGCAACTCATACAGACGGGCACGGTCAAACGCGGGTTCCTGGGCATCAGCCTACCCAGGCGAGGGACCAACACGGAGAGGGTCGGTTACAACGGGTTTGGGGTGCTTGTCCCAGCGGTCAGCAGGGGCGGCCCGGCGGACCTTGCGGGCGTGCAAGCCGACGATGTCATTACCGAGATCGACGGCCAGGAGGTCACCGGGATCGGGGTGTTGCGCTCGCTTATCAGCACCATCCAGCCGGGGCAGTCGGTGAAACTGCGTTTGTGGCGTGACGGTGAGGTGCTCACTGTCGAGCCAAAGCTTGTGGAAGCGGGGCCGGAGGTTGTTGTCGGTTCAAGCGTGCTCGGTGAGTTGTTCCGGTTCGGCGTGCAGATCGGTGAAGGGGTGGGAACCCGAGGCGAGCTGCGACCGGTTGTGGCCCGGGTCGCTCGTGGTTCTGCTGCGGCGGCTGCGGGGTTTGAGAGCGGCCAGCGGGTGCTGCGGGTTGCGGGGGAGGAGGTTCGCTCGATCAACGAACTGACAGAATGGCTCGCCGCAGCGGGGTTGCTCCAAGGGACCGAGGTCGAGATCACCGTTGCGCAGGTAAACCTTGAGACTCAGGAGTTCGAGGAGCGGACACTCGTGGTGAGGGCGTTACGGTAACCCCGACCTTCCACTCAACATCGCCGAGGTTCTCACACGGATTTCACTTCGTTTCTGTGCTTTCGTGGTTTTCTTTATTCATCTGCTCTCAAGGGTGCCATGGCTTCGCGCCAGCGTAGCCATGCGGGTCTCTCCATCATGCTTACGCTGGCGCGAAAGCATGGCACCCATGCAGAAACAAAGTGGAATCCGTATCTCACGCAACAGGACACACACCGGTGGACTATCACCGCGTGATCGGCACTAGCGCATATAGACCGCGATCCAGTCGTCGAAGAAGACGATCAACTGAGCGAAGGAAAGCACCACCGGCAGGAAGTTGAGCACGACCCCCGTGCATACCAGCGTCCGGGCGGTCGAGAGTCGGCGGCGGCCGATGTATTCACATATCCACAAGACACCCACGATCACCGTGAACTTCAGGGCGATGAGCCCCCAGAGCCCGCTGGCCTGGAGGGCACGATCGGCGATGATGTTCACCTCGATTGCACCGAGGTTGAGCATGAGGTAGGTCATGATGATGTCGAGTGAGCCGGCGAGCACAAGCCAGGTGTAGCCATTTGGGAAGAGCACTTCATGGTGTTGCAGATTCTCGGTTTGGTTTTCGATCTGTTGGACTGCCGCGTGCATCAGACACCTCCGTAGCCGTCACGCTCAGCCATTGAGCGCGTTGCGGACGAGGCTGCGAAACATGTCACGGGGTGCGGGGCGGGCAGTCCATTCCTGGAACTGCTGTGCGCCCTGATCGACGAACATTTCGAGCCCGTCGATCGTGTGCCAGCCCGCGTCCTGAGCCTGGCTCAACAGTCTTGTACGGACTGGAGTGTAAACAGTTTCGAGAAGCACCATATTCCGGGTGTTTTGCGAGAACGCCTCGTCGGGCAGTGGGGATTCGTCCGGGGCGGGGCCACCGGTCATGCCGACTGCGGTGCAGTTGATGAATGCGTCGGTGGTGGGGGTCGCACGATCATCCCAAGGCAGCGATTTTGCAGTACCCGGGTGCGTGGCGTTGATGTCGCGTGCGAGTTGCTGCGCCCGCTCGGGAGAGCGGTTGGTGAGCGTGACTTGAGTGCCTGCTGCTGCGAGCCCGAACGCGATCGCCCGGGCAACGCCCCCCGCGCCCAGCAGGGTGATGCGTAGACCCGAGAGCCCGCCCAGTGGCTCGGAGAGGAGCCCAAGAGCCGCCGCGGCATCGGTGTTGATGACACGGGCCGAGTTGATTGAGCCGTCGCTGGCTCGCGTGATGATGAGCGTGTTGGCAGAGCCGGAGAGGGTGGAAACTTCGTCAAGTTCCCAGGAACTTTCTCGCGCAAGCCGAACGAGACTTTCTTTGTGAGGCATCGTGACGCTGCACCCCGCAAAGTCGAGGCGTGGGTGGTCGATGAGCTCGAGGATGGTGGCTTTGAGGCTGGTGTAGGAGACATCCTGCCCCTCTGGAGCGGAGGCTTCAAAGCCAAGAGCGGGGACTTTCCCGTCCCTATTTTCAGAATCAGGGGTGGGGGCTTTCCAGCCCCCGGGTTGGGATGAGGAAGATGGAGTGGATGGAGTTTCCCGCGGGCTGGAAAGCCCGCTCTCCTGTTTGGATGGGGATGTGTCATCGCTCCCCCCCGCAGCAATCGGCAGCGGCAGGTAGACCCCATCATGCCCGACCTCGGCAAACCCGGCGTTGTGAATCAGCGGGCTCAGCGAGTGGGCTACCGGCCAGCCAACGATGCCATAGACCCGGGTGGCAGGGCCGATGGAGCGAAAGCGGTAGGTATTGAGCAGGTCGTCGAGGGTCGGTTGCCCCGGGGCGGTTGCCGATTCGTCTCGCAGGCTGGCGAAGGTGAGAAAGCTGCCGAACTTGGGTGTGAGCACCCG
>JAJRZG010000101.1 GCA_024275365.1 Planctomycetota bacterium | reverse complement strand
GTGATCGGGGCGAGGATATCGGGATCGGGGTTGGCATCGTCGAGCATGAGCTCGGCGGTCGGGGTCATGGTGATGTGTGCCTCGCGGCCATCGAGAGCGGAGAAGGTCAGGTCCATGGGTTGGCCTTGCGAGGCGCGGACCAGCTCGACAAAGTCGCCGACGGACTTGGGGGAAGTGCCGCCATCGACCGCAGTGAGCGACATGCCCGGCTCGACGCCTTCGAGGCCGAAGCGGGTTGCGAAGGTGTCCCAGTCGCCCGCACGGTCGGCATAGCCAGCGGGGATCAAGAGCGTGCGGGGCGGCTCGATGCCGATATCGAGCAGGCTTGTGAACTGGTTGCGCTCTGGTGTGATCGCAAAGTGCAGGGGCTGGGCAACGCCTGCTCGCTCGATGGAGAGCTTGATCTGTTCGCACGGGCCGGTCATCGCGGCTGCCATGATGATGTCGTTGAACTCATCGGGGGTTCTGCCGTTGACCGAAAGCACGGTGTCTGCGGGCAAGAGGCCGGGCTCGTCGATGCCCAGCTCATCGGCGTTGGTGGCGACAGCACGGGCTGCGGGGGACTCGGATTGGGCAAGGCCGATCCTGGCTGGTTCGGTTTCGAGCCCGACAAAGAAGACGAACATGAAGATGACCAGCGCGAGGACAATGTTCATCACCACGCCTCCCGAGATGACGATCATGCGTTTCCAGATGGGTTTGGCGAGATAGCTGTCGGGGGCTGTCGCGGTTGCCTCGGGGTTGAGGTCGCTTTGGCCGAGCATTTTGACATAGCCACCAAAGGGGAGGGCGTTGAGGCGGTATTCGGTGGGGCTGATGTTGTGGTGTGTGGTGTGTGTGCCTTCGATCGGGTTCACGCCCTCGGCCTCGGCTTTGAGGTGGGCGATGTATTCCTGCTCGCTTGAGCCCCGCCGCAGGCCCATTCCTTTGCGGTAACTGATGACGGCTGGCCCAAAGCCCAGGGCGAAGGCATAGACGCGGATGCCCGCCCAGCGCGCGGTCAGGAAGTGGCCCATCTCGTGGATGAAGATGATCATCCCGAAGCCGACGACGACCAGGAAGAGGTTGAACAGGTTTGTGAGTATGCCTTGGAGTGCTTCCATATTGAGAGATGGTATCGGTCAGCGGGGGAGCGGGGTCTGATTCAGAGCGGGAATCGCGGCGAAAAACAGCCCGGCCCGACCACAGGGGCCGGGCCGGGGTTTGGTGTGTGTGTGCGTGCGGGGTCTTGGGTCACTTTCGTGAGTATTTGACCGCGCAGCCGTAGGGCTTGGCAAAGCCGGTTTCGACATGTGAGCCTGCGAGCAGGGCATCGATCGCGATCTCGACATAGTTTGTGGGGTCTGGCTTTGAGAAGCTCCCATTGTTGTCGATCCCCCCGCCATAGGCGATGGTGCCATCGGCTGCGATGACGACCATCGTGGGGGTGTTCTTTGAGCCATAGGCTAGGCCGACCGCGCCGGTGGGGTCGAGCAGGATGGGGTGAGCCATGTTCCACTTCTTGCGTGTTGTCTCGTTGAGTGTGCTATCACCGGTGCGGTCGCTGCCCGAGTTGATCGCCAGCCAGACGACATTGTCATCACCATACTTGGCGACCAGATCGTTCATGGTGGAGGACTTGGTGTAGTGGCTGACCACATAGGGGCATGTCGGGTTGAACCATTCGAGCACGACGATCTTGCCCGCGTTGAGGGAGTCGCTGAGTGTGTGTTTGTTGCCCTCGGTGTCGGTGAGGGTGAAGTCGAAGGCCGTTTTACCGACGAGGTCTTCGAGGGTGGCGAGGGTGCTCGTGGCGGGGAGGGCAGCGAGTGTGACCTCGTGTGTTTCGTGTGCTCGCTGTGGGGCAGCATCTTTTTGTTCGTGCTGGTGCTGCGCTTGGGCGTTGGCGAGGTTTGGGAGGCTGATCGCGATGCCCGCAGCAACAACTGCCAAGAGAGAGGGACGGGGACGGGTGGTGCTCATGGGGTACTCCATATGGGGGTTCAGAGTTGAGTATTGGAACGGGTCTTTACGAGCCCTGGGCGCAAGCACAGGTTCATCGATCTCCTGTGAAACTCGACAGTTCTTGGTCCCGAGCTTGCGCTCGGGGCTCATTGTTTTCTGGCGGCCAGTGGATGGTGTAGAGCAACGATTCGGTGGGAGAGGTCCAGACCTCGAGCACACCCAGGATCGGGTCGTTGCTCTCGCGGAACTCGATCGTGAGGGTCTGCCCTTCGGCTTGGCCGTCTCTGAGCAGGTTGCGGGGAGGGCGGCTGTTTTCTGAGGGGTAGAACGCCAGTCGCTCGGCTGGGGTGCTGGTCAGGGTGAGGGAGGGGCCTTCTTGGGTGATGGTGACGGGGTCACTGTCTGTGATGGGCTGAGGGAGGCGGCTGCGGGCTCGCTCAAAGATTGCGGCGGTCTGTGGGCTGGGTCTGCCGATGGCATCAGAGATAGGGATCTGGATTGAGAGCTCGGCTGATTCCATGATGCAGGCGGTCTTGCAGACCAGCCAACGCATCGAGACCTGGAGCGAGACCGTCTCGCCAAGGCGGGCGTTATTGCTGATTGTGAGTGGCAGGAGGACGGTCATGTGGTCCTCAAAGACATGGTCGAGGATGCCCTGTGGCGAGCTGATGCGGTGGGGGGCGGGCCAGAGCAGATCGCCTGCCGCGGCAATCTGGGGGTGGACCTCGATCTCTGTCTGGAGCGGGAAGCCGGTGTCGTTGGTGCCGGGCCAATAGGTGTGCCATTGGTCCTCAATAGTGAAATCTATCGCGATCCAGAGCGTCTGGCCGGGTTTGGCAGCCATTTGCTCTGCCACCAGCCGGGGTTGGGCGTGGAGGTCGCTGGATTTGCTGTGAGCCTGCGCACCAACCTGCCCGGGGATGCCCAGAGGCAGGAGGGTGGCAAAGGCGAGTGCGAGGGTCTTGAACAAGGTCGGGCTCCTTGCGGGGGTGAACACTCGCACCGGCGGGGGTATTCTCTCTGTTATGGATGTTCGCCAGATCATCGGCGTAGGGCTCGCTCTCGGGGCTGCTGCGGTTTTGTCCGGCTTAGCCGGGTGCAACAAAGGAACAAGCGAGAAGGATATCAACGAGGGGGTTGTGCTGTCGCTTGCGGATGTCCGCCACGCTCTGGATCGGCGTGATGGCGGGGAGCCTCAGCACGCACTCCTTATTGACCCGAGGGCACCCAAGTACTTTGAGGCAGGGCACATGCCGGGGGCGGTCAACCTGAGACTGCCCGATGTCCGTGAGGATGACCCGAAAGCCCCCGAACTCAAACAGTATTCGCGGCTGATCGTCTATGGCGACAACCCGGGGACGGCGGTCGCGCGGGCGATGTTTAAGCGGCTGCACGCGGTGGGGTATGGGGGCGTGAAGTTTTATGCTGGGGGGCTTGAGGAATGGACGCGGAGTGGGGGGCGGGTCGAGACGAGCGAACTCACAGAGCCCTGAGCGCAAGCGACGGGTTTGTCTTGCGTGTACCAGCGACAGACCGAAACCGGTCGCTTGCGCTCGCGGCTCTGTTGCGGTCAACTTTCCGTTGGACAGGATGCCCGCGTGTCGGCGAAGCCATGGCACCCGGCATCCCTAATGAGTTTGCATACAAAAAAGCCGGAGCGGGCCCATAAAAGGGACACCGCTCCGTGAGGGGGTTCTTGAGATGTCTGCCTCTTGGCGGATCAGCTGATCGTGGAGATCGGGTTAATGAGCCCGAGCGCGGCTCCTGAGTTGGTCCAGCCACCCTGGAGGAAGAGGTCGTAGTGGGTGAAGCTGACTGCGAAGGGCGAAGGTGCCGAGACGAACATCGAGAAGTAGCTCAGGCCAGGACGGCCGAGCACCTCGTTGGTGTCGAAGTTGTCCGGGCGGTTTGTGTTGTCCTCGAAGGCTGAGCCGAGAGTTTCGTGGAGGAGCACTTCGGCGAACTGTCCGGCCCCGACATTGAGCTTGAGTACCTCGTTGGTGCCGTCGAGGAAGAAGAGCTCGACGCTGATTTCTGTGGCGGTGTCGGCGGGGTTGTAGAAGGCAAGGGTCTCAAAGTAGGAGTCGCCGGCGAGTTGACTGTTCATGAAGGCCGCGCCAAAGAACCAGCCGGTGCCGACCTGTGTTGCTGCGACGGCGGCATCGGAGTCTCCGAACTGGGTCTGGTTGCCCATGACGGTGACGGGGGAGCTCGAGGAGTAGTTGATCCCGAGCGGCTGGCCGTTGATGAGGCCAAGCTCGATGCCGGAGAGGCTGATAGTCTGGCCGCTGTTGAGCGTGACGATGCGGGCGAGGTCTGGGAGGTCAGCCCTGACATACTGGCCGCTGAGCGTGACGGTGGTGACGAAGGGGTTGGGGTTGAAGAGGACCAGTTCGCTGTCGGTGCCCTCACCTTGGACGAGGGAGGGGATCGCCCCCTTGAGCCCGCCACCGAGCGGATCGCCGAGCATGCCAAAGCCGGACTCGGTGACCAGGTCGTAGTGACTCTGGCCGACGATGATGCCCTGGAAGGCGGCGGCGTTTGCAGCATCGACTGGAACGGCCGTGACGATCGCTCCAAAGATGCCTGTAGGCAGGTTGAGGACCTGCCCGAGGTTGAGCCCGCCACGGCGGAGGGCATCGACGGTCGTGGTGACCGAGACCTCGTTGCCCGATGCGTTGAACGCGGTGAGTGTGACATCGACCGCAAAGTCGTGGGGGTTGAAGTAGAGGGCGAAGTCGCTGACCTCTCCTGGGTTGCGTTCGAGGCGTGCGAGGCTCCAGATCGGGGAGATGATGCTGGTGAAGGCATCACCGGTTGTTGAGCCGAAGTCGAAGTGGCCCATGGAGGCGGCGATGGGGCCACCGATGGCCTGGACCTCAATGGCGTAGGGAGCGATGCGTGCGCCGACGGGTGAGCCGTTGAGCGCGTCGGAGATCGTTACGCCGCCTCGGCTGCCGGCAGCGAGCGTAGCGTTGGAGACGATGGTCTGGTCTCGTTCGCCGGTCTCATAGCGGAGGATGACCGAATAGGTGATGTCGAAGCTGTTGGGGTTTGCCAGCGAGACGAACTCGCGAATGCTCGGCCCGGTGAAGCCCGCGGGATAGAACACACGGAAGACCTCGGGCTCTGCATCGATCTTGAGGGTGTAGGAGCCGACACCTGTGCCGATGGCATCGACGATGACCCAGTATTCGGAGCCCTCGCCGGTAGACTGGAAGCGGACCGCGGCATCGACACCCGGGATGCCGGTGGCATCGGAGGTGAGGACCGCGGTCTCGGTGGCGGCATCGAGGATGGTGATCGTGCCGTCGAGGAGCGAGCCCTGCGGCGTGGTGAGTTGCACGAAGATTGTGCCGCCGGCGGGAGCTGTGAAGGTGTAGAGGTCGCGTTCGCCGGCCTGTGAGATGACACCGTTGGCTGCGCCGTCGGCGTTGAAGCTGTCGAGGTCGATCTTGGTGGCGTTGCCGAAATCGACATCGCCGCCGCCGCCACCGCCGCCGCCGCTGCCATCACCCGGGTTGCCATCGACGGTGAGCTTGTAGTCACCGGTTCGGTTGCCGATCGAATCGCCGACGAGGACATAGAAGCGTTGGTTGGGGATGGTATCGGTGATGACGATACTGACGGGGTCACCCGGGTTGGCGCTGCTGACGGTTTGGACGAGCGTGAGGCTGGCATCATAGATGCTCAGTTCAGAATGCAGCCCGATCTGGGTTGTGTTGAGCGGGGCGAAAGAGACCGTGATGTTTCCTGTTGCGATCGTAACAAAGGTGAAGAGGTCGGTATCACCGATGACATCGATCCGTGGGTTGAGCGGGTTGTCTGGGGTGTCTGTGCCGAGGATGGCATCACCGGTGTCTGGGTCAAAGGAGAGTGCGTGGGCGATGTTCCACTCTGTAGCGTTGGGGAAGTCATCGAGGGGGGGCACAACGACGGTGACGGTGTAGTCACCGAGTCGGGCATCACCGGTGGCGATGGTTGAAGCTTCAACCAGGACATAATACACCTGCCCGCGGGTGACGGTGGTCTCGACGGTGCCGGGGACGACACCATCGGAGGGCGTGTCGAGTTCGTTGCCGTCGGCATCAAGGATGGAGAGCTTGGGCAGGAAGACGCTGCCGGTAGGCCTTGAGACCGTAACCCGTGCGGTGCCAGCGGCGAGTGCGGTGAATCGGAAGAGGTCGGTATCGCCGATGATCTCGATTGTGCCGGTGTCCTGGCCTTGCCCGGTTTCGCTGTCGATCCCGAAGGGGGTTGCGAACTCGAACTGGCCGGCATCGGGGTGGTCGTCTGTTTTGGTGAGGATGAAGTCGATTCTGTAATCACCCTCGTCGTTGGCGGGGTCAGAGCCTCTGACGACGACATAGTAGAATGGGTATGCAAGCCCAGTCTCGCCGGAGATGCGTCCTGGTGTGAGTCCGAGTGTGACCCGCGCGTCGCTGGTTTCGGTGGTGAAGTCGTCGTTTGCTGCGATCTTGAGGAGGATCGGGTTGCCGAAGGGGTCGAGGCTGACCTCGAAGACCTCGAGGTCGGGGTTGAAGGTGTTCGAGGTGCCGGTGACGGTGATCGTCGCGTCGGCAAAGTCGCCGGTCTCGAACTTGAAGACATCCGAATCGGCGTTGCCCTCGATGGTGCCCTCTGCGGTTGCCGAGCCGAGGAAGTCGAGCAGCGGGATTTCGGTCGCACCCTGGAGTTGGAGCCAGTCGGCGTGGTCGTCTGTGACGGCCATGCCACTGATATCGACATCGTAGAAGCCCTCGGTTGATCCGGCACCGATGACCTGCACGAGGAAGCGTTCGCCCTTGGTGGCAGTCAGTGTGATGCTGACCGAGCCCTCGCTTGAGGCGGTGCCGCTCTGAAGTTGGGTTGAGGTATAGGTGACAACGCCCTGGTCATCGATCTCCTGGTTGACCTGGAAGATGGTGAGTGCCGGGACGAGTGTCTGCCCGGTCTGGCGTGCTGCGGTGACGGTGAACTCAGTTGAAGCGGGTGTCGTGAATGTAAAGACATCGGCATCGAACGGGTTGGAGGTGTTGTTGTCGATCTCGCCGCTGATGCTGCCGGTGCCTGTGGTTTCGTCGATCCCGATGACGGTTGCGTTTGTGATGCCGCCATTGACAAAGTCGTCGTTGTTGAGCGTGGGGACGGTGTGGAGGAGCAACTCGTAGGACCCGATCATGTTCTGCCACTGGACGGGCTGGGTCGGGTCGCTCTTCCACGCGGTGTACTGCGCGGCCTGGCCGCTCTCGACCTGGATGTAGTAGATATTGCCCTTGGTGATGGGGAAGGTCACGCGGGCATCGCGTCGTTGAAAGGTTCGGTCTCCCTGGTTGCCTGCGAAGGTGAGTTCGGTTTCGCCGATCATGGCGAGGTTGTCGTTGTTGAGCGCGATCTGCTCGAAGTCGTTGTTGAAGATACGGAGGAGTGAGTCGAGGATGGAGTTGTAGGTTTTGGTCTTGCTGAAGTTCTGTGGCTGGACGAGATCAAAGGTGAGATCGCCCGTGTCCGCGTCAACCCTGATTCCCTTGTCGTCCACCTTTGACTCTACAAGGAGCTGCTCGCCATCAGCGATCCACTCTTCGTACCAGTCGTTAAGCTCGGTGGTGTTGATTCGCACTTCGGCGTAGCCACTTGCGGCAGCGCGGAAGGTGTAGAGGTCGTTGTCGAGCGGGTGTTCGATGCCAGCCAAGCCAGATTCACGCAGAACCGTAACGCCGGTATTGTCAAATGGTGCACCTGCGAGAGTGATGGATTCGTCCATGCCTGCCAAGAGTGTTGCACCGATCGGATCAGAGATATTCGGTGCGGGGAACCCTGTCCAGTAGGTTGGGTAATCAGCGTCCCCCATGACAAACGCGCGTTCGAGGTTGGCCGATCTGTCGATGTAGGCATTGGAGTTACCCGTGGGGCCTGTGTAGCCGCCGCTGCCGACTCCCAGGTCGATGTTCTGTGCCGCGATAAAGTCTGAGGGACTGTTATTGAAGTTGTTTGTTGTTTCCACAAAGCCCGAAACCGTGTATGTGCCGGTATCATCAGCGATGCCATTGAAGGTGTCGTCTGTGAGCGGTGTATCTGAGGTGATATCAGACCAGTTTGTCGCATCGGTCGGGTCGGGGAACCCGTCCACCGAGACAAAGGCGTTGTAGCGCCCCGAGCCACTGACACCGGAGACCTCGATGTAGTAGGGTTCACCGCCCCAGACTTCGAGGCTGAAAACACCTTCAAACGGTGTTGCAGCGCCGGTGTAGTCAACGCCCAGTGTGGCAAAGTCCAGGTCGGCGAAATACCGAGCGGGATCAAGGGAACCCGCAAAGTCGAGCGGGGGATTGAGGACATCGTTGAAGGTGTCGAGGTTGAGTTCGTAGACGACATCGCCGTTGGAGTCATACACGCGGACGGCCGGGGTGAGCCATGTGAAGTCGGGTGCGCCCGGATCCTCAAACGCCTGAATCTGAATCTCGACCCGAGTGGAAGGGCGGTAGGTTTCATACCAGGGGATGGCGGCACCATCCGTCACGGCGTTGCCGTCGCGATCAACGATGCCGTCGCTGTCCTCGTCAACCTCGTCACCGATATTGCCGACATACTCACCGAGCATATCCACCGGTGGTACGAAGACAAAGAGATCGGTGTCGGAGCCGCGATGGATGCGCCCGGTGAATGAGCCGGTGGAGACGAGCGAGTGATCGACGAGCGGTCCCTGGCCGAGCACATTGTCCTCGGCTACCTGCCAGTCGCTCCAGACAATCGGTGTCGCGTTGGCAAAGTCAAGCGAGTTGGCGTGGTCGTCATAGCCGTCTGTGGCATCATCGAAGAAGGTGTGGTTGGCTTCGATGAAGAGTGCGAACCCGCCGGTGATGGCAAAGTCAAAGCCGTCGATGAGTATGTAGTATGTTTCGCCACCGACGAGCTGGGTCTCGATCTGCGGGTTATCACCAAAGAAGCGGTCGTTAAAGGCGATGAACTCCCCATCAGCGTCATAGAGGGTCATGGCGGCATCGGTCAGTTGGATCATCCCGGCACCCTGGGCCGACATGATCGCGGTGCCGCTGGCTTGTGGGATAAACTGGAAGAGGTCTGTTGCTGTATCGCCGCCCGAGCCGCCGCTGAGGCCGGTGCGGGTCACCGGGTCGAGCTCAATGGCCGAGCCGACCATATCGAGCCCGAGCGTGAAGTTGCCCGTGCGTGGCGTGCTGGTCTTAAACTCATCGGACCTCACCCGGAAATAGAAGGTCTCGTCGGGGTTGCTCTTGAAGACGGCAAAGGCGTTGGTGAGTCGTCCGGCCTGGCTGTCACCGATAACCAGGGCACCGGTGCTGTCGTAGACATCGAGCCGGGTGTCGAGGTTGTTGCTGTTGGCTTTGGCGTTGGCAGTCGCAACGCTGTTCCAGACCGAGTTGCTGTCGTTGGTGACGCGGTAGACGATGTCTTCGAGCGGGCGGCTGATGGTGCCAGCGGTGTTCTTTTCAGATGCGCTGCCATCGTGGACGATCTCGGTGGACTGCGCATCCACCCGCATCGTGTAGAGTCCCTCCGCTGCATTTTGAGGGGCGTTCTCTGCAGTGAGCTTGATGAAGTAGGTGTAGTCGCCGGTGTCGGGGTTTTGCTGGGCTGATGTGGGGACAAAGCCGTACCACGCCTCGGTGGGTGTGCCTCCGGTCAGTGTGCCGCTGTCGGTAGAGCTGCCGAGAAGATTGCCCTGGTAGTCGAAGATGGAGAGCTGTGTATCGACCCGGTCGTCGAAGTTGTCGGCGGTATTGAGGGCATCGGCGAGGATGGTGATGAAGTCCGGGCTCGACACGGTGAACTTGAACATGTCGATATCTTCGGTGTCGGGGAGTTTGTCGTCGTAGGTTGCCTGGCCGTTGCCATCGAGGATGAGTTCCTGGGCATCGTTAAATGTCGAGCCGGGGTCACTGAGCAGCACTCGGGTTTCGAGCTGCTCGAAGGCGGTGTCCGTGGCAAGTCCTGCTGCATCCATCAACGAGGCGGGCTTGCGCTGGGTGTTTCGGCGGGTCCACCGTGAGCGCGTGCTTTGCGTCGTCATTGCTCTACTCCTGGGCCCAGGGTTGTCAGGGCCGATTTCTTCTGCATGAAACCTGACGCGGACGGTGCCCGTCAGGCCTGTCTGGGCACCGGCTGTTGCCGATATCCTGTGTGCATGTACCTCGTAAGGTGAAGTACCGCTGGTTCTCCGCCTCTCTGACGGGGGACATTACACCTCTTCGCTGACAAAAACCTATATCTGGCGATCACCGTCGAGTGTGCTCCCCAGCATACCACAAGGTGAGTTCTCAAGCCATGCCTTTTGGCATGAAGCGGGGACAGGTCCGTCCCAGGCCGCGGCACCTGACCGAGGGTTGCTCGGCTGGGGCCCGGGAGCCCGATCCCTGTCTCAATATACCCACAACCATCGGCCTGTGGATGCAACATTGGGCAAAAGAGCCAAAAAAAGATACTTGCACAAGGGGTCCATTCTCGGACTAGCCGTCGATTGCCCTGCTCACCGCACCGACAGAGAGAATCTGGGCGGCATCAAACACCGATATAGGGGAGTTGTCAGGTGTAATTACTAGAGGGGCTTCGGAACAGCCCAGGATAACCCCCTCACACCCCCGGTTGGCGAAGTTCTGGACGATCCCCAGGACGCGCTTGCCGGACTGGGTTGAGCACTTGCCATAGATCAGCTCGTTGAAGATGATCTGGTCGAGGTCGTCGATCTCGTCGGCATCAGGAGCGAGTAGGTGGACCCCCCGGAGCCCGAGGCAGGTCTGGTAGGTGGAGCCGGTGGTGACCAGTTGGGTGCCGATGATCCCGACTTTTGTGCATCGAGCCTCGACCAGGGCATCGGCAACGAGGTCCGGCATGGCGATCCAGGGGATGGGCGACCCGACCTCAGCGACATGGATGCCGTGCTGGACAGCGTTGTCAGGTGTGAGGCAGAAGGAGGCACCGCACCCTGAAAGTTTGTCTGCTGAGCGCCGAAGGAGTGAGCCGACGCGCATCCAGTCGCGGTCCTGGAGTGCCTCGATATAGAGGCCAAAGGGCTCGTTGTGGAGCGTGACGCGGGGCCAGTCCTTTGGGTCGAGCTCTTTGAGGGCGAGTTGGCGGTTGATGGATTGGCAGAAGAAGGCTGCACCTTCTGGGCTGACGCCGGCGATCCCGATGTGTCCGCTCACAGCGACTCCCTTCCTGCTCGCAAGCCCTGAGGAGGTGCGAGTCCTTGTGCATAGTCGCCGCCTTGGAGGCTGGTGTCAATGCGCCTTGGTGTGATAGAGTTGCCTATGCCCGATCCTCGCCCTGAATCTCGCTCCAAACCCCTTACCGATCCGTTTGCTCTTTTAGAGCTGGAGGCCCGCTTTCCGCTCGAAGCCGCAGCCATCGAGCGGGCCTACCTCGCCCGGGTGGCGGCGTGCCATCCGGACCTGGCGGGGAGCGATCCTGCCTCGGCCGCCCGGGCTGCCCGGCTCGCAGCAGCCCTCAATGATGCAAGGGCAGTGCTTCTTGAGCCTGAGTCTCTCGCCCGGGCACTGCTTGCTCGGCTTGGTTGGGACGGAGAGAACGGGGGGGGCAAAGACCTGCCCGAGGGGTTTTTGATGGAGATGATGGAGATGCGCATGGCGGTCGAGGAGGCTGTTGCGGGGGGCAAGTCAGAGGAAATGGCCCGGTGGCGGGAATGGGCGAGGGAGCAGAGGCGTTCGTATATCGAGCGGGTCGGAGGGCTCTTTGCGGGGCTGGACTCGCCTCCGGATCGATCAGCACTCGAGGCAATCAACCGGGAATGCAACGCGTGGCGGTATATCGAGCGGATGCTTGAGCAGATTCCTGGCCCTTCAACTGAGGCATGATGAATGAAGCGATCGTGGCAGAAACCAGTGCTCTGGATCGTGATTGCGGTGGCAGTCTTTGGGTTTTTGCGAGTGAAGTTTGGGGGCATCGCGCCGACACCCGAGGCGTTTGCTGCCCATACCTCCTTTGATGACGCGATGGCCCAGAGCGAGCTGTCGGGGAAGCCTGTGTTGCTGATGGCGACCGCCGATTGGTGTGGGCCTTGCCAGATACTCAAGCGCGGGGCGCTGTCAGACCCCGCCATCACCGCGTGGATAGCTGAGAAAACGGTCCCTGCGTACGCCGACTTTACGGATGGCAATACGGCCGAAGCCCAGCATCTCGGGCGGCTGCTGGGGATTCGATCCTTCCCGACACTTGTGATGATTCGTGATGGTGTCGAGGTTTCGCGGCGTGAGGGGGTCGTCTCGACCGGCTCTTTGCTCAAGTGGCTGGAGCAGGCGGGAGGGTGAGCCCGTTGGCCGTGGTGGCACGGCTCTCCGAGCCGTGCGCATCAGACACATGGCCCTGAGAGCCCTCCCACCTGCTGCTTGTATTTCCCCTCGCTATGTCGCGGCCTCTTTCACCGACCGCCTTCGCTTGAGTTCGGCGTCGATGAAGGGTTCGAGGTGCCCCTGCAAGACCTTCTCGTAGTTGCTCTCCTCGTGGCCGGTGCGGTGGTCTTTGACGCGGTTGTCGTAGAAGACATAACTGCGAATCTGCGTCCCCCAGCCTCGGCCGAGGTCGCCGCCCTTGACCTCTTTCATCTCGGCAGCACGCTTCTCCTCTTCCAGTTGTTCGAGCTTGGCCTGGAGGAGCGTCATCGCCTGCCGTTTGTTCTGCGACTGCTCGCGGTGGGTGCTGGCGACGACCATAAACCCCGTCGGCGTATGCACAATGCGGCAGGCCGAGGCGACCTTGTTGACATTCTGCCCGCCGGGGCCGGAGGAGCGGGCAAAGAAGGTGAACTCGAGGTCTTGTTCCGGGATTTCGAGCTTGGATTCCTCGAACTCGGGCGTGACATCGACCGTCGCAAAGCTCGTCTGCCGCTTGCCCTGGGCGTTGAAGGGGGAGACGCGGGCGAGTCGGTGCGTGCCATGCTCGCAGGACATATAGCCATAGGCGTAGGGGCCCTTGATGTGCAGCGTCACCGAATCGACACCGACCTCTGTGCCGAAGGTTTTGGAGATCTCCTCGACCTTGAAGTGCATCCGCTCGGTGTAGTAGAGATACATGCGAAAGAGCATCTCGGCCCAGTCGTTGGCCTCGGTGCCGCCATCGCCGGCGGACAGGGTGAGGAAGCAGTTGCGGTGGTCGTGCTTGCCGCTGAGCAGCGACTGGAGCTCGACGCGGTTCATCATGCCCTGGAGGACAAAGAGCGATTCGTCCGCCTCGGCGAGGAGGTCGGC
>JAJRZG010000100.1 GCA_024275365.1 Planctomycetota bacterium | reverse complement strand
TTCGGGACGAGAAGGTCGGAGGTTCGAATCCTCTCACCCCGATTGCCGTAAGGCATGTCGAAGCGTGCGTGTATGCTGACTCTACGCTGGGGATGCAACCCAAAGATCGGGCCAGTTAGCGTCTCTGTGAGTTACGCAGGGGAGCATCGAGACGGGCGAACTCGAGATTCGCAGCCGGTACTTTGGAATCCTCGAGAGACGATTCGACCCGATGGTCACGCACTCTGGATCGGAACTTGCCACTTGCCTTGGCAGTTGCACGATCCCCTGATTCCACAATCATCACCGGATGAGAACCGGAATGTCCATAGAGATGTTGTCCCTCTAGTGACAACTATTTCAGTGGGCAGACATCGATACAGCGATAGTGATGGTGCACGGTTACACACCCATTGTCTCGTGCTCGGATTCGTACAGGCTGGAGATGGAAGTGATCGGACTTTGGTAGTCTTCTCGGGCGATTCACGGTCGGTACACATCATACAAGTGTCACGCACGCCACAATGTGTTGCACCCGAAAGACAGTGCTTTGGGCTCTTGTTGTATTGATCTTGTTGGAATCGACCTTGTAGGATCTCGGTCCACTTTCCAACAAGGAGTTGTTCATGAACACTCACCGCATGTCGGCAAGCGCAGGTGCCATTTCGTTCCTTATGGTTGCGGGAGTATTTGCAGCTATGGCTGGAACAACTTCCCCCGCGAAGCGCCAACTCAATGCAAGGTCAGCCTGAAATTATACAACTCAGGGGACCGTGCGAGATTTCACGACCAGCCATCCAGACTTTGGTGTGCTCGATCCAGGTGGCTTCGGGCATGTCGCTCTTGGTATAGCACGCACACTCGATCTCGATGGGCGTCCTGTCTATGCGGGCGGGGGGTGGAGCGTGACCAGCCAGTTTTACGACAAGGACGGCAACCCAATTGCGCCATACGGTGATCCGGGGTTGGTGGGTGGACACTTTGATGTTGATGTGTATGACGAGGCACCATCCACCAGAGAAATCTACCACGAGCGCCAGTTTGATGACAAGTACGATGTGACTTATGTAGATATCGCAAACGACACCCGTCTGCTCTTTGAGGATGTCGTCGGGAGCGCGTACCCCAACGATCTCAGGGTTGTCTTTGTGAACCCCCACAACGGCGGTGGAGGTGCCTTTGTTTTCGAGGCAGGGAATCAACTGATCACCGGGTACACCGCGTCGGGATTTGAGACAATCTTCTCTCCGGCGGAGCTGCTCCAGTTTCGCATCGACTTTATCTCGCTTGCGAACATGCGGCAGACGAAACCCGGAACATCTCAGGATGACGCGGCTGGACGCGACGGTGCTCTGTCGGTGCAAATGTATGACACTGTCTCGGGTGATCTGGTGTATGAACTTGCTGTGTACAATCATTTCAAGAAGAAGAAGGGGGGAGGGAGTGGCGGTCCGCCACCGATCGTCCCGAAAACCGGGGATGACGCGTGTGGAGTACCTTTCGATGACACGGTGGGCAGTTACGGTGTTCTCGCAAGCGGTGCTGTCACAGACTCGGTGTCATATGGGAAGTGGTACCGCGATGTCCCGGGCACGAACCTGTCGAAACGGCATGATATCGAGTTGATCCGCAACCAGTCTGGCATCTATGAGTATTCCACTGCGAGCTTCTTCCCTGTGGATGGTGAACTGTATGGTAACGAGGGTCAAGCCCACAACGACCTGTTCACATACTCTATCCAGGCGGAGTTCACCTATAACGCGTGTGCTGATCTCTTCTTTGAGTTCGAGGGGAATGATGACGCGTGGGTGTTCATCAACGGAGAACTGGTCATCGAGCTTGGCGGTATATCGACCCCATCAAAGCAGTTTGTAGCACTGGATCGTCTGGGGCTGACCGATGGTGAGGTATTTACTCTCGATTTCTTCTTCGCGAAGCGTCATCCAACACCGGACTCTCTCTTCATCATGAGGACGAACATGGTGCTGGATCAGCGTGTGATTACACTCCCGATGTCCTCTGCGTTGCACGACTAGTGTGAAGCAGCCGCGTCACTCCTACTCCCGTGCACCCGGGGGGAAGGACATCATCGAGGGTGTATGGCAGGGGATGGGGCTCTCGCAGGGGGCGCTGATGGCATCGCGTGGTATTCTCAAAGCTCAGGGCAATATGTCGTCTGGCACGGAGCTGTGGGTGCTCGATGCGTTGCTCCAGAGCGGTGCGAAAGGTTTGATCGTCTCGCTGGCATTCGGGCCTGGGCTGACCGGCGAGGCGATGTTGCTGGAAGTAGCAGACGACCGTTGAGCACGCTGCTGCTCTGAGAGTCCCGCTTTTTTGAGAGAGAAGGGCTGGGCAGTCCACATCTTGCTGCTGGGCTCTTTCGTATATCCTGTGTCGGCTCGCTCTCAGGACACCCTGTGCCTCCTGTCATTGAGCGGCACTCATCACTGTTTCGACACCGGTTGAAGCAAGCACAGATCAGACTCACTCCCAGCACGAGGAAACCATGAAGACAAACACAATCTCCCGTCGTGAGTTTTTCCAATCGACAACCGCTGCGGGTTTGGCGGCCTTTGCCATGCCGAGCCTTGCCTCTGTGCTTGTCGATACCAAGCTTCGCGTCCTTTCCATCGGGGTCATCGGCACCATAGGCGGAGCCGACCGCCACAACATCAACGAGCACCCATTGGCCGAGATCGTGGGGTTGTGCGATGTAGACTCGAACGCGCTGGCTGAGGCTGCCCTCGAGCACCCCGACGCATTCACAACCGCGGACTACCGTGAGGCGTTCGACAAGCACGCCGACAAGTTTGACGCTGTGATCGTCGCGACCCCCGACCACTCTCATTGCAGCATCATGACGACCGCGCTCTCCCGCGGGAAGCATGTCTATGGCCAGAAGCCGCTGGTGCATCAGCTTGAGGAACTCCAGATCCTCCGCAACGCAATCAACGCCCGCCCAGACCTCGTGACCCAGACTGGTGCCCAGCGGATTCAGTCCGCAGCCCGTCGAGCCGCGGTGGACATCCTCAAGAGCGGCGGCCTGGGCCGGGTTATCGAGGTGCATGTCACCTTCGGCAACGGCGCGCTCGCTGGTGGGCACTACTTCGCCGATGGTCAGTTGGGCGAACCGATCGCGCCGCCTCCGGGCTTTGATTACGACCTCTGGCTCAACGGGGCGCAGGAGGAGCCATGCCGGCCCCAGATGGTGCAACGACAGTGGCGCAGCTGGTGGAAGTATGGCGGCGGCCAGATCGCCGACTGGGTTGTCCACCTCACGGATGTGCTCTTCTACGCCTTTCCCGAGCTCGACAGCCCGACGCAGGTCTGCTCGCGGACCCCATCGCGCGACCTCACCTGGTTCCACGCCGACCGCGTGCTCTCCACGCTCACCTACCCCGTCAATAGCGACAACTTCGCCAACACCACATGCAACTTCTACTTCTATGACACGCAACTGAAACCAGACCGTGCGCAACTCGGCATCGGCGAGGGCGAGTGGCCGAGTGATATCGTGACCGTCGTGGTCTGTGAGGGCGGCACGCTTGTCCTCGCACCCAGCGGCCCGCTTGAGATATGGCGCGAGGGGCAAAAAACCGATGGCTTGCTCTGGCCTGGCCTGCCCGTCTATGAAGAGTTCAACCACTGGCACGCCTGGGTTGACAAGGCGCTCGGCAAGGAGACCTCACACAGGTGGTGCCCATTTGGTGTCGGCTTGCGCTGCACAGAGCCCGGATTGCTCGCGGTCAAGGCGGCTAAGTTCCCGGGGCAGGTCCTCGACTGGGACCGCAGCAGACTTGCCTTTCCCAATCACACCGAGGCGACACAGACGATTGTCAGACGCGACTATCGATCGGGCTTTGAGCCGGTGCGGATGGGCGGGTAGGTTTCATGTATTGACGGCTTGAAACCTCTGAACAATCAGGAGGGCGGGCAATTCAGCCCGCGTTGATGCGGCCTGAAGCATTGAAGGGGGGCTCTGTTCAGCATTATTCAGAGGTTCCTACTCTTCTCGTTGCTGCGGTTCTCTATTTCCATCCGCGTTCGCTCGATCAACAGAATGTGCTTCATCATTGTTGCCGTTGCTGTGCTACCCGCGGCTGCCCAGCCTCGCCACCCGTCGCGCCACGCGCCCTTGAGCACGATCTGCTTGCAGAAGGCTCCAAGCGGGCTGGTCGCCAACTTGAGGTAGCTCCCGGTCACGCCCATCTAGGCAAGGCTCTGCGCCGAGACCTCTGCGTGGCGGAGGTTGTTGGCGAGGTGGTCGCGCATGTCGGTGAACGAATCGTGCCGGAGCGTGCCCGGCAGGTCTATGACCACGGGCGTGTTTCTTGCCCGAGCCGGGTCGCTGGGTTGACGCTTGCCGTGGTAGGTGACCTCCAGCTTGTCGTGGGGGTTGATGCCCCCCCAAGTCGCAAGCCCCGCCTCGACATCCACCCGCCGCACAAGCCGGAGGCGAAGCTCGGGTTGCCAGGTGTAGTTGAGTGGGCGCCCGGCATACCAGGTTTTCCTGTTGACCCGGGCGGCTGCGATGGTCGGGTCGTCGCGGGTGAGAAAGTCGCGGACCGCTTCGGCAAGGTCCGTCTCGACGCTCTCGTCGCTGTCGATCGAGAGTATCCAGTCGCACCTGGCTGCTTCGAGGGCAAGCTGCTTGGTGGCGATGTGCCCCTGCCACTCGATCCGCTCGACCCGGGCCCCCTCGCGTTCGAGCTGGGCGATTGTGGTGTCCGTCGAACCTGAATCGAGGGCGACGATTTCGGTCGCAAGCCCGGCCACGCTGGCGAGCGTACGGCCGATGGTGGCTTGACTGTTCTTGCAGATGATGACGACCGAGAGGGACATGAACGGAGATAGTCTGTCCTCCGGGGTCGACTGTCAAACGAGGGCGGTGTGTACGATGCCTCGGTGCTCCTTCCTCCCGCCCAACAGGTCCGCGTCGTCGCCCGTGCCTCCCAGATCGACTGGGGCGGGGCGTGCGCGGCAATGGCTGAGGGGCGGGTGCTCAAAGACCACAGACGGGGGACCGTCTGGCGGGCGGAGTTGCTTGGGCGAGCGCGTGTGCTCAAGTGTCTCAAACTCGACACACCCCGGAGGAAGCTCCAGTCGCTGCTCCGCGTCTCGCCCGCCTGGCGGCATTGGAGACAGGCCCGTTGGCTCCGCGCCCACAGCTTCTCAACAGCCGAGCCTCTGGCGATCGTGCGGGGGAAGCGGGAAGGGGCAGCTGTCGAGTGCCTCGTGCTCGACTATTTGCCGGGGCAGAGCGTGCTCGAGCACCTGGCTGGGGGCGGCTTGTCTGCCAGGTGCGAGTACCGGGTCGCTGAGGCGGTCGTCAGCATGGCCTGCCGACTCGCTGGCCAAGGACGGTACAACCGCGATGCCAAGCCGAGTAATCTGATCGTGACGGGGGTGCAAGAGACGGGGGCGGATATTGCGGTGATCGATTGCGGCGACCTTCGGCGGTGCAAGCCCAACGACGAGGCAGCGATTGTGCGGATGCTCGCTTCTACTGTGATCGAGTCGATGGGATGCGGGTGTCTGCCGAGGCAAGGCGTGCGCATGCGGGCGGTCCTCGCAGCTGCCGAGATGGTGGACCCGGCCGCCCCCCGCCAGCGAGCCAGACGGCTCTGGGAGCTGATCGAGCGGGCCGTCACCGAGCATGGTGATCCGACCCCGAGGGATACGCCGCTGCCTCCCAAGCTTTGAGTGAGGCGGGCGAGACACCCATCCAACTGTAGATGAAATGGCTGCCCACCATGGGCGCAAGTGTTCCGAAACACAACAGCGGTATGATCCCGGCGTGTCTCACAAAGAAACCAACCCACCCCCGCCTGCCGAATCGCTCCAGCACTTCCCACACCTGACCTGCAAAGCGGATCACCCATCAGGTTGGGACTTCCCCGACTACCTCGACAAGCCCGACTGCCAATGGCTCACCGCTCTGCGAGAACTCTACGACGAGCCGATCACCTTTCCTGCATCGCTGAGTCCTCAGGCGGGGCTGCTCATCCACAGCCTCGTCCGCAACCTTCGGCCCCGGGTCATCATCGAGGTGGGGATGTTCTGCTCGATCAGCACACACTGGATGGCATCGGCCCTGCTAGAGAACGGCTATACGCCCGGTGTCGATGCGGTCATCCACTGCTTTGACAACTTCGTTCCGATCAAGAAGGGGCCTTGGCGCGAGATCGAGATGCTCGAAGGTCGGCAGGAGTTTGTGACCAAACGACTCACCAAGGCCGGGCTCATGGACTTTGTGCGGATCCACCCCGGCGACAGCTCAACCAACATCTGCAAGGCCTACGACGAGCTGCACGGACTCGGGGGTGTCAATCTGGCGTTTATCGATGGCGACCACAGGGTACCGGGCGCGGTAGCCGATTTTGTCGCGATCGAACCCGTGCTCAATACCGGGGGGTTCGTGATCCTCCACGACACCTTCCCCAACCAGTGTGGTGGGCACCAGGGGCCTCGGTACATACTCGACCATGTGCGCACGAGCCGCCCCTACCCCGAGCGGGTGTCGCTGCGATCTGTCGTGGGAGGCAAGGCCGAGGAACCCGATCCGAAAGACCAGGCGGTAGGGGAGGGGCTCTACGACCGGCTCGATGTCTATCTCAGCCCGACCAACTACGGGCTTGGATTGCTGCGACGGCTTGCGTAGGTGTTCTTGAAGGGAAGTGGGCGGGTATCTCCCCCGCCAGATGACCGGGGCACTCCCCCGCTGGGTCGATTGGGCTATCGTGTGCTTGATATGCCTACCAAATCAAAGAAATCTGCTGCTCGCACGCTCGCCGAGGTGCGCACCAAGGGCGAGCTGACCAAGGGGTCGGTCGCGATGTACCTGGGCGACTGCCGGGAGAGGCTGCCGAAGATCCCCGAGGTTGCCCAGAAGCGCGTGCGGCTGGTCTTTGCCGACCCGCC
>JAJRZG010000099.1 GCA_024275365.1 Planctomycetota bacterium | reverse complement strand
GGCGTAGACGAGGTGGACAGCCTGCCGCGGGCTTGACTCGGGGGTATCAAGGAAGAGATCGAGGTTGGCGGCTCGGCGGTAGAAGAAGCCGGCACCTTCGAGGGCTGTACGGGCGGCATCAAGATCGGGCCGGCGGATGAGAATGTCAACATCCTGAGTGTTGCGGACAGCGGCTTCGTCCACCGTGGCGACCCACGCCGCCACCGCGTTACCACCGACGATGGCGTGGTCGATACCCGCAGCACGGAGCGCGGCGCTGGCCTTGAGGAGTCGTTGCCGGACCTGTTCCACGGCGTCCACCATTCGTTGCAAGAGGGTTGCTGAACTGGGGAGTGAGGCGTGCATCCCGTGATTGTATCAGGTCAGTGGGGAGTTGGCCTGCGGGCGGGCGAGACGCCCGTCCCACGGTGTGTGCTGTTGGGATTACTTCGCAGCCTGCTTGCCGAGGTACTTGGCGATATCGAAGTCCACAAAATCGGCGTGGTGGAAGATGATGGACTCGATGGATCGCTGGACCTTCTCGCCCTCGTGACTGTGGGTGGCGACGATGTGCATGACCTCGGCGGGGATGTCGTGCTTATAACAAAGAGCAACGCCGCTGAAGGGGTGGCGGAGCATCTCGCCAAAGTGGCCTTTGATGACCTTGCCGTTCTCGTCCTTGTCAAACTCGAGTGGTTTGCCGACATCGGCGAGCAGTGAGCCGGCGATGAGGTAGTCCATGTTGATCGGGATGCGGTCGCCGAAGACTTCGCCCAGCACCCCGGCGATGGCGATGCACTGCTTGCAGCACGAGTTGAGGTGCTCGATATATCGAAGATCAATATCGCCGGCGAGCAGCGTGAAGGGGACAGCGCGGAGCTCTTCGACCGTCCACCCCTTGCCGCCGCAGCCGACTTTGATGGCTTCGGTCCAGACGGCCGCCACCCGCTCGCGGAGCGTCGGGTCGGTGATGTCCAGAAGATTGGGGAAGAGCTTGGCGATGGTTTCGACTTGGGACATTTGTAAGGTTCCTTTTTTACTGCTGAGGACGCTGAGTTACGCCGAGTTGATTCAGATCAAGATTCACCACAGAGGGCACAGAGGGGCACAGAGAAAGGCAGGAAGAGGAGTAATATTTGGGGTTGCACCCCTCGCATGTAATCTTCTTTTTTCTTCTTCTGTTCTTGCTTTCCTCTGTGTCCCTCTGTGCCCTCTGTGGTGAAATGCCTTTCCTCAGCGGTTCACTTGCTTTCGTTCAAACTACGCGGCGACGGGCCGTCGTAGGCGTGGTTGACCGGATCGATGCGACGCATGGGGCGCTCGCGGGTTTGTTCTTCTGTCACATGGGCGATGAGGCCGGGCACGCGGGCGATCATAAAGAAGCCGTTGAAGACGGCCGGGTCGATGCCGAGGTCGGCGAGAATCGCACCGATCGCGCCATCCACATTGATCGGGAGGGGCTTGCCGGTGGCAGCAAAGGCGCGTTCGACCGCGCGGGCGGCTGCCACATGCCTGGCCTTGTCTTCGGTCAATCCCGCCTCGGCTGCCAGCTCGAAGAGCCGGGCGGTGCGGGGGTCTTTGCGGTGGACGCGGTGGCCGAAGCCGCTGATACGCGAGCCGGTGGATTTGATATGGGCGACCAGTGCGGTGGCAGCCTCGTCGAGCGATTGGTTATTACTTTCCGCATCAGAGAGAAGGTTGCCGAGGGCGAGGGCACAATCCTGAATCGCCCCGCCGTGGTGCTTGTTGATCGACATGATTCCCGCAGCAACCGACTGCGAGAGTGAGGCCCCCGTACTGGCGACGGTACGGGCCGCGAGGCAGGAGGGGGGCGTTGCGCCGTGGTCGATGCTCGAAACAAGGATGGCATCGAGCAGGCGGCCGGTCTTCTCGTCGGGGAGGTTGCCGGTGAGGATGAGGTAGACAGCCGCTCCGAAAGAGACACGGCCCATGAGGTCGGCGATGTCGTAGCCGCGAACGGCGACGCGGTTTGGCTGAATGTCGGTGACGGCGGTGTGCCATGTGTCTGTCATGTGTCATCCTTTAAATAGCCATACTCGATCAACCGTTTCTCTGCCCTGTGCAAATGGCCGGTTGTGAACAATGTCTCATATTGTGGTGATAGTGCGATGGCTTCAATCGACAAGTCCAACTTTCCGAGCTCCCACAGCCGAGTGAAGCCATCAGTTGGTGCGTCTCGATCGAGAAGTGTTCTTGCGGTATCAACACCACTCATGCTGTGGACCATTCGTAAGAAGTAAGACGGGCGATATCCGAGTTCCGCTGCTTGCTCGTAGATACTCAGCATAGCAGCGTGAAACTGCTCTTCCAATGCTTGTGTCATGGCGTGCCTCCCAAAGCGTTCACGGTCGCCTCGGGCAACTCACCAAATGATTCGACAACCGTCGCTCCCGCCTCGCGCAGCGCAGAGACCTTGCCGTCGTGTGTGCCCTTGCCGCCCTCGATGATGGCACCGGCGTGGCTAAAGCGGGTGCCTTCCTTGGCCGCCTTGCCGCCGATGTAGGCGATGACGGGCTTGGTGACGCGACCGGTACGCATGAGGTCGGCGAGGTCTTCTTCCTGCGAGGAGCCGATCTCGCCGAATATAACAATGGCCTCGGTGTCGGGGTCGTCCTGAAACATCAGCGCGACATCGGGGATGCGGAGGCCGAGGATGGCATCGCCCCCGACATGGCAGATGGTGGTGAGGCGGACGCCTGCCTGGCCGAGGTAGTAGCCGGTGGAACTGGACATGCCTCCCGATCGGGAGATGATGCCGACGCCTTTGGGATTTGCGGGTTTGAACCATGCGCGTGCCGACTCGGCCCGGCCGCCGATCATGCCGACGACGGCCTTGCCCGGCGAGATGATGCCGAGAGTGTTGGGGCCGACGAAGTTGGCGTCATGTTTCTTCGCCGCGTCAGCAATGGCCATGGCGTCCCAGACGGGCACGCGGTCGGC
>JAJRZG010000098.1 GCA_024275365.1 Planctomycetota bacterium | reverse complement strand
ATCATGGCAAGACCACGCTCGTCGATCACATGCTCATGCAGTCCGGAAACTTCCGCGCCGGCGAACTCGAAAAACTCGCCGGCGGCCAGCACGACCTCATCCTCGACTCCAACCCCCTCGAACGCGAACGCGGCATCACTATCCTCTCCAAAAACTGTGCCGTCAACTACCACGCCACCGACGACAAGGACTACCGCATCAACATCATCGACACCCCGGGCCACGCCGACTTTGGAGGCGAGGTCGAGCGCGTCCTCCGCATGGCCGACGGATGCCTGCTGCTCGTCGATGCCTTCGACGGCCCCATGCCCCAAACCAAGTTCGTGCTGGGCAAAGCGCTCGAAGCGCACCTTCGCCCCGTCGTCATCATCAACAAGTGCGACCGCCCCGATGCCGAGCCCAAGCGCGTCATCGACGAGGTGTTTGATCTGCTCATCGAACTCGGCGCCGACGACATCGCGCTTGACTTCCCAGTGGTCTTTTGTTCTGGTCGCGATGGCTGGGCAAGCCAGACCATCGACCAGCCCATAGACGAACTCTCCAAGGGCTCGCTGCAACCTATCTTCGAGGCGATCATCAAGCACATCCCCCCGCCGCAAGCCGCCCCGAGCATGCCTCTCCAGATGCTCGTGACCACCCTCGACTATTCAGACTACCTCGGCCGCATCGCGATCGGGCGCGTCTTCTCAGGCACCATCAAGAGCGGGCAGCAGGTCGCCCTCCTCAAGCACAATGGCTCTCGCACCAACGCCAAGACCGGCCGCATCCTCGGGTTTTCCGGACTCGGCCGCAAAGAGGTAGACGAGATCGTCGCGGGCGACCTCTGTGCCATCCCTGGCATCCCGACTGTCGAGATCGGTGACACTATCGCCGACTTCGACGAGCCCGTTGCCCTGCCGCCAGTGCATATCGACGAGCCCACCATCTCGATGCTCTTTCGCATCAACGACTCCCCCTTCGCTGGCCAGGACGGTAAGTATGTCACCAGCCGCCAGATCCACGACCGCCTCGACAAAGAGCTCGAGCACAATGTCGCCCTCAAGGTCGAGAGCGGGCGCAGTGCCGATGAGTTCATCGTCTCGGGGCGGGGGCTGCTCCACCTTGGCATCTTGCTCGAAACCATGCGCCGCGAGGGTTTCGAGCTCTCGATAGGCAGGCCGCTGGTCATCACCAAAGAGATCAAGGGCCACACCTGCGAACCGCTCGAATCACTCGTCATCGACTGCCCATCAGCAGCCGTCGGCCCGGTGATGGAGCTTATTGGCTCACGCAAGGGCGAACTCAAAACCATGGAGACCCGAGGCACCGACACCAGCCACATGGTCTTTGAGATCACAAGCCGGGCACTCATCGGGCTCCGCAGCCGCATCCTCACCGCGACCGCCGGCGAAGCCATCATGCACCACCGCTTTGACCGTCATGTCCCCGTCTCCGGCGAGCGGCCCCACCGCGCCCAAGGCGTCCTCGTCGCGACCGAAACCGGCCAAGTCACCTCGCACGCGGTCGAACTCCTCCACGACCGAGGGTTCCTGTTTGTCGCCCCGGGTGAAAAGGTCTATGCCGGGCAGATCATCGGCGAGCACAACCGCGACAACGACCTCACCGTCAATATCGCACGCTAAAAACAGCTCACCAATATGCGAATGTCGAACAAAGAAGCGACCGTCACCCTCAAAGCGCCCCGCACCATCAACCTCGAAGTCGGTCTTGAATATATCGACGACGGCGAACTGGTCGAGATCACGCCCAAATCTATCCGCCTCCGCAAGCAGCTCCTCAACGAGAGCGACCGCAAACGCCTCGACCGCAAGGCAAGAAAGAACGCAAAGGCCGGCCTGGCAACCTGATCGCAGTTGTGCATACGCCCAGCCGTACTGTGCTTGGACGCCGACGCTGCGGGTTGCCCAAGCGTCGGATGTGCGTGCGATGAACCCACATCCGATCCGGCACTTCGCCAAGCCTCAGTACCGGCGTCCAGTGTTCTCAATCCGATACGCCAAACACTTCTTATCGCCTCTCTCCGAGCACCGGGCTCGGCGTGACTGTCGATCTCGGCCGTCCCCCCGGGCAGCACGCCACCACCCGCGCCACAGCCTCGGCTGGGTCGTCGGTCGCGGTAAAGAGATGTAGGTCTTCAGCATCAATCGTCCCCTCCGGCACCATCGTCTCTCGTACAAAGTCTCCCAGAGGCCGAAAATAGTCCCGCCCCATCATCACAACCGGAAATTTCTGGAGCTTGCCCGTCTGGATCAGCGTCCCCACCTCAAAGAGTTCGTCCATTGTGCCAAACCCGCCGGGCAGCACAATAAAAGCATCGCTGTATTTCACCAGCATCACCTTGCGAATGAAGAAGTAGTGGAACTCCACAAACTTCTCGACATACGGGTTGGGCTTCTGCTCCATCGGCAGCTTGATATTACATCCAATCGAGATCCCCCCCGCCTCCTTGGCCCCCCGGTTGGCAGCCTCCATCACGCCGGGGCCGCCGCCGGTCATGACGGCAAAGCCAGCTTCGGCGAGTGCTGCTCCTACCTCGCGGGCCATTTTGTAATATTGGTGATCCTCTGCAAATCGCGCCGACCCGAAGACCGTCACGCAGGGGCCGGTAAAGTGTAACGCCCGGAATCCCTTGATGCACTCGCCAAAAATCCGCACCGCCCGGAAAAACTCCTCCCGCCGACTCCGAGGCCCGGCAAGCAATGCCGCGTCCAGCCGTGAACGAGTCCCCTTGCCCCACCATTCGGGGCGAGGGCCGCAGGGCATCTGGTTGGGCTGTTCGTCGGGTGTGTTGCGATCGGTCATAATATGTTTCTAACTTTCTTTTTTACCGCTGATGGCACAGAATTTCGCTGAGGAAATGCAAGAAGTTTTTTGCCACAGATGAACACAGATTCACACAGATAGAGCAAAAATGGTGGCACGGCTCTCCGAGCCGTGAGCTTGGTGTATTAGGAACCTCTGAGCAATCAGGGGGGCGGGCTTTTCAGCCCGCGTGGACACGGCTTGAAGTGGTAAAAAACAACTCCGGCAGGTATTGTTCAGAGATTCCATTATTTGATCCGCACGGCTCGGAGAGCCGTGCCACCATTCATCTTCTTGCCTTTATCTGTGTGAATCTGTGTTCATCTGTGGCTAATCTGTCTTCCTGCCTTTCCTCAGCGCAACTCTGCGTCCTCAGCGGCACACTGCCTTTCTCCCAAAATAACTACCCCCGCCCGCTTATCATTCCCCCGAGCATCCCCGCGACCCACCAGCCTGCCGCTGCCGCCCCCAGCCCCACGACCACGCTCCCTACCACATACAACCCCGCCGGCCCGGTGTGCCCCTGCCGGAGCAGCGTGAACCCCTCATAACTGAAGGTCGAAAAGGTCGTCAGCCCGCCGAGCAGGCCCACCGCCACAAACAGCCGCCACCCCTCCGGCATCGTGTCGTGTTCGACGACGAAAAACATCACCGCCCCGATCGCCAGACACCCCGCCGCATTGGCGACAAAGGTCCCCCAAGGCAGCCGCGTCCCCAGTTCACCCCCCCCTCTCGCCCCCCACACGCTGAGTCCATACCGCGCGACCGAACCGATCGCGCCCCCCGCAGCCACCGCCAAACACCGAATAACAACATCACCCGTCATCGTGGCGGTACTCTACACGACTATGCCCCCACGCACGACCAACCCCTCCGAAGGAGAACCGCCCCCACCCTCGGAGCCTGGAAAGGCCCCGCCCCTGAACTCCAGGGGGGCGGGCTTTCCAGCCCGCGAGCCAAACGCCCCCTGGCAGATCGCCATCGACACCGGGGGCACCTTCACCGACTGCCTCGCCCTCGACCCAACCGGCACCACCCACCGCGCCAAAGTCCTCAGCTCCGGCTGTCTCCGCGCAACAGTCCGCGAGGTCACATCCCCCACCCACCTCTGCCTCGAAGCACCCTGGCTCGAGAACCCCGTCTTTGCAGTCGGTGCAACACTCACCGACCCCGCCACAGGTACCGATGCCACCATCATCAACACCAACGCCAACTCCAGTGGGGCGGGCGTCTCCCCCGCCATGCTCCCCACTGGGGCAGCCATCCCTCCCACTCATCTCCCCGCTGCCTGGCTCACTCTCGCCACCCCCCTCCCAAACCTCAAACCCGGTGACACAACCGAACTCTCCACCGGCGAAGAGGCCCCCATCCTCGCTGCCCGCCTCGTCACCAACACACCCGCAACCTCCCCCCTGCCGCCAATAGACCTCCGCCTCTCCACCACCCGAGGCACAAATGCCCTGCTCGAACGCCAGGGCGCACCCACCGTATTCTTCGTCACCGAGGGCTTTGCCGACCTGCTCGTCATCGGCGACCAGACCCGCCCGGACCTCTTCACACTCCGTGTCCGCAAGCCGTTGCCGCTGCACGCCCGGGTGATCGAGGTCTGCGAACGGCTCGATGCTGCGGGCAAAGTCCTCACGCCCCTCGACCTCGACTCGCTGCGTGCGCACGCCCGCGAAACTCTCGATGCTGGCATCACGGTCGCAGCCGTCACCCTCATGCACGCCTGGCGCAACCCGCACCACGAGCACCTCGTCCGCGACACGCTGCTTGAGATGGGCTTTACCCATGTTTCAACCTCGAGTGAGTTGGGCGCGACAATCGGCTACCTCGCCCGTGCGGAGACGGCTGTGGTCAATGCGTTTCTGGCCCCGGTGATCGATGACTACCTCAGCCGCATGCAAGTGGCCATAGGGGAAGAAGTTGACCCAGCACTCGGGGGCTGGAAAGCCCCCGCCCCTGAAGTGCAGGAGGGTAAGCTTGCAGGACAGGAGGGCGGGCTTTCCAGCCCGCGTCCCAACCCCGGGAAACAGGGGCAGGGGCTTTCCAAATCCCAGGAGCGGGGGCTTTCCAAGTCTCAGGGGCGGGGGCTTTCCAGCCCGCGTGCCAAAAACTCCTCCCTCCTCATCATGACCAGCGCCGGCAGCCTCATCGACCGCCCCAGCTTTGCCCCCAAAGACAGCCTCCTCTCCGGCCCCGCGGGCGGCGTCGTCGGCGCAGCAGAAGCGGGCAGGCGTGCAGGCTTTCCCCGCATCATCAGCTTCGATATGGGTGGCACAAGCACCGACTGTGCCCGCTGTGAAGGCCCGCCCGAACGCATCTACCAGACCCGCGTCGGCGACGCTCGCATCGTCGCCCCATGCGTCGCGGTCGAGACCGTCGCAGCTGGCGGCGGCTCCATCTGCACGGTCGATCGAGACGAACTCCGCGTCGGCCCAGAGAGCGCCCGCGCCGACCCCGGCCCCGCCTGCTATGGGAGGGGAGGCCCGCTCACCATCACCGACTGCAACCTCCTGCTCGGCCGCCTCGACCCCGCACACTTTGCCATCCCGCTCGATCAGAGTGCTGCAACAACACGGGCAAAGAAGACCCTCACCCAAGCCCAGACCCAACTCGATCCCACCTTCACCCTCGACTCCCTCCTCGCTGGCTTTCTCGATATCGCCAACCAACGCATGGGTGAAGCCATCCGTCGCATCACCCTCCGCAAGGGGCACGACCCCGCCTAACACGCCCTGGTCGCCTTTGGTGGCGCAGGCCCTCAGCACGCCTGCGCTCTCGCCGAGACGCTCGGCATCGAGCATGTCGTCATCCCCCCTGATGCTGGCCTGCTCAGCGCCTTTGGCCTGAGCGTCTCGGCGGTCGAGCGCGTGGCAGAGGAACAAATCCTCCAGCCGCTCGACAAGGTACAGCACACAATCGCCGAGAGACTCGACGCACTCACGCAGCAAGCCTGCGATGCACTGGCGGGCATCTCGCCCGCCATACTCCCCACACTCGAACTCCGCTACCTCGGCCAGGACGAAATCATCGAACTCGACGCGACCAACACCGACACACTCGCCGAGCGATTCACTGCACGCTACCACACCTTGTTCGGCTACACCCCCGCGGACACTCCCCTCGAACTCGTTACCGCCCGCGTCACCGCCACACTCCCCACCCACAGTGGAGCGGAGCTTCCCAGTGGGGTGGGCGTCCTCGCCCGCCTCCCCGCCGCCAAACACACCCCCTCACCCGTTCACCCATTCACCCATTTATCTCGCCTCGGAGGGGCGAACTACCCAAGGCACTCCCTCACCCCTCACACCCCGATCCCCGGCCCCGCGCTCCTCACCGAAGCCCACGCCACCACCTACCTCCCCCCCGGCTGGCAGGCAAGCCCCCACCCCTCCGGCTCGCTCCTCCTCAGCAGAGCCGACAAAGCGAAGCACACGCCCTCACACACCACCCGCGCCGAACCAATCGAGCTCGAACTCGCAGTCGGCAAGCTCACCGCCATCGCTGAGGAAATGGGCGAACGCCTCCAACGCACCGCAATCTCGACCAACATCAAGCAACGCCGCGATTTCTCCTGCGCCATCCTCGACCGCACCGGCTCGCTCCTGGTCAACGCCCCCCACATCCCCGTCCATCTCGGCTCAATGGGCGTCTGCGTCCGCGCACTCCGCGACACCCTCGGCCCCGATCTCAAACACGCTACCATCGTCACCAACCACCCGGCCTTCGGCGGCTCGCACCTCCCCGATGTCACACTCGTCCAGCCCGTCCACGACACCGAGGGCTCGCTCCTGGGATACGCCGCCGCCCGCGCCCACCACGCCGAGATCGGCGGCATCGCTCCCGGCTCGATGGCACCCGAAGCCACACGCCTCGAACAAGAGGGCATCGTCATCCCACCCACTATCCTCGGCAGCGAGGGCGCCATCGACCACGACCTCGCCCGCGACCTCTTCACCACAGGCCCCCACCCCAGCCGAACGCCCGAGACCAACTGCCGCGACCTGCTGGCAGCTGCCCATGCCGTCTGGGCGGGAGCAGCCGGGCTGCGCGAGCTGGCCCAAACCCTCGGCCCCGACCGCTTCGAGGCCATCGGCACAACCATCCAGACCCGGGCCGAGAGCCGCCTCCGGGCAGCCCTGGCGAGAATCCCCAATGGCACCTACCAACACCAAGAACCCCTCCTCGACGGCGGCCCCATCGCGGTCCGCATCGAGATCATGGGCGATCGGGCGAGCATCGACTTTGCCGGCTCCGGGTCCGTCCATCCCCGTTGCCTCAATGCAACGCCCGCGATCGTGACGAGCGCAGTGATCTATGTCCTCCGCCTGCTGGTTGATGAAGATTTGCCACTCAACGAGGGACTGCTCAATCCGATCGACCTTCGCATCCCGGAGGGATTACTCAACCCCCCATTCCCCAGTGGGGCAGGCGTCCCACCCGCCTCGGGCTCCAGTGGGGTGGACGCCTCCCCCGCTGTCGCCGGTGGCAATGTCGAAATCAGCCAACTCCTCGTCGAAACCATGCTCACCGCCCTCGGCCTCTGCGCCCAGAGCCAAGGCACCATGAACAATGT
>JAJRZG010000097.1 GCA_024275365.1 Planctomycetota bacterium | reverse complement strand
CTTCTCACTCGTCCGCCCAAGCAGCACCATCGCCGCCCGGCTCCGGCTATTGGTCGCAAGAATCAACAGGTCAAGGTGCTCCTCCTGCGCCATCGCCGGAATACGCGAAGCCGCAGCCCCCTCCTCAAGCCGAAGACGCCACGGCGGACTGTCAGGAATACTCTGCGACGCAAGCGAAAACGCCTTCGCCGCCGCCTCCTGCAGCGCCGTCTCAAGGTTCAGGCAGGCCTCTTCCCAGGTCATCACCGTGTGATACCCCGCAGGCACTTCATACGCATCAAGCACCACGACCTCTTCCACCCCAAGGTCTTTCCCAAGCTGCAAAGCCCGGCAAAGCTCCATCTGCACATCCTCATGAAAGTCACACGCAACCCCGACCCGCCGCACCTCACCTCGAAACTCAGGGTGCGCAACCAAAACGCTCACCTGGCTCTTCCGCACAAGCCGGTTCGCGATCGACCCAAGTCGATTCCGCTTGAGCCCACCCTTCCCATACCGTCCGATCACCAACAAATCCGCCTTTAACTCCGCCCGCAGCTTGAGTATCGTCTCCTCAGGCTCACCCCGAAGCACATGCAGAGTCGCCGTCTCAGGCACACCATGTGAACGACAAAACATCTTCAGCTCTTCGGTCGCGTTCTGCATATGCCGCGCAGCAAGACCCGGGATCGCCCGCTCCTCCACAGCACTCGTCGGTTCAACAACATTCACAACATGCAGCGCCGCCTGCTCCCGAGCAGCAAGATCAGCAGCCAGAAGCAGCCCCCCCACAGATTCAGGCGTAAACCCGGTCGCAGCCAGGATGGTCGAAAGAGGTCTGATCGTCGTTGTCATCGGTCGGCTCCATGGGAAAGAGACACGGGTTCTATCGGCCAACACCCCGCCAATCCTCAAGCCACGCCACAAGGATCAACCCGAGAGCGAGGCCAATCACCACTCCAAAGACACACCCAACCAAGGCTATCATACCAAACCCAGATATCTCCACATACCAGCCGCAACCCCAGCCCCCACTCCACCCCCACCCAGGGACCCGCCACAAAGGTCTTCCCCCCCATGCCCATCGACCGCGAACACATCCGAAACTTCTCCATCATCGCCCACATCGATCACGGCAAGTCCACCCTCGCAGACCGCCTCCTCCAGGCCACAAACGCCGTCAGCGACCGAGAAGCCAAGGCCCAGCTCCTCGACTCCATGGAACTCGAACGCGAACGAGGCATCACCATCAAAGCCTCCGCTGTCACCGTTCTCCACCACCATGTCCCTGGCGCAAAATCTGACGACCTCGAAGCCGACTACGAAGCCCCCATCGACGAACAAAGTACCCACACTACTCGCAAGGGCAAAGCCACCGACCACGGCGAACTCTTTATGCTCAACTTCATCGACACCCCCGGCCATGTCGATTTCAACTACGAAGTCTCCCGAGCACTCAAAGCCTGCGAAGGTGCCCTCCTCGTCGTCGATTCCACCCAAGGCGTCGAGGCACAGACCGTCGTCAACGCCCTCCTCGCCTTCGATCAAGACCTCGAAATCATCGTCGTCCTCAACAAGATCGACCTGCCCAGCTCACACTCTGACGATGTCGCCATGGAGGTCGAGCAAGTCCTGGGCCTCCCCGCTGAAGACTGCCATCTCGTCTCGGCAAAAACCGGTGAAGGTATCCAGGAGCTTCTCGCGGCCATCTGTGAAAAGTTCCCCGCGCCCCGCAAACCCGAAACCAAAAAGACCCGGGCTCTCATCTTCGACGCCGTCTACGACGACTACCGGGGCGTCATCGTCTATGTCCGTGTCTTCGACGGCCACCTCCGCGTCGGCGACAAAATCCGCATGATGGAACTCGGCCGAACTTTCAACATCACCGAGCTCGGCAAGTACACACCAAAGCAGACCAAGGTCAATGAACTAGGCCCGGGTGAAACAGGCTACCTCGTCGCCGCCATCAAAACCCTCGGCGATGTCCGCGTCGGTGACACCATCACCCTCGATATCGACCCCGCCGCCGACCCTCTCGCCGGCTACGAACCCCCAAGCCAAATGGTCTTCTGCGACTTCTACCCCGCCACCAGCGACAAAAAGAGCAACGACTTCGAGGACCTCCGCGAAGCCATGGAAAAACTCCAGCTCAACGACTCCTCATTCACCTACCTGCCCGTCCACTCCGAGGCTCTCGGCTTCGGCTTCCGCTGCGGCTTCCTCGGCCTCCTCCACATGGACATCGCCCAGGAACGCCTCGAACGCGAACACAACCTCGAAATCGTCCAGACCGCCCCGACCGTCTCCTACAAAGTCCTCATCCGCGCCAAAGGCGGCGGCTCCGAAGAGATCGAAGTCCACAACCCCGCCGACCTCCCCGACATGGGCCAGGTCCTCGAAATCCGCGAACCCATCTGCCATGTCGAGATCATGCTCCCCAACCAATACATCGGCGACATCATGAAGCTCTGCCTCGACCGCCGAGGCATCTACAAATCCCAGCAGGTCGTCGGCGACACACGCCAGATGCTCACCTTCGAGCTCCCCCTCGCCGAGCTTATCTACGACTTCTATGACAAACTCAAAGGCCTCACCTCCGGCTACGGCACCATGGACTACGAAATCACCGAATACCGCACCGACGACCTCGTCAAAATCGACATCCTCATCAACGGCGAACCCGTCGAGGCCCTCGCCCTCATCTGCCACAAAGACCGAGGCCAACAACGCGGCCGCCTCCTCCTGCGCCGCCTCCGCAAACAAATAGACCGCCACCAGTTCGAGATCCCCCTCCAGGCCGCCATCGGAGGCACCATCATCGCCCGCGAAACCATCAAAGCCTTCCGCAAAGATGTCACCGCCAAGTGCTACGGCGGCGACATGACCCGCAAACGCAAACTCCTCGAAAAACAGAAAAAAGGCAAAGACCGCATGAAGTCCGTCGGCTCCGTCAACATCCCCCAACAAGCCTTCATGGCCGTGCTGGATACGGGGGAGGATTGAGCGGTGGCAGAGCATTCGCCCACGGTCATTGTCCTCGCTGGCCCGAATGGTGCCGGGAAGTCCACCGCAGCACCCTTCGTGCTCCACGAGAGCTTCGGCATCACCGAGTTCGTCAACGCCGACGATATCGCCCGTGGCCTCTCGGGCTTCGCCCCCCAAACCGTCGCATTCGCCGCCGGTCGGATGATGCTCACCCGCCTCCGTTCACTCGCCGCGAACCGTGTCACCTTTGCGTTCGAGACAACGCTCTCCACCCGCTCCTATGCCCACTGGATCGCCAGCCTTCAGAGCGAAGGCTATCGGGTCGGTCTTATCTTTCTATACTTGAATTCATCCGAGTTAGCGGTCGAGCGCGTGCAGTGCCGAGTCGCAGAGGGTGGCCACGACATACCCCACAGCGTCATCCGACGGCGCTATGGGAGGGGTCTTGGCAATCTACTCAACCTCTATATACCCCTCGCCGACGAGTGGGCCGTGTACAATAACTCCGGCCCGATGCCCGATCCCATCGCAGCCGGAACGCGCGAACAGATCGAGCAAATCAACGTGCCCGGCCTCTGGAGCCGAATCGTCAAGGAGCATCCCGATGCCTGAAACAACACCAACCACCAAAGGGCAATGGCGACCCCGACACCCGCTCCCCGAGTCCATACGAAACCGCGAGTTGATGCTCCGCGCCCTCCGCCAAGCCGCCAAGGTCGCCGCCCGGCGAAGGGTGGCTTGGGCCGACGGGAACAAGCCGGCTCGATCCTGAACCAAAGCGAGGGCGTCGGTTTGCCTCGATACCGTTCCCTCCGTGTGCGAGCCGGGCTGTGTCGGCCCGGTTCATTCACCCCGGACGGTCTCAACACAACTCCTCCACCCCCGGAGGGGTGAGGGTTTTGCAACCCGAGGTATACCTCCGGCGTAGTATCTGGTGACATGAGAGCAAGAAACCACCCAAGACGATCGTGGACCGGGACGATACTCACTATCGTGCTGATCGCACAACTCTTGGCTGGCACTTTCTGTTTCTTGGGGATATTCGGCCGTTCGATCAAAGGACTCGAAAGCCGCACGATTACAGCCGCCTTGGACTCAGTACACCAACTCGAATCTGCTGGCCAAATACAACTTGAAGAAACTGAACACGCTGATTGGGCGGTTGCGAGACGCTTCAGAGATGATGCAAAGGATGAGGCTATTCCGTATATGGAGCGTGGCTTGATCGCTTCACTCTCGATGGTTGGATTCTCATTCGTGGCGCTCAGTATCTTAGTTATCGAGAAGCTCATTCGACGACGAATGAGATGACCACAGCCTTTGTCCTCCTTGACGAGTGGGTCCGGTCCATTCGTTTCCCCACCACACACCTGCCCAGGCGGGTGGCACTGGCAAGCCTCCCGTGCCACTGGCGGCTTGCCCGCCAGTGTTTTGTAATGCTCACATAAACCGCGGGCAGTCCGAACCCCGCGTGGCATCACTCGCGGCCTCTCCCTCTCCCCCTCCTTCTTCTCCTCCCTCCGCGCAGTGCTACCCCACTCGTTCTCCCCCCAAAGCCCACGGATCCCAATCCGTGGGTTTCCACCCACTCCAACCGCACAATCTCTCCCCAACACCCACCCCCGTGCGCAACCTCCCGGACCTCCCCCAAAAACCCCTTCCCACCACCACCAATCTCTCCTAATCTGCAATCAGAGGAGGGACCCAATGCAAACCCACAACCGAATCACCGACCTGCTCGACTCCGACTCCGACTCCTGCTCCCCCTCCCGCGCCCCGCGGGAGGGGGTTGGGGGGAGGGCTCTTTCTTCTCCTCTTTCTCCCTCTCTCGATTCCTCGACAACGCCCGATCCCACACAGACAAACATCACCGACGATGCCACCGATCCGCATTCATCCTTCCCCCTTCATCCTTCATCCTTTGAGTTCTCCCCCATCCTCGACGACTACCTCGCTGGCGACATCCCCCTCCCCCACATCGCCACCCGCCACAACCTCACCGTCCGCCAGCTCCTCACCTTGCTCGAATCCCCAGAGATAACAAAGATCCTCGACCGCCTCACCGCAGCCGCCGAGAAACAATCCACCCGTCTCGAAACGCTCGCCCGCCCCCAGGCCATCGCCCGCCTCACCGAGCTCGCGACCGACAACCCAGAACGCGACCGCCCTGCCAACCGCCCCCTCCCCCCAGCAATCCTCGCCCGCGCAAACGAGACCACCCGCAAAGCCGCGGCCCACCTCGAACGCCTCTCCCGCCCCAAACCAGTCCCACCTCAAAGAGGCACACCGCGCAAGCGCACACTCCCCCCAGACACCAAACCCATCTCAAATAACAACCCCGCGCCTCCCCCAGACACGCAGCCACACCAAACCCACAACCGCGACCTACTCAACCCTGCGTTGCAGCAGCATCGTGAACGGCTCGGTCGTGCTCCCATCGTCACTCATAGACCGCCAGTCCTGCTGAACAGTCCCATCATTACGAAGGGTCAGCGTGAGGCTCCCCATAAACTCCGCATGATCTTCTCGCAGGTTCGAGATGCTGTCAAACGCAAACTCATAGACAGTCCCCGCCTCGGTCTGCTGGGCAGCGGTCGCAACCATCCGGGGCTGGTTGCCAGCCGCGCAGTAGTGCGTGATGACAAGCTCGCGTCCATCCATGTGGTAGATATTGGTCATCTCATAGGGCTGCCCCGGATGCATAATCTCCCGGACAGCAGAGCCAGCCCCAAAGACAGCAAAAGTCGCAACCTCTTTCATCACGCCATCTTCTGGGTCTTCCATCTCCCAGGTGCCCACAAGCTTCGTCAGAGGCACAAACATCTCTTCATCAGTCGCCGCATCCGACGCAACACGGGTGGGGGTCAATTGACAACCGCCAAGGGCCGCGATGGAAAGGACAAGAGCAATCAAGATCGTGCGTTGCATGGCGTGTCTCCTTTGTGGAATGGAACCTCTCAAGAAACCGAAATCTCTCAAGAAACAGTGGGGCGGGCATCTCGCCCGCCCGGAAAGCACAAAGAACATCAGAGAGACCTGGGGGCTTCGGTGTGTTCGCATATTCCTGATGCAACTATACAGCAAAAAGAGCATCGGCCACAACGCAAACCCCAAACAACTTGCTTGGGCAAGGCCAACAAGAGTGATTGATCCGCAATGAACCCCGAGCAACGCTCACTTCAGAGCAACAAAGACCGCCCGGTCATCTCGGCGGGCTGGTCAAGACCCAGCATGTCAAGCGCAGTGGGAAGAATGTCAGCAAGCCGACCGCCACTATGGAGGTGCCTGCCCCGAAAGGGCTCGCCCACAATGATCAAAGGCACATCATAAGTCGTGTGCGATGTATGGGGCAGCCCCGTCTCAGGGTCTTTCATCTGCTCAGCATTCCCGTGATCAGCCGTGACAATGAGCGTCCCACCGCGCCCAAGCGCAGCCTCCACAATATCGCCAACACACCGATCGACAGTCTCGCAAGCCGCAATGGCAGCCTCAAGATTACCCGTATGCCCAACCATGTCCCCGTTCGCAAAGTTGACAACAAGCAGTGCCTCGCACGCATCATCCCCAAGCCGCTCAAGCACAGCATCGCGGATGCCAAAGGCAGACATCTCGGGCTGAAGGTCATAAGTCGCAACCTGAGGCGACTGAATAATGGCCCGGTGCTCGCCGGCAAACGGTGAATCCCGGTAGTCGTTATAGAAGAATGTCACATGCGGAAACTTCTCGGTCTCGGCGCAGCGGAACTGGGTGAGGTCGAGCGAACTGATGTACTCGCCCGAGATGTTGGGAAGCAACGACGCTTTGGGAAAGGCAACCTTTGCGTGCTCGACGAGAGCCTGCGAATAGCCCGTCATCATCACATACTCAACCCCAAGCGCATCGCCACGATCAAAGCCGTGCGCGCCGGTGTCGGGGTGGGGCGTGACAGCCTTCCACTGGTCATCGGGATAGGCAAACGCCGCAGAGAGCTGGCGCGGACGATCCCCTCGATAGTTGAAGAAGATCACGGTGTCCTGAGGCTTGATCCGGTGGGCACGCGCCTCGTCGGGGCTGCCCCCGATGAGGCTCGGGGGGATGAACTCATCGCCCCGCATGGATGCAGAAGTCGGGTTGTCGTAGAAGTGCTGCACAGCGTCTGTTGCCGCCGGGAAGATGGGGAGTTCAGCTTCTTTGGCGTGATGCCCCGTGAGACAGGCCCACGCGAGTTGGGTCCGGTCCCACCGGTGGTCGCGGTCCATGGCAAAGTACCGCCCGATGATCGAGGCGATCACCGGGTGGAAGCCCGGCCCCGAGATCCGGTGGAGTCGGCTCTCGACCTGCCGAACATAGTCGAGCCCCGTGAACGGCCCGGTGTCACGCCCATCGGTGAAGAGGTGGAGATAGACGGTCCCCGCGTGGAGCTTTCGGCAGAGATCAAGGACGGCATAGAGGTGTTCGAGCAGGCTGTGTACGCCGGCATCTGAGCAGAGGCCGAGGAGGTGGGTTGCGTGCCCGGTGTCTCGGGCGCGGGTGATTGCCTCAACGAGCGGGGCGTTGGTGGCCAGCTCACCTTGGGCGCAGGCTCTTGAGATACGGACGGACTCCTGATCGACGATGCGACCTGCGCCGATATTCTGATGCCCGACCTCGGAGTTGCCCATGGTGCCGTCGGGGAGCCCGACATCGTTGCCACTGGTGTGGATGAGTGTGTGTGGATACTCAGCCATGAGTCGGTCGGCGACGGGGG
>JAJRZG010000096.1 GCA_024275365.1 Planctomycetota bacterium | reverse complement strand
CGCCAAGAGCGCAAAGCCCGACGACTTTGCCAGCCTCCGCTTTGCCGTCTCGGGCGGCGAGCCCCTGCCCCAAGATACTTTCGATCGCTTCCGCGACCGCTTCGGCGTCACGATCTGCGAGGGCTACGGCCTGACCGAAACGAGCCCCGTCACCAACTGGTGCCGCCCGCACGAATGGCGTCCCCGCTCGGTTGGCCGCCCGCTGCTCCGTGTCGAGCAGGCGATCCTCGACCCCGCCACCGGGAAGGTGATCCCCGCTGCCACCTCGCAGGACCACGAGGGCGAACTCCTCATCCGCGGCCCCAACCTCATGGCCGGTTACTACCACCTCCCCGAGCAGACCGCCCAGGCGATCGACCCCGACGGCTGGTTCCACACCGGCGACATGGCCCGCTTCGACGAGGACGGCCACCTCGCCATCACCGGCCGCATCAAAGAGATGCTCATCATCGGCGGCGAGAATGTCTTCCCCCGTGAAATCGAAGAAGTCATCAACCGCCACCCCGCGATCAAGGACTCAGCCATCATCGGCCAGCCCGACCCGATGCGAGGCGAGGTGCCGATCGCCTTTGTCGAGCTCGAAGAGGAGGCTCTCGAACCCGGCGTCGATTCTGATACCGACCCCACCACCGACTTTGACCCGCAGCAAGTCCTGACCCTCTGCCGCGAGCACCTCGCCGGGTACAAGGTACCCAAGCTGGTCCGCGTGCTCGAGATGCTGCCGCGGAATGCAACAGGCAAGATCCTCCGGCGGGAGCTGACCAGGCACTTGTGAACGCGAAGAACGCAAAGGGGGGAGGAGAGCAGTTTTAACGCGGAGCGGCTGTGTTTGATGTCAAGCGAGATTCTGGATAGTTTTGAGTTTGGATCATTCAAGTCGGTCTCGGACCACGGCGTTGATGATCGTGAGCAGCTTGCACATCAAGGCCACAATCACCACCTTTCTAGGTTTGTCGGCAGCTCGAAGGCATCTGGCAAAGGGGGAGACGATCGGGTTACACCGGATCGACGCGACCGTTGGCACGCACTTGCGGCGGATGCCGAATACCGATGCCTCTGCGCCCTGGCAAGGGCTTCGCCCGTGCCTGGAGCACGGGTTCAAAAGCGGGTGATCGGGATCGAACCGACGACATTCAGCTTGGGAAGCTGACGTTCTACCACTGAACTACACCCGCAAAGGTGGTGTTTGAGTGCGTGGCACTCGAAGACACTTGATCTTCGTACAAAGTCAATGCTACCTCATTAAACCCGTTGCCAAAGATCAGCGGGAGTATATGCCGATTGCCGCCCATTGGCTCATTATGGAAGCCATGAATTCCACCGCGTCCGATCATCGGATCAGCGGCTCCGGGCGGTGCTTCTTGTACTGTCATCCGGTGGGCAGCTCCAGCAGGGTTACGGGAGTTGCTGGGGATTTACCGGGTCACACGCTGAAGGGCAATCGATGGAGCCAGCAGCATCTATGTGGCGATAGAGGACTGCCTTTATTGGTTGGTGTTTCGCTCTGAGCCTGTGAAAGGACCTTTTCCGATCGGGAATGAGCCCATCCGCCGGAGCGAACAAAAGAGGCTTCTGCTTGTCAGGGTTCGCAGAGGTTGGATCACTCATTGTGACTTCCAAGCTCAATGAGAAGATATCAGGACCTCTCCAAGCCGGATGAAGTCGGTGAACCTCTGGCTCGTGGCGGGGGTGCATCGTGCAACTTGGTCGAGCAGCCCCATGGGACAAGGCCCGTCGACAGCCAGGATTGGATTGCGGTAGAGGCCATGAGGAATATGCTGTGGCCCAAGAGAGTAGAGGTCTCTATCGAAGTATCGCGGAGACTCACACGAACTCAATGACATGGAACCCCTGAAGAATGCTGAGCCCAGTTGCCCCTCAATGCTTCAGGCCGTATCAACACGGGCTGGAAGGTCTGTCGCCCTGGTTGTTCCGTGGTTCCACATGGCTGCGTTGGTGTGGACGGCCACGCCTGAATGCAACGAATCTATAACAGTGTTAGATACAATCCCTCATACTCCACATCGTATCCATTGAACATATCCGGAGCGACAATGAATCAAGAGCACACAAATCAGAACCTTGTCACCGATCCTGTCTGTGGCATGGAGCTTGACCCGAACAAGGCTGCGGAGTCTTTCGAGTTTGATGCTCAGCGTTTCCACTTCTGTAGCGGCTCGTGTGCAGCAAAGTTTAAGGCCGACCCGCAACACTACCTGAAACCAGCCGAGGATCGTCCCGCTGATGACGCGCCAAAGGATGCGTTGTATACCTGCCCCATGCACCCTGAAGTGCAACAGGTCGGCCCTGGCTCATGCCCCAAGTGCGGGATGGCACTCGAACCCATGGATGCCAGTGTCGAGCAGGATGACGGCGAACTCCGCGATATGACCCGGAGGTTTATCATTTCAGCAGTCTTGACGCTGCCTCTGCTCTTTATTGCGATGGGGAATCTGTTCCCCGGCCAGCCGGTTGACAAGATCATGGGGCACGCAACAGCCCGGTGGAGTGAGTTGCTTCTCGCAACGCCCGTGATTCTGTATTGCGCATGGCCCTTCTTTGTGCGGGCTGTGCAATCGGTCAAGCACAAGAGCCCCAACATGTTCACGCTTGTCGGGATGGGTGTCGGCGTCGCGTATGTGTTCAGCGTGGTTGCGACATTTGCTTCCGGGATCTTTCCCGACGCTTTCCGGGATGAAACTGGGTCCGTCGAGGTCTACTTTGAAGCCGCAGCCTTCATCACCATGCTCGTCCTGCTCGGACAAGTGCTCGAACTCCGAGCCAGATCACAGACGGGCTCAGCGATCCGAGAACTCCTTGAGTTGACCCCGCCGGCAGCCATGCTCATCGGGGACGATGGCAACGATACCGAGGTGCCCGTCGAGCAACTCAAAGTGGGCGACCGCGTTCGTGTCCGCCCCGGAGACAAAATCCCGATCGATGGCATCGTTGTTGACGGGCACTCAACCGTCGATGAATCGATGATTACCGGCGAACCCGTGCCGGTCGTCAAAGACAAGGGCACTCAGGTTACCGGCGGCACGGTCAACACGACCGGGTCGTTTGTGATGGAAGTCGAGCGAGTTGGCTCTGAGACGATGCTTGCCCAGATCGTGCAGATGGTTGCCGATGCTCAGCGTTCACGCGCGCCGATCCAGAAACTCGTCGATGCGGTCGCGTCATGGTTTGTGCCCGCGGTGATTGTTATCGCGGTGATCTCCTTTGTCGTCTGGTCGCTCATCGGCCCATCCCCAGCTATGGCGTATGCCCTGATCGCGTCAATCTCGGTGCTCATCATTGCCTGCCCGTGTGCGCTTGGGCTTGCAACACCGATGTCGATCATGGTTGCAGCAGGAAAGGGTGCCAAGAACGGCGTGCTCATCAAGGATGCCGAGGCCCTCGAAACATTTGAGAAGATCACTACCATCGTCGTCGATAAAACTGGGACCCTCACCGAGGGCAGGCCCAAGCTTGTTGAGGTCCACACGATCGAGGGCATCGACGAGCGACGGATGCTCTCGATGATTGCCGCTGCGGAGCGGTCGAGCGAGCACCCATTGGCCAGTGCGATTGTCAGCGGCGCGGTTGAGCGCGGGGTAGACCAGATGGAGGTCGAGGACTTTGCCTCGGTCACCGGCAAGGGGATCACAGCGACTGTCGATGGGGTCGAAATCGGGATCGGATCTCCCAAGATGATGCTCGCGATGGAGATTGATCCGGCGCAGCTCCAATCTGCTGCGGACGATGCGAGAAGGCAAGGGCAGACCGCGATGTTGATCGCGGTGGGCGGGCATCTTGCGTGGATGATCGCGGTTGCCGATCCGATCAAAGAATCGACACCCGGCGCGATTGCCGCGATGCACAAGCTCGGCCTGCGGGTTGTGATGCTGACCGGGGACAACGAAACAACCGCCCTGGCGATAGCCGCCAAACTTGATATTGATGAGGTGAAGGCGGATGTCCTCCCTCAGCAAAAAGCCCAAGTTGTGAAAGAGTTCCAAGCCAAGGGGGAACTCGTCGCGATGGCGGGTGATGGGGTCAATGATGCCCCCGCTCTTGCGCAAGCGAATATCGGGATTGCGATGGGGACAGGTTCAGGAGTGGCAATCGAGAGTGCCGGCATGACACTCATCGGTGGCGATCTCCGAGGGCTCGTCCGGGCACGCAAGCTGAGCACCTCCACCATGCGGAATATCCGCCAGAACCTGTTCTTTGCATTCGTGTATAACGCAGCGGGCGTGCCCGTTGCTGCGGGTGTGCTCTACCCGCTCTTTGGTGAGAAAGCCTTGCTCAGCCCGCTCATTGCTGCGGTTGCGATGAGTTTGAGCTCGGTGTCTGTCATCGCCAATGCACTGCGTCTCCGTCGGGTCCGGCTCTCCTAGATCATCTGTGATACGCATTCCAGAAAATACTCGTGCGTCCCAGTGGGAAGGCCGGATCAACAGAGCCCTGAGCGCAAGCGACGGGTTGGCGTGTGCCGGCACATGCCGATCGACCGAAACCGGTCGCTTGCGCTCGTGGCTCTGTTTGACGCTTGTCCGAACGCGGAGATGACTGGTGGCACGGCTCTCCCGTTCCCCCCCCCCGTTGGCGCGCGAGTTTCAAGTAGGATGCGTATGATCTCGACTCTGATGAGGAGAACGACCCGGCAAAACGCGAATGCTCTTCTCGTATTGCAGAGCCAAGCAGGCGTACCCTCCGGTCACGCTTGCGCATCCCTGCGGGTGAAGAGGATCTCGTGCTGCTCACTGCCCAAGACATCACCAAGACCCACGGCGTGCAGAGACTGTTCCATGGCCTCTCCCTTGCGATAGAGGAGGGGGACCGCATCGGGCTCATTGGTCCAAATGGCAGTGGCAAGAGCACACTGCTGCGGCTGCTTGCTGGTGAAAGCACACCCGACGGGGGGACAGTCACCGCGAGCAAGGGGCTCAGGGCGGTCTATATTCCCCAGCACGACCGCTTTCCAGAGGGCCTTTCGGCTCGAGAGGTGCTGATTGAGTCTGCATTCACAAGCGTGGGCGAGGTCGGCGTTACCCATGACCACTTCGAGGCCGAGATTCTCGCCGACATGATCCTGCCCCGCGTCGCGTTTGATTCGACTCTGGCAGGCACACCGGCAACTGCCCTCTCTGGTGGGTGGCGCAAGCGTCTGGCGATCGCCCGCGCTCTGAGCGAGGCTGGCGGAGAGCCGGACCTCCTCCTGCTTGATGAGCCGACCAACCACCTCGACCTCGACGGCATCCGGTGGCTCGAACAGTTCGTCAGGCAGCCCCCGGGGGCAGGCTCACGCTTTGCTGTCATGTTCGTTACGCATGACCGGGCGTTCCTCGAGAATACAGCGACCCGCGTGGTCGAGCTGAGCCCGGCTTACCCGCACTCAGCACTCGCTGTGGATGGCAACTACACCGAGTTCCTGCGCCGCAAGGCAGAGTTTCTTGCAGCCCAGACCAAGGCCGAGCAGGCGGTCGCAGGAGAGGTCCGCAAGGACCTCGCGTGGCTCTCGCGCGGGCCACAAGGCAGGCAGACCAAGGCGAAAGGGCGGATCGCTGCGAGCGGAGCGCGGATGGATGCGCTCGATGAACTCAAGGCGAGGAATGTCGCTGCATCAGGTGCCGGTGCCCGTGTCGATTTCGACAGCACAGGCAGGCAGACCCACAAGCTCCTGACCGCCAAAGGGGTCTCCAAATCGCTCGGTGGTCGGCTGCTCTTTGCCGATGTCAGCCTCTCGCTGGGTGTAGGGAGCCGCCTGGGTCTGGTCGGGTCCAATGGCAGCGGCAAGACAACGCTCATCCGCGTGCTCACCGGCGAGTTGTCCCCGGACGCGGGCACCATCGAGCGGTGCGACCCGCCTCCGCGCGTCGTCGTCTTCAGCCAGCACCGCGAGGACTTCGCCCAGACCACACTGCTCAAAGAGGCGCTCTGCCCCGTGAGCGATCAGGTCCGGTTCCGTGGGCGGGCGATGCACATCACCGCGTGGTCGCGGCGGTTTCTCTTCCGCGATGAGCAGCTCGAGCAGCCGGTGAGCTCCCTCAGCGGCGGCGAGCTTGCACGCATCCACATCGCGCGGATCATGCTCGAGCCGGCCGATGTGCTCGTGCTCGATGAGCCGACCAACGACCTCGACATCCCGACACTTGAGATGCTCGAAGAGTCGCTCGAGGACTTCCCCGGCGCGTTGGTGCTGGTCACGCACGACCGGGCGATGCTCGAGCACCTCGCGTCCGACCTGCTCGCGCTCGATGGCCGGGGCGGCGCTCGGATGCACGCAAGCCTGCCTCAGGCTCTTGCCGCGCTCAACGCGCAGCAGGAGGCCCCGCCCCCCGAGCGCAAGAAGGCCGCATCGCCCGCCGCCTCTCCGCCGCCAAAAGCCCAGAATCGCAAGCGGCTCGGCTACCTCGAGCAGCGGGAGTACGACACCATGGAGCAGCGGATCGAAGAGGCCGAGGCCCGGATCGCGTGTGCCTAGGCGCAGCTCGCACAGCCCGGCATCATGGCCGATCACGCGGCGATGGCGCAGGCGTGCCAGGACCTCTCGCACGCCCAGGCGGCCGTTGCAGCCCTCTATGCCCGCTGGGAAGAGCTCGACGCAAAGCACCCGGGCTGATCGCGGGACGGCTCGGCATTGCCCCCGCGCCCTTACCGGCCCGGCACGCCCCCGAGCATCAAAAACCTGCCCAGTTGTTCTTGAGAGAGCAGCCCGACGAGCCGCCCCCGGTGCATGACGGCAAGCGCCGGGCCGTGGGTGCGGAGCATCTCGAGCGCGTGCGCCAGGTCGTCGTTTTCATCGAGCACGGGCAGGTCTGTCTCGATGCGTTCTCTGATCGGGGCATCAGGCCCGCGCGAGCGCATCCCCTCGACGATCGCCTCGCGCCGCAGCAGGCCGACGAGCCCCCCCTCGGCATCAAACACCGGGAAGTCGTGCTGGCGGCCTTCAAACATGATCTGCGCGGCCTCGCCGACCGCCGCATCGAAGGGCAGGGCGTGGATGTCTGTCTGCATCGCCACTCCGACTCGCTGCCGCGTCAGGACGGCCCGTTGCCGTGCCGCCGCGACCTCCGCCTTGCTCCCAAAGAAGACAAACGCCGCGATGAGCAGCAGGAACGGGTTGCCTCCCCACAGCGCCCACGCGGCAAACGCGACGGCCATCAGTTGCCCGCACCCGGCCGCGATCGCGGTCGCGCGGGCATATTCGAGCCAGATCGCGAGCACCGCCCGCAGCACCCGCCCCCCGTCCATCGGGAAGGCGGGCAGCATGTTAAAGACGGCAAGGGCGACATTGACAACCCCAAGACTCAGGAAAAAGCCCGTGCCTGCCGCCGAGTAGGTGGTCTCGGGCATGGCGAGATCGCCCAGCAGCCAGACCCCGCCGATGAGCCCCGCCGCGATGACGACATTGACGGCAGGCCCGGCGATCGTGATGAGGAACTCCTGCCCGGGTTGCGTCGGGATGCGCTCAAGCGCCGCCACCCCGCCGATGGGCAGGATGGTGATGTGCCGGGTGCCGATGCCGAACGCCTTGGCGGTCAGCGCGTGGCCGAGCTCATGGAGGACGACGCAGGCAAAGATGGTGAGCACGAAGACGATCGCAACCCCGGTCGCCACCATCCCCACCCCGATGGTCGCCGATCGGTAGACGATCCATGCGATGAGGAGCAGGAACGACCAATGGACCGCGATATCGATCCCGAAGGCCCGGACGAGATGGAGGGTGCCTTTCACGGCGGATGGTAGAGGGGTGGGGGGGTGGGGGGTGATGGTACACGCGGGGGTTCTTCTGTACGCGGAGTCCCTTTTTTGAACGCCAAGGGCGCGAAGGGCTCGAAGAGAGGCGGCAAGGCAGGGGGAAAGGCAGAACGCGGAGGGCGCAGAGAGGGGACGCGGATGGCGCAGAGGAAGGTAATGGGGAGGGGTGCGGAGGTGTGAAGGGGGGTGGATGGTGCAGCCCGTCAGGGGGTGCCCGTCACGCTCCGTATCGGTTATGGTTCGTGGGCTCTGATGCCGGCCGCCCCGGCCTCCGCTCTGGGGTGCCATGGCGGGGGGAGCAAAGGCGAAGGCAGTGTCACCACAGAGGGCACAGAGGGACACAGAGGAAAGACAGAAAGGCAGAGTGGAAAGGCAGAAAGCGTGTGATGCCGTGGGTACTTCGTCCCTCCGGGACGATCTTTGCCGGATGCCATGGCCTCGACGCACCAAAGTTCGTT
>JAJRZG010000095.1 GCA_024275365.1 Planctomycetota bacterium | reverse complement strand
CTTCACAAGTGGAAAGCTCCCAAATCGAGGACACACTTTCCGATGAGCCACCGGCACCAGAGCAGCAGCCGGTCAGCCGAAAGGAACGGAAAAAAGTCTCGAAGGCGAGTGAGCCGTATGTGAAACTCGGTCAAGCTATAGCATCAGGCACAAACCACTGGTAGGAGTTCCAGCACATGCCCCCAGCAGCCACACTGACCAGTATGCATGTCTGCCCGATGGTGACAGGTGTTGTGCCCCATGTCGGCGGCCCGATCATCGGCCCCGGCATGCCCACGGTGCTGATATGCAACATGCCCGCTGCCGTTATGGGAGACGCGGTCGTCTGCGTCGGTCCGCCGGACTCGATTGTCAAGGGCTCCGCAACCGTGCTCATCGGCAACAAACCCGCTGCCCGGATGGGTGATTCAACCGCCCATGGGGGCACAATCGTCGTGGGGATGCCCACTGTGATGATCGGTGGATGAGTCGAGTGGGACAAGTCGTGATTCGAGATCAAAACCCCTATTGATGCCCGAGAAACCACCGGCTACAATTGCTGTCAATATCGTGAGATATTGGAGACTCTCATTGACTAACCATTATATCTGGATAATCATATAGGTGTGTCTTGGATTTGCAGTGAGACTCGCCGGTATCATCCGGAGAGCCTCAACGGATAAAGTCATCGAACATGTCTCGATGGAGCGTGTATCCTCTACAATCAAGACGAACGGATCATTTATTACTTGTGTACCACCGGCGTGAGTCGAAGGAGAATGCTCGTGAAAGCCAAGCGATGGATATTCGGTGCATGTTTAATGGGGAGTTCTCTCCTCGTTGGGTGCGGGAACACTGGAGGGGACGATTCGTCCTCTGGGGCTGGGGGCGCCACATCTGCCTATGGCGACGCGCCCTACGAGGCGTTGCAGACTGTCGCCGAGGAGCGAAACCTGACGCCCGATGATCTCGTGGCGGCTGCCAAGACCTTCATGCCCTCTGGCCGACATGATGAGTACATGATGTTTGCCTCGGGCGGGCACGGCGGACAGATGATCGTGATCGGGGTACCCTCGATGCGCATCCTGAAGATCATCGGTGTCTTCACACCAGAGCCCTGGCAGGGTTATGGCTACGGCGTGGGTCAAGATATCCTCGCTTCGGGGAAGGTGAACGGCAAAGACATTTTGTGGGGTGACACACACCACCCCGCGTTGAGTGAGACCGCTGGCGACTATGACGGGCAGTTTGTCTTTATCAATGACAAAGCCAACGCTCGTATTGCGGTCATTGATCTGCGAGACTTTGAGACCAAGCAGATCGTCAAGAACCCGATCTCGCTCTCTGACCATGGCGGGACGATGGTGACTCCCAACACGGATTACATCATCGAGGGCGGCCAGTATGGGCACCCGCTCGGGTGGGACTATGCCCCGATGGATGAGTATGTCGAGAAGTATCGCGGCATGGTGACGATCTGGAAGTTTGACCGCAAGGCCGGTCGGATCGACGAGTCACAGTCCTTTGCGCTCGAACTTCCCCCCTACTGGCAGGATTTGTTCGACGCGGGCAAGCTGGTCAGCGAGGGCTGGATTTTCGGCAACTCTTTCAACACCGAACTCGCAACCGGCGGGGTCGAGTCGGGCGCACCGCCCTTTGAGGCAGGTGCAAGCCAGCGCGACAATGACTACATGCATGTGATCAACCTCGACAAGGCTGTAGAGCTCTTCAAGGCCGGCAGAGTCGATCTGATCAAGGACTTCCCGGTTCTCTCGCTTGACACTCTCATCGAAGAGGGCGTGCTCTACTTCATCCCCGAGCCCAAGAGCCCGCACGGCATAGATGTAACCCCCGACGGTGCGTTTATGGTCGTGAGCGGGAAGCTCGACCCGCATGTGACGGTCTACAGCTTTGACAAGATCATGGCGACGATCGCGGCGAAAAACTGGGAGCCCGATCAGTTCGGTGTGCCCGTGCTCGACTTTGACAGCTGCGTCGAGGCGCAGATCGAGGTTGGTCTCGGTCCGTTGCATACTCAGTTTGATAACTTGGGCTACGCGTATACCTCCTTGTTCCTCGAGCCATCCGTTGCTCGTTGGTCGCTTGGTGGCGAGGCTGGTACAAAGAACCCCGAAGCCGATTGGACGATGGTTGGTAAGGTTCCGGTGCAGTACAATGTTGGTCATATCGCTGTCGCTGAGGGTGACACAGTGAGCCCGGACGGCAAGTACCTGGTAAGCATGAACAAGTGGGCGATCGACCGCTTTGCACCGGTTGGGCCGCTGCTGCCACAGAACTTCCAGCTCGTTGACATCGCCGAGACTGGCGACACCATGAGGGTGATCTACGACATGCCGATCGGGATGGGTGAGCCTCACTACGCCCAGATCATCAAGGCCGACAAGCTCAAGCCATGGGATGTGTACCCCGAGGTTGGCTGGAACCCCGAGACGCAGTCGGTCCGGCTCGACTACGCCAGGCAGGGCAAGGAGCGGATCGAGCGCAACGGCACGACGGTTGATATCTACATGACCGCCGTCCGAAGCCACTTTACACCCGAGCATGTTGAGGTGAATGAGGGCGATCTTGTCCGGTGGCATATCACCAATGTGGAACGCGCCTATGACGCGACCCACGGCCTGGCGATTCCCGGATACAACACCAACTTGAGTCTCGAACCCGGTGAAGCACAGACTCTCGAGTTTGTGGCTGACAAGCCCGGGGTCTATCCGTTCTATTGCTCCGAGTTCTGCTCGGCATTGCACCTTGAGATGATGGGCTACTTCCTGGTGAAGCCCGCTGAATAACCCCTACTCTACTCGCGAGGGCGAAAGTCCTCGCGAGTGATTCCCATCGAAGAGCAATAGGAGACGGCATGGCTGCGGCACTCAAAGCAATCTTGGGTCCTCGGGTACCGTTGGATGAACTGGCGAAGCACCGGGGTCGCTACATAGCGCCGGCTCTTCTCCTGACCGCGGCACGCGTGTTACTATTGGTCTCAATCTTTCTGCCATACTGGACGATGAGGCTTGAGGCACCGCAGTACCCGGACGCGCTCAATGTCGTCGCGTATGTCAATCGGCTGACCGGCGATGTAAAAGAGATCGACGGGCTCAATCATTACATCGGGATGCGACCACTCGAAGATGCCGCGAAACTGGAGCGGATGCTCTCGATTACTGCGCTGATCTCTCTCGTCTTGATGGTGGAAGGCGCACTGTATGTGCGGAGCCGGTGGGCTGTGCTCCTGACGCTGCCGTCGATTCTGTTCCCACCGATCTTCTTTATCGACTTGTACTTCTGGTTGAACCACTTCGGGCAAAATCTTGACCCGACAGCCCCACTCTCTGGCGCGATAGCTCCGTTCACGCCCCCGGTGTGGGGCACGGGCATCATCGGGCAGTTTAAAACGCACGCCGCGGCTGGGCCCGGGTGGTGGATGGCATTTGGTGCATCATTTCTCACGATCGCGGGGCTCTACTTCCACCGCCGAGCATTCAAACCGCTGCACGATGCTGCTCGGGCAGAAAAGCAATCGACGGCATCTGCCGCGGAGGCGTGATCGTTGCGAGTATTCTCGTTGATCCTGGTGGGTGCCGTGGTTTGTCTGGCGGCGGTTATGGCGAAAGCCCAGAACGCCAGCGGCTTTGATATCGCTGGGGCGATTGCCGCTGCTGAGGAAGGCTCTGTCATCCGCATCCCGGCGGGGCTTTATGCAGGACACATCACAATCGACAAGCCACTGACGCTGATTGGTGATGGCAAGGTCATCATCGATGGCGGCGGCGGCGGTGATGTGCTGACGATTCTGGCGGCAGATGTGACGGTCAAGGGGCTGACGCTCCGCAATACCGGCAAGAGCCTCGACAAAGAGAACGCGGGGATCACCGGGACATTCCCACGGGCGAGCATCATCGATTGTCGGTTTGAGGATGTGCTCTTTGGCATCTACCTCAAAGAGGCACCGGACAGTGTGATCCGGGGGAACTACATCACGAGCAAGCTTCTGCCGGTCCCCCGTCGCGGCGATGGCATCAGGCGCTGGCAGAGCCCCCGGGTGATTGTCGAGGACAACACGGTCATTCAGAGTCGCGATGTCGTGATGTGGTTTTCTGATGGTGTCCAACTCCGGCGGAATCGGATTTCGCAGGGACGCTATGGGCTGCACTTCATGTACAGCGACGGCAATATCCTTGAGGACAATCAGTTGGAGAATAACTCGGTCGGGGCATTCCTCATGTACAGCCACGACCTGACGATACGACGAAATACATTCGCCCACAACCGTGGCCCGAGCGGGTACGGAATCGGGCTTAAGGATATGGATGGCCTGATTGCTGAAGACAACATATTTGTCGGAAACCGGATCGGGATCCACCTCGATAACACGCCATCGGAGATCGACCGTGTGCATGTCTATCGTCAGAATATCATCGCCTACAACGATATTGGAATAGCGTTCATGCCGTCGGTGACGCGAAACTATTTTACCATGAATACCATGCTAGAGAATATCGAGCAGGTCGCAATACTCGGGTCTGGAATGCTTAAGGGCAACCACTTTACACTTGATGGTGTCGGTAACTATTGGAGCGATTATCGAGGTTTCGACCTGGATGATGATGGTTTCGGTGATGTCGAATACAAGGCAGAGGGCTTGTTTGAGAACCTGATCGACCGGGAACCAAAGCTCAGAATGTTCTTGTTCAGCCCCGCACAACGCGCAGTCGAGATGGCGGCTCGGGCATTCCCGATCGTGACACCCCGCCCCAAGCTCATCGACACGGCACCCCTGATGGAGCCGGTACGGACCGAGGTTGTCACAACCGTACAGCCGAGTGGGTATTCGATGTGGTTCGCTGCGCTTGGCCTGTTTGCTGCTGGTGCAGTCTGTATGGCTGGTGGCGTGAGACCCTGGCCGGCATGGGCCGATGCAGCAAACGCGACCGGAGGTGTAGCATGATCCGAGTCGATTGTGTCCAGAAAGCATTTGGCCGATTCGTCGCACTCGACGGTGTGTCGCTCGCGGTTGAGAAAGGCCAGGCTGTTGCGCTCTGGGGTTCGAACGGCGCAGGAAAAACAACCCTGTTGCGGTGTACCCTCGGCTTGATCTCGTTCCGAGGGTCGGTGACCATCAATGACATCGATGTCCGCCGCCACGGCAAGGCAGCCCGCCGGATGCTCGGGTATGTGCCACAGGAGCTGGCGTTTTATGACGATTTCCGCGTGGTCGAGGCGATCGCGTTCTTTGCAAGCCTCAAGCGGGTGGACAAGGCCGCGTGTGGTCGCGCGTTAGCCATGACTGGTCTTGGGGTCCACTCCCGCAAGCGTGTGCGTGAGCTCTCGGGCGGTATGAAGCAACGGCTAGCACTCGGTATCGCGATGCTGACCGACCCGCCGATCCTGTTGCTCGATGAACCCACCTCAAACCTCGACGCGGCAGGACGGAGCGATCTCCTCATGCAGCTTGCCGAGCTCCGCAGGCAGGGCAAGACGATCTTCTTTACCTCGCACAGACCCGAGGAGGTCGAGGAGCTCGCCGACCGGGTGATCACGATGGAATCAGGCAAGATTGTCGGCGACCGAGCACCGGATGCCGAAATCGCCCATCACGCCGGGTCTGACAAAGTCAGCGTGCGCGTGCCGGAAGCCTCGCTCCAGAAAGCACTCGCAGCACTGCACGCGCAGGGGTTCAAGACGACACGACCCCTTGCCGGCGGCCCGGTCGAGTGTCTCAATGGCTTTGCAAACAAGCCCTCGGAGTGCTCTACGAAACAGCCAAAGACGGAGGGCGCGTCATGAGCGTTTCAGGCGTTTCTCCGGTGCGTGGTTGTCTGGGTGAGATGACGCTCGACCCACGGACGATCGTGCCTCTGGTGCGTAAAGAGCTGCGCGATGCCCTCCGCAACCGTTGGTTCATGCTCTACACGCTCGCGTTCGGTGCATTGGCTGTGGGGCTTGCGACACTCTCGCAGATCGGGACGGGCCTCACCGGCTTTGCGGGCTTTGGCAAGATGACAGCAAGCCTTGTGAATCTTGTGCTGCTGGTCGTGCCGCTTATGGCTCTTACGGTCGGCGCGTCTGGTCTTTCTGCCGAACGAGAGCGAGGGATGTTGGCGTACCTGCTCTCCCAGCCGGTCACACGCCTCGAGGTCTTTCTCGCCAAGTTCATCGGGCTCGGGCTTGCGCTCGCCTCGTCGATATCGATCGGGTTCGGGTTGAGCGTGGCGTGGCTTGCATTCCACAGCACGCAGGCAGATATCGGTGTCTTCATACGACTCGTCGCGCTGAGCATCATGCTCGCGCTGGCGATGCTCGCGGTGGGGATGCTGCTCTCCGTGGTGCTTCGGCGTTCAAGCACCGCGATCGGTGCAGCCGTCTTTGTCTGGCTCGGGTTCGTCTTTGTCAGTGACCTCGGCCTCATGGGTGCGACTGTCATGTTCAAGCTGCCCATCGAACAGCTCTTCGGGCTGAGCCTGGTCAACCCGACCCAGGCGTTCAAGCTCGCTGCGGTGGGGGGGTTCGACTCGACGCTCGACCTGCTCGGCCCCGCGGGGCTCTATGGCGTGCAGACCTTTGGCGCATGGCTGACCCCCATGCTGATCGGGGCGATAGCAGTGTGGGTTGTCGTGCCGTGGGGCGTTGCGGGGATGCTCTTTACACGGCGGCCGTTATGAAAGTTTGGACAAAGAGCATTGTGTCGCTGCTCTGCCTTGGGTCGCTGCTGCTCTTGACCGGGTGCGGCAAAGAGGCAACGCTTGAGCCACCCAAGATCTACTTCGGGCAGGCGGTGTGCGATGTCTGTGGGATGATCGTGAGCGACGAGCGGTTCTCCGCAGCCGAGGTCGTGATCCGCGACGGGCAGGTCGTCGTGCGAGCGTTTGATGACACAGGCGAGGTGTTCGGGCTGACAGTTCCCGTGGGCGTTGAGTATGCGTGGTATGTCCACGACATGTACTCGCTGGAGTGGGTGGATGCGCGAGACGCTGTGTATCTCCGGTCAGACGAGCTGCACACGCCGATGGGGCTTGGGATCGCAGCCTTTGCCACGCGGGCAGCCGCCGAATCGGCACAGGCAGAACTCGGTGGTGAGGTGTTGGTCTTTGACGATCTCTGGGTATCACAGCCATAGCCCGTTCGATTTGAAACGCATCTCCACCATACCAAGAGAAGACCGTTCAATCATCCGACACACTGTGGACACGAGATCTGTCACGCTCTCGAACCGGTCACCGCGGTTACCCACTGTTCACCACCAAAACGAAAAAACGCCATAAACCCTTCGGCTTACAGCGTGTGCGTTCAGTGGAGGCGACCGGGCTCGAACCGACGACCTCTTCCATGCCATGGAAGCGCTCTACCAAAACTGAGCTACGCCCCCGAACTTCTGGATTGTCACGCAGGCAGCGTGGCCTGAGCCCCTCATGGTAGGAACCACACCCGGGCCGTCAAGGGGTGGCACGGTGCCATCGCGTCCGGATGCCGATGCTGAGCTTGCAAAGCATGGGATCTGGGGGAGTTAGTGTGAAGGAGTGGGGGGGGTGGCGGTCGGCGTAAGGAGCCGATTGGCAGCCTCGATGACCGGTTGAACCCCTATCAGATCAATCCGGCACCGCTCCGGGTGCTCATCAGCCATCTCGTGCTCCTCCAGAGGCTCGGGGCCGAGGTCCCCCGCGGCCAGGCGGGTCTCACGGGGTGGGGCAGCCTCGGGGTCCCGCTCGGGCAGCGTGGTCCAGCGGGGGTCGGTCGGGCCAAACAGGGCAACCGTCGGCGTCCCAAAGGCGGCTGCCAGGTGGCGCGGGCCGGTGTCGTTGGTCACCAGCAGCCTGGCCCGAGCGAGGATCGCCTTGAGTGATGCCAGGGTCTGGCCGTGCCCAGCAAGGACGACCGGGCATGCCTTGCTGCACGCCCGAGCCACCGCCTCAGCGACCTCCTCCTCTCCGGGGCCGGTGTTGATGAGCACCCGCAGGTCGTGGTGATCGGCGAGGGAGTCAGCCAGTTCGCCAAACCGCTCGGCTGGCCAGCGCTTGGCGGGGTTGTTCGCGCCGGGGTTGAGGATGCAGAACGCCGAGCCGGGTGCAACACCCGCCGAGGTCAGCACCGACTGCCCAGCCTCGCGGTCCGCATTGCTCAACGGCAGCTCAATGGCAGCCCCAGGCGGCAGAACACCCATCGGGTCGTCCAACTCGGCAAATGTCGGCGGGGCATCCCCAAGCACCACCCGCCCGGCAGCGTAGTAATACGCCACTGCCGAGATCGGTGCCCATCGGCGTTTTCGGGCTGTGCTGCCCGGCCACTCCATCGCCCGCAGCCGATGGGTCAGCAGCATCCCCCGCCCGTCGCGGTCATAGCCGACCCGGCTCGGGATGCCCGCGATCCGGGTCGCCAACGCGGTCGAAAAGGAGTTCGTCAGGAGCAGGGCAGTCTCAAACCGCAGCGGCCGCACCTTCGAGGCTGCCCGCTTGGGGCCCATCACCCCTGAGGCCCGCTCAATGATGATCTCATCGACAAGTGAAGTGCCCTCGAGCAGGTCGGCAACCCCCTGCCGAGCAAGGCAACCCAGGAACGATCCGGGGAGCGCGTCTCGGAGCAGCCGAAGCGTGGGGGTTGCCATCGCGGCATCACCGAGCCACGAGGGCAGCACCACCAGCAGCCGCCCGGGCTTGCCCGGCATGGATTTCGGACTGTCAGTGTTGTGTGTTGAAGGGTTCACCGGTGACTCAGAATATGGGATGCCGCCGCTGCGAGGTCAGGGATGTCGGAGTTCGTGTCCAGCAGCAGCAGCCGGGCGGGATCAATCCCCGCTCGTCGCCCAGCCTCGATGTCCCGTTCCGCATCACCCACAAGCCAAGAGGCTGCGAGATCGAGGTTGAGTTCCTCGGCTGCGGCGAGGATCATGCCCGGCTGGGGTTTCCGCCACGGGTGCTCGATACAGAACGGCTCCACAGACCCGGCAGGGTGGTAGGGGCAGTAATACACCCGCTCGATGAGCGAGATGCCCGGTTGATCGGGGTTTGAGAGCGTCTCGCACACCCGAGCGTTTGTCGCCTCCACCTGGGTGATCGATGCCCCCCCCCGGGCCACCACGCCCTGATTGGTCATCACGACGAGCACATATCCCGCCCGATGGAGATCACAGCACGCCTCGTGTACGCCCGGGAGAAGCTGGACAAAGGCTGGGTCAGCCAGGTCGCCGTGGGTGCCAGCAGCGAAAGCCGCTGCGGGGAGCGAGGCGTTGGCGATGAGGGTGTCGTCACGATCAAGGAAGACAGAGGCCGTGGGCATGCCCAAAGCCTAGAGCGCCTTGCGTCATCTCGTTCTGCTGTGTTTAGTCGGCTGCCGGCTCCGGCTTGGGCTCGATCGTGCTCGCGGAGAGTGGCGAGAGCCCGCTGCGGATGGCGATCCGGGCCAGTTGTACGCGGTTGGCAACCCCAAGCTTGAGCCCGAGAGAGACCCGGTGCCCTTCAATCGTCTTGACCGAGCGGTGAAGCTGGCGGGCGATCTCGGCGGTCGGGAGCCCCATGCCGATATGCCGAAGCACATCGCGTTCGCGGGGGGTCAGGCTCCCTATCGGATCGCGGCAGGTGGCCTGGGTGCAGAGGAGGTGGGCCGAGGACGGAGGCGCGGTGTCTGGCTCGAATGGGGCAATCACCACAAGTACACACACAGAATCGGTGTGCTCAGTGAGCATGGAACGGTATGTCGTGCGGACAAACCGTTCGCCCAGCACACCATCGACAACAACAGGCTCGTCATGGACAAGGACATGCTGCATCGCCTGATCGAGCGTGCATGACTCGGCATCATCGAGCAACGATTGAAAGTGTGTACCAATGAGATCCTTCGGCGTTGACTCACCGAAAAGATATGCGAATGCGCCGTTACACTCGTGGATAGTGCCCTCAGTCTCAAGCACCGCAACAGCACACCCCGCGTCGTGCATAAGAGCAGCCCGGAGTTGGTCGTCTATGGCAGCCGAGTATTCGCGGAGGAGCGAGGGAATCTTGTGTGCACCATCTGACATGGTGTTCCGTGTGTGCGGCATCTGAACGACTCCCTTCAGGCTCCTCCAGAAAGCTCATGTGAGTTGCTGGCGCATAACTCTTGTGAGATATTACAATGACAAGTATATCGGGTTCTCTTTCCAGTTTCCTTTGTGTTTTTTATGATCGAGAGAGAATCCTTATCGGTGTGTTGACTCGTACCCAAATGCCACAGGAATGTGGTACTTCTCGATGTATAGAGAGGGATTCACTCTCAATACAGAGTAAAGCTCGTTCCGAGTTTGCCAGTTCGCAGATATTCTCGTTTGCAAGAATGGCGTGATCTCTCGGAGTACGATGTGTACAACTGCTCAGTGCTTCATTTGTTCGAGAGCATTCGCAATAAGTGGGAAACTGAGTAGGTATCCTCATTTTCAGTTGAGAGACAATCGCATTATTCAGATGCATGAAGACAGTTCTATGAGTTCAAAACCACCTGATTAGGGGGGGGCAACTCTTCGCCCGATCGACTCTGTTGCAAGGATTGAAGGTGACACGATCCCTATGCGCTTATCGCATGTGCGGGTATCTGGGTAGAACAGACTAGATCGTCGTCACGAATCTCAACCCCATGGGGGTGTACACGCACAACCCGCACATCAAAAAACACCGCCCGGCATCATCCCGTTGGGAGAGCGCAGGCGGCGTTAGGGGGGGCTCAACTCTCGAGCGCTTCGTCGAATCAGTCAGGCGACGGTCACGCTCTCATCTAGGTACACATCTTGGATCGCGTGGAGCAGGGCAGCACCCTCCTTCATCGGCCGCTGGAACGCCTTGCGACCAGAGATCAGGCCCATGCCCCCAGCCCGCTTGTTGATGACCGCGGTCGTGACCGCCTCCGCAAGGTCGCCCGCGCCGGAGCTTGCCCCGCCGGAGTTAATCAGCGGGATACGGCCCATATAGTTGTTGACGATCTGGTATCGGCACAGATCAATCGGGTGCCCGCCGCCGCCCTTCTCGTCACACCCAGCAAGCTCGGTGTAGACCTCCTTGCGGAACTTGCCATAGGAGGAATCGCCCGAGTTCAGCGCAGCAAACCCGCCGTTGTTGGTCGGCAGTTTTTGTTTGATGATATCGGCCTGGATGGTGACGCCGAGGTGGTTGGCCTGCCCTGTCAGGTCGGCAGCCGCGTGGTAGTCCACGCCATCGACCTTGAAGGCCGGGTTGCGCAGATAGCACCAGAGCACCGTCACCATGCCATAGGAGTGGGCTTCTGCGAACATATCAGCGACATACTGGATCTGCTCGCCCGATTCGGGGCTGCCGAAGTAGATCGTCGCCCCGACCGCGACGGCCCCCATCTCGAAGCACTGGCGGACATTGCCAAAGGGGATCTGGTTGAAGGTGTTGGGGTAGGTCATCAGCTCGTTGTGGTTGAACTTGACCAGAAACGGAATCTTGTGCGCATACTTTCGGCTGACCGCCCCGAGCACGCCGAAGGTGCTGGCAACCGCGTTGCACCCGCCCTCGATCGCCAGTTCGACGATCTTGGCGGGGTCGAAATACTCGGGGTTGGGAGCAAACGAGGCCCCGGCGGAGTGCTCGATCCCTTGGTCCACCGGCAGGATGGAGACAAACCCGGTCCCCCCCAGGCGGCCCGAGTTGAGCAGCCGCTGATAGTTGCCCAGCACATTGGCGTTGCGGTCGGTCTGGGCGACGACGCGATCGACAAAGTCAGGCCCGGGGCAGTGGAGGGCGCTCTTGGAGACAGTGCGGCACTCGTGATCGAGCAGGTCGCCAGCCTGGGAGCCGAGGATGTCGCGGACATTAATGGTGAGGTCGGGCATGAGGTGTTTCTCCCGGTTTCAAAGGGTTGAAAGGAACTATAGGCTGGGAGAGTTCGGGCTTGGTGGCGTCACGGCAGGGTGGGGTGCGCTCCCCCGCACACCAACAACCTGTCCCAGTCACAGGTAAAAAATGTTCCTGCCGAGGGCAGGTAAGGAATACGAAACACTCCGGAGCTATCGGAGCAAGAGAAGTGAAGGTAGAGATACGGGTACAATTCTTGGGTCGTCGAGCGTCACATCATCAGTCATCGTGACGAGCACGCCGAAAGGAGCGTTGTAGACGCTTTTCTCAATAAACGCTCTCAATCCACGCGTGTCGGCGAATCCATCGATCCTGCGGCGGTACTTCACTTCGATCGGGATTCGGCTGTTTCCGATCGAAAGTACGAAATCGACTTCTGGCTCCGCTCCTCTCTCGGGAAAATGGGATAAGTCGATATTGGGAATACCAGAGAGAAAGTACCCCGTTGCGCTCTCTGCAATCCTGCCAGCAAGGTCGGCCATATGCGGAGCATTCGCTAATCCTGCGGGATCGAGGGGGATGAGTTCTTGAAGCCATGCTGCGCGAAGACCGTGGTCACAGAGACAGATCTTTGCGGGTCCTCTTTTCCGTTTAAGACGAAGTTCGAGCGGCGACACCAGACGAAGGAGCATTGCTCCTTCTAAAAACCGCAAATATGCTAACACACGTTGCCAACCGATATTGGCGTCAAGGGCGGATTTAATGTCCTGTACGAAAATCGACTGCCGTGGCGCTTGCCCTGTGTAGCGACACGCGAGGCGAAAAATCTCTTTGAGAAGCGTTTCATCTCTCTTTCGTCCTCGTTCACCCTGGCGCAAATCATGCTGGATCGCTCGATTCACAACGGTTTCAATCAACGCATCAGCCATTTCAGGCCAGGGCACATCAAACCTTTGCTGTGCCCTGGGGTATCCCCCTCGCTCTGACCAACGGACAAATGCCCGGTCCCGAGCCTCGCGGTTCTGGATTCCGTGCATTTGTAATGCAATCCATGTGTCTTTGTGCCCAAGAGTCGCTGTCCCGTTGTCGGGTAGTAATGGTAAAATGGGCTCGTTGAGACCGAGTTCAGAGACTTCTCGAAGGAGGAGGGGGCCGAGTTCGATGGCGCTGATCCGTCCGGCAAGGCTGTCTCGTCCCGCTTCGATTCGCAGTGCTGATGAACCAGTCACGAGTACACGAACAGTATTATTATCAACAAGGTTTTTGAGTTCGGGAGCCCAATCATCAAGGTTTTGGACTTCATCAAAAAGCAGGTACGCAGGATACCCATCATGGGCCGCTTGGTTGAATGTCCTTTCCAGAACACGGTTCTCGAACCACCACGCAATAGTCGAAACAGGGAGCTTGAGACGGAGAAGCTCCTTGATCTCATCAAACTGGACCTTGAGTATCCGATTCGGCGCGATACCGCGAGTATCAAGTAACTCTTGGATGATCTGATCCTGGATGGTGGATTTGCCCACTTGACGGGGGCCGCGAAGCACCGTGATAGGTGCCAATCCTTCCTCGATCCCACGAAGAACCCGGCTGAATGCCCATCGTTTGAAAGGTGGCTGGACGGCTGCGGGCTTTCCTTCCCACCAGGGATTCATACTGCGCACAAGTTCATCGAGCTCTGGGGGAAGCCGACGCTTATCAAAGATATCACGAGTTGCTGGTGAATCCTTGGCGAAAACACACCCCCTTAGGCCGGATGTTCTGGGAAGCAAGACAAGAGTTTACACGAATCGTACCTCTCGCTTGGCGGAAGATGGAGACAATGCACAATCTTCAAAACACGAGCATTCCAGCGTCTCAATCCTCCGGCACACTATCACTCGTCACGATCTCGCGGAACTTGGTCCGCAGGGCGTTGGTCATCGGGCCTTCGCCAGCGGTGATCGTGTG
>JAJRZG010000094.1 GCA_024275365.1 Planctomycetota bacterium | reverse complement strand
TTGATTGGGGCCAATCAAAGCGCGATGAGCGCCCCATAACCGTTGGTGTTCGTTGGTTGTATGGAACTTTGCCCGAACGGGCTCCTTATGAGTCCGAACGGGCTCCTTATGAGTCCGAGCGGACTTCTTATGAGTCCGAGCGGGCTTCTTCTTTGTGGGTTTCTAAGGATCATCACTGAAGTGCGCTCGCGGGATCGACGATGCAACACCGCCGCGAGGGCCGTCGGGATATCCGAGGGCCGGACGCGGGCCGGTGCTGTGCGGGCCGGGCAGACAACACCGGGCGCGACCGCTCCTCTGCACGGTGCATGAAGACCGGCGGCCCACGCACGCCCGCGGCGGGGTCACACCCGACCGCGCAGGAGATTCGCTATGGGAACAATCCCCAACTCGCGCCTCGGCAAGATCCAGTTCTACGAGGCCCACATCACCCCGTGGACCAACAACGCCGCCGCGATCGGGCTCAGCCTGCCCGATGTTGCCAACCTCACAACCCTCACCGGCGAGGCGCGGACCGCCTACGACGAGCACATGCTCGCCCAGGACGCGGCCAAGTCTGCAACGCAAAACTTCTATAATAAAGTGTCTGCGATGCACGGCTCGCCCAACGCCGGCAGCGACATGATCGAGACGATCCGCATCTTCGCCCAGACCACCGACGACCCCAATGTCTACACCCTCGCGCAGATCCCCCCGCCCGCGCCCCCCGGCGTCGTCGGGCCCCCCGGCACCCCGGACAACTTCCGCGTGGCCCTGCTGCAGAACGGCGCCGTCGAGCTGGGCTGGAAGTGCCAGAACCCCGCGGGCGGCACCGGCACCGTCTACGAGATTCTCCGCAGCGACAACGGCGGCCCGTTCGTCTTCGTGGCGACCGCCGGCACAAAGAACTTCACCGATGACACCATCCCCGCCAACACAAGCCCGGTGACCTACCAGATCACCGGGGTCCGCTCGACGGTCCGCGGCGACCCGGCCCAGTTCACCGTCAAGTTTGGGGCCGACGGCGTGACCCAGAGCCAGAGCGAGAGCTCGGGCGGGAGCGATCTGAGCATCGCGGCCTAGCGCCACACACAACTGTCAGGGACGATGCCGCGGCGGGGTGCAACACGAACACCCCGCCGCTTTTTTTGTTGTGGGTGCGGCGTCCCGGACACCGCCCACACCCCTCCCGCTGCGCCCCCCACCCCTCCCGCTGCGCCCCCCACCCCTCCCGCTGCGACCCCCACCACGCCCGCTGCGCTGTGCTCGTCCTTCCTTGCGCCTGCGGCCACCGCCTGACGCTGTTCTTGCGCCCCCCCACGACCCCAAACCCCCACACGCCCCGAAAAAACACGCGCAAAGAGGCCCACACGCCCGTCCCCCGACTGGCACGCCGGTTGAGTATGGCTCCCTGACCCCTGCGCGGGGTGTCCAAGGAGCGCAATGAACTACGGCCTCTACATCTCAGTCTCTGGTGCCCTCAACGCGACCTACCGCCAGGACCTCCACGCCTCCAACCTCGCCAATGTCAACACCATCGGCTTCAAGCCCGAGGTCGCCACCACCCGCCAGCGAGACGCTGCCCGCGTCGAGGATGACCTCGGGTTTATGCCCTCAAGCGACCTCCTCGAACGACTCGGGGGCGGGGTCATGTCCGCCCGCACCCGGACCGACTTCAGCCAAGGTGTCGTCCGCACCACCGGCAACGACCTCGACCTGGCAATCCGGGGCGAGGGGTTCTTCACGCTGCTCGATGAACAGAACGAGGGCGAAAGCAGGTTCCGCCTCACCCGCGACGGCAGGTTCACCCTCAACGCCCAGGGCCAGATGGTCTCGGTCGTCAACGGCATGGCCCTGGTCGGGGCCGGCGGCAACCCCATCCGCCTCTCGGGGGAGAGCCCCGTCACGATCCAGGCCGATGGCTCGATCCTCCAGGATGGAGACGAGGTCGCCAGGATCAGCATCATCGAAGTCACCAACCGGGCAGCACTCAAGAAAGGCCCCGACGGCCTGTTTGTCCCCAATGCCACCCAGATGGCAAACCAAAGGCCCGCAACCGGGCAAGTCGTGCAGCGGGCTGTCGAAGAATCGGCGGTCAATGAAATCGCCACGCTGATGAAGATCGAAGGGGCTGCCCGAGAAGCCCAGGGCAACATCGGCATGATCGGCTACCACGACCGAGTGCTCAACCAGGTCATCAACCGTTTCGCCCGCATCGCCTAAGCACGCAGGATCACGCAGGAACACGCAGGAAGAGGATGAAGAGATATGGCAGTACTCGCACTCCAGTCGGCGGCCTCGGGGCTCTCGGCCCTCAACCCCCAGCTCGATGTCATCTCCAACAACCTTGCCAATATCAATACCACAGGCTTCAAGGCAAGCCGGGCCAACTTTCAGGACCTGATGTATATCGAGCGGGCGCAGCCGGGCGTCGAGAACTCCAACGGCGACGAACGACCCACCGGGCTCTATGTCGGGCTGGGGGTCAAGGTCTCGGGCACGCAGGTCACCTTCACGCAGGGATCGCCCCTCACGACGGGCCGCCCTTATGACCTCATGGTCGATGGGCTCGGGTTCTTTAAGGTGCAGGTCGAGGACGCACTCGGCCCCAACAGCGTCGCCTACACCCGGGCGGGCAACTTCACGCTCAACTCCGACGGCGAGATCGTGCTGGCAAACGACCAGGGCAGACGACTCGACCCCATCATTACGATTCCCAACGATGCCATCAGCGTCACCATCAACATGGATGGTCGGGTCTTCGTGCTCCAGCCCGGTCAGGCCGAGCCCACCGAGGTCGGGCAGATCCAGATCACGACCTTTGTCAACCCCACCGGGCTCAAGCAGGTCGGGGAGAACCTGTTTGTCGAATCCGCCGCCAGCGGGCCGGAGATCTTGGGCAACCCCGGGGAAGAGAACCGGGGTCGCATCCTGCAGAACCGGCTCGAAAACTCGAATGTTGACCCCACCCGCGAACTCATCGAGATGATCCGCACCCAGCGGGCCTTCGAGATGAACAGCAGCTCCATCCGGGCTGCCGACGAAACACTCCGCGCCGTTGCCCAGCTCAGACGATAAACCCCAAGTGGGGGTCCGGCTCCCCACCCCCCACCCCCCCACTGACCGGAGGTCGGTGACATGCTCGCACGGATGCTCATTCTTGTCCTCGCGCTTGCCTCGCTGGCCCAGGCCCAGACCGCGCTCGTCCTGGGCCGGACCGCTCGGATCGAGCCGGGCACGCCGCTCACCCTCGACGACATCGCAAGGCTCACCGGCCCGGACGCGGATCGCCTGGGCTCGCTCGTCCTGATCGAAAGCCCGGGAGCTGAACCCACTGACAAGCACGGCTGGTTCCGCGTCGAGATCGACCGCGTGCTCGCCAGGCTGACCGAAGAACTCGGCGAATCTGCCGGGATGATCGCACTCTCGGGCTCTGCCTGTGATGTGCGGGTGCTCACACCCGCCCCTCTGCGCACAACACCAGACGCACCTTCATCTGCACCGGGCACAGCACCCGATGCCCGCCCCCTCATCGGCCTCAAGACCGTGCGGGGCGCAATCGCTCGAGAACTCACACGCATCCTCCACACGCCGCCCGAATCGATGCGTCTGGGCTTTCATGATGAGGACCAGGACTTCCTCGATATCTCGACCGTCGGCAGGATCATCGAGGTCACCCCGACCGGCTCCTCAGAGCGCATGCCCGTGGCGATTGCCGTCTATGACCCCTCGGGCCGAATCACCCGAAAGACGATCAGGATCACCGTCGAGCTCCATCGGTCTGTGGCTGTCATTGGCAAAGCCCTGCCCCGGGGGGCGGTCATCGAGGCGCAAGATATCTCAGCGGAAATCCGCTGGCTGCCGCCCAATGCCCGGGTCGTCACTCCCGAGGTTGCGGTCGGGTCTGTCACGCGGCGCCGGCTTGCCCCTGGGGAGACCGTCGAGACCAACGCCGTCGAGCCACCGATCATGGTGCATAAGGGAGACATGGTGCTCGTCCGGGTGGTGACAACGGGCCTGATCGTCCGCCGCGAGGGGAACGCCCTGCGCGACGGGCTCGAGGGCGAAGTGATCGAGTTTGCTGCCCGGCACAACCCCAATGAGCGGTTCCGAGCCACGGTTGTCGGGCGGGGGGCTGCGGTCGTCTGGGTCGGCTCCAACCCGGGCACGCCAGTTGCGAAGACCACACCAGCGGGCTGAGCTATCGGGCTCCCCGCTGGAGGATCTCGCAATGCGCACGATCATCTTGTCTCTCTTGCTCAGTCTGAGCGCATCGCTTGCGCTGCCCGGCGCAGCGAATGCCCAAAGCTTCTATGAGTTTGCCGTCGAGGTTGCTCTCGATGAACTGGGCGAACCAGACCCGGCAGCCCCGCTCCGCACGATGAGCATGCTCTATATCGATGTCCCAAAGCCCAAAGAGTTTATGGTCCACGATCTGGTCACGCTCATCATCAGTGAAACAAGCTCGGCTGAGAGCAAGCAGACCCTCAATACAAAGAAGGAATACGACCTCACCACGGATGTTGGCCCCTTCCCCGACCTTGCCCAGCTGCTGGGGCTTCGTCTTGAACCCGGGGCTCGCTCAAACCTCGCTTCGCTTGGGATAATCAACGATCAGGAGCTCAAGAGCAAAGGGACAGCAAAGCGTTCCGACCGATTCATCGCGCGGATCACCGCCGAGATCATCGACATCAAGCCCAACGGCAACCTGGTGCTCGAGGCCCGAAAGACCGTCGCATCGCAGAATGGGGAATCAAAGACCATCGTCCTCTAGGGCACCTGTCGCCAGGAAGATGTCACCGATGCCAACACCGTGAACTCCTCGCAGCTCGCCAACCTGCAACTGCTGCAGACCACCGTGGGCGAGGTCACGAAGACGGCCGAGAAGGGTTTCATCCCACGCATCCTTGAAGCCATCTTTAACTTCTGACCCAGCACACAAGTCGCAATCCTTCAAGAGAGAATCCACCATGCACCGTATCATCCCGCTCACGCTCGTTTGCCTGGTCTGTCTTGGCTCATGTGTGCGCGCGCAGACGGTCACTGTGCAGGAACTCGCCCGCCTCAGCACCGACAGCAGCTACACCCTCCAGGGCATCGGCCTGGTCATGGGGCTGCCCGGGACCGGCGACACAGGCAAGGAGCTTGCCATGGCCCGCCCGCTGGCCCGCGTGATGGAGATGAACGGCAACCCGATACCCGACCTGTCAGAACTCTCCAAAACCAAGAGTGTTGCTCTGGTCATGGTCACCTGCAAGATCCCCCGTGGTGGTGCCCGGCTCAACGACGAGCTCGATGTCACCATCGCGACGCTCGGGTCGGCCTCAAGCCTTGATGGGGGACAGCTCTTTGTCGCCCCACTCCTCGGCCCGATCCCAAGCTCCCCGGTCTTTGCGATGGCCTCGGGGCCGGTCATGCTGCTTAATGTTGATATCCCCACCACCGCCCGAGTTGCCGGCGGCGCGCAGATCGTCCGTGAGCTGGTCATGCCCGCACCAGAGACGCACTTCACGCTCGTCCTCGAACCCCACTATCGCGGCTATGGAGCAGCCTCGCAGATCGCCATGGCGATCAACGACAGCTACTTTAACTCCCCCGCTGCCGAGGGCTTACGGGTCGCCAAGGCGCTCGATGACCGCACGGTTGCGGTGAACATTCCAGATGGGGAGCGGCCTGATCCCGCGGCCTTTCTCGCAGACATCATGTCCACGCAGATCGCCACCGAGTTGCTCAAGCTGCCAGCACAGGTTATCTGCGATGTGCGCACGGGGACGATCAGCTTTACCGGGGATGTGCGCATCAGCCCGGTTGCCCTGACGATGAACGGGATCAATATCGTCAGCACGGTCCCGCCGCCGGTCGCCACAGCCGCCGATCCGCTCATCAGCCAGAGCCAGTGGGTCGGGCTCTCGACGGAAGATGCGGGTTCATCTCGCGGCGCAAAGCTCCAGGACCTGCTCAACGCCTTCTCACAGCTCAATGTGCCCGTCAAGGACCAGATCGCGATTATCGCCCAGATTCACAAGTCCGGACAGCTTCACGCCAAACTGATTATGAGGTAGCCATGCAGATCGGCTCGATGACAAACCCCGTCTCTCCCGTCTCTCCCGGCTTTGCCGATTCGGCGATGGCCCGCACGGGCCTTGCGCGGGATCAGGCCGAGTTTTCTCGCATCATGTCATTTGCCTCTTCGGGCAAGATGCCCACCACACTCTCAAAGACGGATGAAGCAGACACTCAGGCGCGAGACGCTGCCGAGCAACTGGTCGCGGTCGTGCTTATCGAGCCGATTTTTAAGCTGATGCGTGAGAGCAACCAGGCAGCGCCGCCATTTGCGCCTACCAACGGCGAGAAGCAGTTTCGATCAATGCTTGATGCGAAACTTGCGCACGAGATCACCAGTGCTGCGCGGTTCCCGCTCGTAGACCGGTTGGCACGCGATCTGCGTAGCACACAGCGCACGGAAGCGCACTAATACACACGCCGCCCGGATAGAGCCGGGCGATGCCGGAGGACCGGCGATATGCAGAACGCATCGCACGCTCGACAATTACACGCCCCACACACGAGGTCTGCCCCCTTCCCCACTGCCGCTGCCTCGGGGCCGGTGGAGGCGCTGCTCCTTAACCTTGTGCGTCTCCACGAGGAGCTTGTACACGCCTCGGGAGCCCACCGCGAGGCAATCCGCCAAGCTGACACCACAGCGATCGGCAAGGCGAGAGAGCAGGTCGAAGCGGTGTGTGCGCAGATCGCAAACCTCGACCAGGAACGCCAAGCCATTGTGAAGGCGATGGCTCCTGAGAATCCTGACGCGACGCTTACATTCCTGGCGACCCGGCTTGCTGAGCCCGAGCGGAGCCGATCACTCGAGCTAGCCAAAACACTGCGAGAACTTATTATCAAGGCTCGTACCGATCAGCGGCGTCTGCGAGCGGCTACCGACTCGATGCTCCGCCATGTGCGGGGGGTCGTGCAACAGGTGCAGCAAAGCCTGAATCATGCGGGGACCTATGGCCGAGGCGGGTGCGTTGATGCGGGGGTCGCGGTGGTTTCCGGGATCGACATGACCACATGAGGACGCTATGAGTTTGACCGCAGCCATGTTGATCGGACGCAGCGGACTGACTGCTGCCCAGACGGGGGTGCAGGTCTCTGCCAACAACATCGCCAACGCCTCGACACCGGGGTACTCACGGCAGGTGCTCTCGCTCTCGCCCACGCGGGGGCAGTCGCTCGGATCGTTTGGATCGATCGGCCGTGGGGTCAGCATCTCAGATATCCGCAGGCAGGTCTCCGATGCGCTCCAGGGCAGGCTCTGGACGAGTCAGTCAGAGCAGGCATCCGCATCAGCCCAGCTCGACTCGCTCAGTTCGCTCGAAGCCTCGCTCCAGGAGCTCTCGGGCAATGACCTCTCGAGCGAACTGGCGAACTTCTTTGCCTCATGGTCAGAGGCTGCCAACCTGGAACAGTCAAACACGGTCGTCGTGCAGCAGGGGCAGCGGCTGGCCGAGTTTATGGGGAGGCTCCGCCGGGATGTGCTGCGAGTGCGTGAGCAGATCCAGAGCCAGATTGGGGGGCTGATCTCCCGCGCCAACGAGATGCTCAACCAGATCGCAGAACTCAACACGATGATCGCAGGTTCAGAACAGGGGAGACCCAACGCCAACGCGCTGCGAGACCAGCGCGATATGATCGTGACAAGCCTGAGCGAGATCGTCGATACCACGATCGTCCAGCAGCCCGACGGCCAGTATGATGTGCATGTCGCCGGAACGCCGCTGGTCATCGGCTCGCGAAACCTGGGGCTCAATGCCCGGCAAGAGTCCGACGGGTCTCGGCTCACATCCGTTGTCGCCCTGGGGACCAACGACCAGCCGCTCAATGTGACGGGGGGGATCGTCGGAGGGTTGCTGGCGAGCCGGGATATCGGGATCGAAGAAACACTCAAGTCACTCGATGAGACCGCGGCTCAGCTTGCCTTTGAGGTCAACAAGCTGCACTCGACCGGCATCCCCAACCCGGGCATGACACAGACCACCGGGCTGCTTGGCATCTCCACCACCGATCGCACGATCGCGATGAACTCCTCGCTCAATGCGTCGTTTGCGGGGCTGCCCTATTCGGCAGAAAACGGCGGGTTATTTGTCAACCTCAAGCACCAGGCGAGCGGCCTGACCCAGAGCGTACGCATCGATGTCGATCTCGATTGGCTCACCAACACCGGTGAAGTCGGGTTTGACGACGACACCTCGGCAGAAGACTTGCGGGCGGCCCTCTCAGGCGTTGACAACCTGACCGCGACATTCACAGCCGATGGCAAGCTCCGCATCGCCGCGGACTCTGGGTATGAAGTCTCGTTCTCAGACGACACCTCGGGGGTGCTTGCGGTGCTCGGGGTCAATGCCTTTTATAGCGGCACGACGGCAGCAGATATCTCGGTGCGCAGCGACCTGCTCGATGATGCATCACAGCTCGCCACCGGGCGGCTGATTGATGACACCGTCGTTGCCAACGGGACGGCTCTTGCGGTTGCGGGGCTCCAGGCGAAGGGGCTCGATGCGTTCAATGGTGAAACACTGCTCGGGAACTGGGGCAACCGGGTGCTGGCCGTCGCGGTGGATACCGAATATGCCTCGGACCGCCTTGAATCGACGGGGATTGTCCGCCAGAGCCTTGAAGCGCAGCGGGCGGGGATGAGCGGGGTAAGCATCGACGAAGAGTCGATCAACCTTGTCAACTATCAGAAGCAGTACGAGGGCTCGGCGAGGGTTATCTCGGTCGCCCGCGATCTGCTCGACACACTCTTGCGGCTGGTCTAGAGGAGAACGCGCCATGACGAGCATCCCATCCAATCTCGGCCGTGTGCCCGACCTGCTCCGATCGCAGCTCTCGCTTGCCAATCTCACGCGGACGAACCTGGAGATGTTCCGCATCTCAAACCAGCTCTCGACGGGCAAGGCGATCACCAAGCCCAGCGACGACGCGGTGCGAGCCGTCGCGATCACGGCTGTCCAGAGCCGAATGGAACGCACCGAGCAGCTCTCAAGGAACCTCGATGTTGCAGGCAGTTCGCTCGCAACGCTCGATCAGGCATTTGCAGAGGCAAGTGAGCTGCTCTTGCAGGCCCAGTCGATCGCGAGCGAGGAGATCAACTTTGGTTCGAGCGCGGAGGAACGCAAAAGCCAGGCTGTCATCATCGAGTCGATTCTCCAGGGACTGTTCCAGATCTCAAACCGTGAATCGCGGGTGGGGCACATCTTTGCCGGGAGCACCCCCAACGAACAGCCGCTCGAATCGTTCCGTGGTGGGTACCGCTACACCGGGAACGGCCCGGGCTTGACGACCGATCTTGACTTTGGCGGCTCGATCCCTGTGACGCTCGGCGGCGGGACACTGCTTGGTTCGACTTCGAGCCGGGTGCGGGGGACAGTCGATCTTGACCCCGACCTGACCGCAGACACAAGGCTCAGTGACCTCAACGGTGCGCGTGGGATCGGGATTGAACCCGGGGTGATGTCCTTTGTGTTTGATGAGGGTGAAGCGGTTGAGATTGACCTGACTGGTGCCGAAACGATCGACGATGTGATCGACCGCATGACCGCAACGATCCGGGCGTATGAAACCGAAAACGAGGTCACGATCCTCGGATCAGGGGGCATCTCGTTCAACGGCGAATCGATCACCGTTGATATTGAGAACACCGACAGGTCCAACCACACGCTGGTCCTGGCCGATGTCGGGACGGGGACGACCGCGTTTGATCTCGGGCTTGCTGATGACAACGGCCTGAGCTTTGATGCGTCCTCTGATACCGGCTTGGCATTAGCACCAAAGCTCACCTGGACAACCCCGATTGGTGCCCTCAAAGGGCTCGACGGCACAACGCTCGGGAAGATCAAACTCACAGGTCTCGGCCAGGTGCGGGTTGTCGATCTGGCTGGGGCCGAGACGCTCCAAGACATCCGAAACCGCATCGAGGCAACCGGGCTGGGTCTCCGAGTCGAGATCAACCGCGACGGGAACGGTCTCAATATCTCAAGCGAGGTCGCAACCTCTGGGGCGGGAGCACTCGCGATCGAGGAAATCGAGGGCAACGGCAGGACCGCCTCTGCGCTGGGCATTCGATCGCTCGATACCGCAACCCGGCTGAGTGACTTTAATGACGGGCGAGGTGTGCGGATCGTGACCGGCTCGCTCGACCCGGACTCGGGAAACCCCGACCCCACGCTTGATATTGACTTTATGGTCACGCTGGGCAACGGCGTGGAACTGGCTATCAACTTTACCCCGGTGGATGCGGTGACCGTTGGGACCGCCCTTGACGCGATCAACTCGCAGGCGAACGCCCAACTGACCGCACTCGGCCTGCCGACGACGCTGTTTTCAGCCTCACTTGTGGATGGGGACAATGGGATCGTGCTCAGCCAGGACAACACGGCATCGGGGATGACGGGCAACCTGGCGATCGAGCCTCGCAACAACTCTCAAGCTGCCAACGACCTCGGGTTGATGGCCGGCTCGCGGAGCCAGGACGGCTCGACGATCACGGGCGAGGACCGGGCAAAGGTCAGGCCTGAGAATGTGTTCTCATGGTTGATCGACCTCCGTACGGCCCTGGAATCGAACGACACAACTGGCATAGCGATTGCGGGGGGAAGTCTTGGAGAGTCAGTCGACACTCTCGCGGAGACTCGTGCCTTGGTCGGCGGGTATGCCAACCGTGTGAACCGTGAGACCACAACGCTGGAGGATCGCGACTTGTTGGATCAAACCCTGCTCAGTGACTTGCAGGACGCAGACTTTGCGCAGGCTGCAACGAGGCTTGCGCTCTTGCAGACGCAGCTCCAGGCGGGGATGCAGACAACCGGGATCCTCACGAGCCTTTCGCTCCTGAACTTCCTGAGGTTGTAGAGAGAGGTGCTCGATGATCGGTGAAAGCCGGTTGTCGGAGCTTGACAAGTGAATCGGAGGGCCCGTTTCGGCCGCGAGCCCGATCATGGACAGGATGTCCGCCGGCACGGATTGTCGGGAACGATTTTCAGGAGTAAGGCCGCAAAACTGGAGCGCACCATGGAAGTGCGGACCACAAGGTTCGGGGTGATTGATATCGCGGAGGATCGCGTGATCACCTTTACCAAAGGATTGCTGGGCTTCCCCCGGCAACAACGATTCTGCCTGCTTGAACCCGGAGAGGACGCGTGCTTCTTCTGGTTACAGTCGGTGGATGATCCGGAGTTGGCGTTCGTTGTGACCGATCCGTCTCTGTTTGTTTCTGACTATGCGGTGCATGTCCGCCCGGAGCAGATGGAGTCGTTATCGCTCAACAACCTCACCGACGCACAGATCTTCGTGATTGTCAACAAGGTTGACCAGACGCTGACGGGCAATCTGCAAGGCCCGCTGGTGGTCAACACGATCACGAGGGAGGGTGAGCAGATGGTGCTCGCTGAGAAGAAGTGGACAACCAGGCATCCGCTGCTCGAGGTCAAACCGACCACCAAGGTCGCGTCGGCCTGAGTCTTTTTGTTCAACCGCAGTGTCCGGGTCTCCTGGTCTCAGCGTGATCGTTGCGCCACCAGAAACCCAGACGACACCCTTCCCGTCGTGGCGTGTGTGATGTCCACGGCGTTCCCCCGGTTCTGCCGAGCTTTTCGGCACTTAGAACCATTCTGTACTCAGGAGCTAACCCATGCTGGTGCTCTCAAGGCAGCGGGATGAAACAATCATGATCGGCGACGAAATCGAGATCACGGTTGTTGATATTCGCGGCGATAAAGTGCGCCTGGGTATCACCGCTCCGACAAGCATCGCGGTGCATCGCAAGGAGGTCTACGAGGCCATCCGACGCGAGAATGAACACGCGGCGCGACTCAACGGTGATATCCAGCAGATCAGTCAGGTGATCCAGCCCGGCCCAGAACGGGCAGCCGCCCGATCGAGGGCGGCGCAACTCGCCAGACCGATCCGCACATCAACTCCCATGAAACCCCCAACTAAAACCCCCACTGAACCCCCCACTGAACCCATCGTTTCGAAACAACACACCACCAAACGCACGGGCTAAGTACGCCTGTGCAGGGCTGTCTCAGAGGAGACCGTCCCTCGGCCTCAGTCACGGAGGATTGCCATGTCGAGGATTAATTCAAATATCCCAAGTCTCATTGCTCAAGCCAGTCTCAATCGAAACAACCAGGAACTCCAGCTTCGGCTCGAACGCCTGTCCACCGGGCTCCGCATCAACCGAGGTGCCGACGATCCGGCGGGGCTCATCATCACCGAACGGATCCGCTCGGACCTCAACGGGATCGAGCAGGCGATCAAGAATGTCGAGCGCGCCAGCTCGGTGATCGCGACCACCGAGGGAGCCCTTGCCGAGGTGAGCGACCTGCTTACTTCGATCAGGGCACTCATGGTCGAGGCATCCAACACCGGTGCCAACTCAAAGGAGGAACGGGCAGCCAATCAGCTCCAGATCGATTCGGCGATCGACTCGATCACCCGGATCAGCAACACCGCCTCCTTCGGCGGTCTCAAGCTGCTCAACGGGTCGCTCGACTACACCCTCTCGGGTATCAACACCTCAGAAATCTCGCAGGCACGGGTGAACACCGCGAGCCTCATCAATGTCGACAGCCTCGAGGTCGAGATCGATGTCATTGCCTCAGCCCAGGTCGGGGCGCTCTATTACAATGGGAACACGAATACTTCGTTCCCGGGTGTCACGCTCTCGGCGACCACACTCGAAATCGTCGGCCCAGCCGGTGTCGAGGTCATCACCTTCCAGTCTGGCCAGTCTTTGTCCACCATCGTCACGGGTATCAACAAGCTGACCGCCTCGACCGGTGTGGAGGCCGAGCTTATCAACGGGAATGTCAACTCGGGCATCGTCTTCAAGTCAGTTGACTATGGAGCATCCTCGTTTGTCTCTGTGAAAAGACTCGATGCCCCCAGCTCAAGCGATGATGGGTGGGAAACTTACCGATTCCCAGACAGTTTCGACCTCCCTGATATCTCGGGGGGGTTCCCTTGGGGAAGCGTGGATTCATCCAGCCGCGACAAGGGTCGCAATGTTTCGGCGCTTATCAACGGCAACCTCGCCACCGGCGATGGACTCAAGGCCAGTGTCAACTCCCAGACACTCGCAGTCGAGCTCTTGCTCGACGAATCGTTTGCCACCGATCCAACCGCAGCCAACAGCATCTTCAATGTCACCGGGGGGGGTGCGCTCTTCCAGATCGGTCCAGACATCACCACCCAGCAGCAACTCAGCGTCGGGATCGCATCGGTCGCGGCATCGAACCTGGGCGGGGTGCTCGACTCGGGCACGATGTACTTCCTCAGCTCGATCAAATCGGGCGGGGCCAACAGCATCGAGGAGAGTGTGGACCGGGGTGACTTCACTCTTGCAAGCAAGGTGGCCCAGTCGGCGATCGACCAGGTCACCATCCTCCGAGGGCGGCTCGGTGCGATCGAAAAGAACAGCCTCGAGACCAACATCCGCTCGATGCAGGCAGCCTTTGAGAACCTGACCGCGAGCAACTCGCGGATCCGTGATGCAGACTTTGCCGCAGAGACAAGCCTGCTGACCCGAGCACAAATCCTGTCAAGTGCGGGCACCTCAATCCTCCAGTTGGCAAACCAGCAATCGCAGCAGGTGTTGCAACTTCTCGGATAATGAACGCCCGATAACACCTCTCAAACCCGTATATGTTCCAGGCCCCGGCAAGTTGCTGGGGCTTTTTTTCTGCGTTGGTACAGCGATAACCCCCATATTCCGTAGAAATCCGTCCACTACCCCACACTCCGGCTCAACCACCACCCCGCAGAGGTCGATTCTCGCATCATCGCTGGGATCGCAAGACTCAGTGCCTGTTCCCGGACGGATCCGGGAGTCATGTGACGCATGTCACAACCCCGCAGAAGAGCAGGATGCTCAGCTGTGGAAATACCGGGTTGGGAGACGGCGAGCTTACAGGACCGTCTCAAGATCAAGCACGGAGGATGCAATGACTCGTATCAATACCAATGTCCAGTCGATGATCGCCCAGCGTGTGCTGGGACAGAACAACATTTCGCTCAACCGTTCGCTCGAACGGCTGAGCACGGGTTTGCGGATCAACCGCGGCAAGGATGACCCCGCCGGGCTCATTGCCTCAGAGAACCTGCGGGCAGAAATCAAGGCCACAAACGCTGCCATCGGCAACGCAACACGCGCCGATCAGGTCATCAACACCGCTGAGGGTGGCTTGCAGGAGATCTCCAGCCTGCTCACCGAGCTGCAGGGTCTGGTCACCACCAGCTCGAGCTCCGGTGGCATCTCTCAGGAGGAGAAGGAAGCAAACCAGCTCCAGATCGACTCGATCCTCCAGACGATCGACCGCATCTCTGGTGCCACAAGCTTCCAGGGCATGAAACTGCTCAACGGGAACTTCGACTACCAGGTCAGCTCGGTCAACTCTTCCGTGACCGACTTCCGGGTCAACGGTGCCAAGTTTGACGGTGCCTCCCAGAATGTCGATGTGCTCGTCACCCAGTCGGCCCAGCAGGGTGTCTTGTTCATGTCGTTCGGTGCGACCTCACTGGACTTCGGCAGTGCTGACTCGGGCAACTTTACGATCGAGATCACCGGTTCTGAGGGCAGCCGCGAGTTGCAGTTCGCCTCGGGCACAACCCTGACGCAGATGGTGACTGACATCAACACCTTCACCGATATTACCGGGTTGGTTGCTTCGGTTGCCGCTTCTGGCGCTACCACTGGCATCACGCTGTACTCGGAGGAGTTTGGTTCTGCCGAGTTCTCCTCGGTCAAGGTCGTCAACGATGCAGGCTTGCAGGGCAGTTCCACCACCCTTGGTTTCTACGACTTCGAGGCCGCCGACGCCGGATCGTTGAACACAACCATCAAAACCCAGTTCGATTCCTCCACTTCTAGCAATGGAGTGAAGGATGACGGACAGGATATCGGTGCGATTATCAACGGCATCGCTGCCACTTCCAAGGGCAAGGAAATCAACATCAACACTGACTTCCTCAATGTTGAGATGACCCTGACCACAGCTTCTTCGCAGACGCTTGGCTCGATCTCCGCATTCCAGATCACTGGCGGCGGTGCTGACTTCCAGCTCGCCCCCACGGTGGATATCGCGGGCAAGGTCTCGGTGGGCATCGGGGATGTGTCTGTTCGCAAGCTGGGCAACAGCTCGCTGGGCTTCCTCGATGACCTTGCCTCGGGCGAGAGTGCCAACCTTGTTGACAACAACGGTGTCAGTGCCCAGAAGATCATCTCCGAGGCGATCAACCAGGTCTCGTCGCTCCGTGGACGGCTCGGTGCATTCCAGCAGAATGTCATCGGGGCAACTATCCGGAGCCTGAGCATCGCGGTCGAGAACACCGCGGCTGCTGAGAGTGTGATCCGTGACGCCGACTTCGCGTCCGAGACCGCCGCTCTGACCCGATCCCAGATCCTCAGCCAGGCCTCGACGCAGGTCCTGTCGATCGCTAACAACCAACCGCAGGCCGCCCTGCAGCTGCTCGGATAAGCACGGACGCTGACCCGAGAGAGTTTCAACCCGGCTTGATCGCGACCCCGGTCCTTCCCGACCGGGGTCGTTTGCTGCACAATGGCTGAACCATCGCAAGCCACCCCAAGGAAGATGCACCGATACTCAGGAACCATACGCCCGCTCGCCGATGGAATCAGCGTGCCAGAACCCATGACTCCAGTGCGATCGCTGCCCCCTGGGCTTGAAACGATTCGGGTCTCGTTTGCCACCTACCTCCGCGTCGAGTGTGGCATGAGCACCAACACCCTCGATGCCTACGGGCGGGATGTCCGAGAACTCCTGGGGCATCTCACTGGGCAAGGGATCAAGACTCCGGGTGACATCACCCACCGCCACCTGGCAGCCCACATCGCACACCTCAGCACTCGAGGGTTGGCCGCCTCATCGGTCGCGAGGCACCTGGCAACGGTCAAGGTGCTCTGCCGCTGGCTCGAAGCGATGGGCACCATCGAGACCAACCCCGCCGATTTTCTTGACCAGCCGACACGATGGAAAAAAATCCCAGGCGTGCTCTCGCCTAGGCAGGTCCGCAGCCTTCTCGCAGCCCCAAAGCCCGACCCCGACGCAGGCCCGGACGCTCCCCCCTATTGGAGCCGCGACCGCGCGATGCTGGAACTGATGTATGCAAGCGGACTGAGGGCAAGCGAAGTCGGGGTACTCGGGCTCAGCGAGGTCATCGAGACGCTCGGTGTTGTCCGCGTCACAGGCAAGGGCGACAAGCAAAGGCTCGTCCCGATGGGCAAGCCCGCCCAGCAAGCACTCACAGCATACATCGACACCTGCCTACCGAAGATGGTCCGCCCGGATGGTCGGGACCGGGGCCGGGTCTTTCTCAGCAGAACCGGCCGCCCGCTCGAGCGGGTGCATGTCTGGCAGCTTGTCAAGAAGTACGCGGCGTTGGCGGGGTTGCACAATGTCCACCCACATGTGCTCCGCCACAGCTTTGCGACGCACCTGCTCGGCGGCGGGGCCGATCTGCGGATCGTGCAAGAACTGCTGGGTCATGCCGATATCGCAACCACGCAGATCTACACCCATGTCGATAAAGATCGGCTCAAGAGTGTTCACGCCAAGTTTCACCCACGGGGATAGAAACTGAAAATATATCAGCATAGTGCGTGAGTCTGTCTCCGCGTCGTCGCTCTCTCTGGTGAATGGTCCACCACTTTTACCAAGGAGAACTGATATGATGACCAATCACATGTCCGCAATCGCCGTCCTCACACTTGCAGCTGGCCTCGGAGCAGCAAACCCCGTGGATGGGGAGTACAACGACACCGCCACCTGCGACAACCACGGCTTTCTCAACGCCACCGAGGAACTCGGGACAGCCCCGCTCTTCCCTCAGGATGAGCTCATCGACACCATCTGGACAATCACGCAGACTCCCGCGTGCGCTTCGACCGACGACCCCGCCATGCCCAACGCCCTCGTCGAGATGACCAACCTCTCGGGGCAGTATTGGGACAACCTGTTTTATGTCGCAGACCCCCAGACCTCCTTGAGCAATGTGGATGGCCTGGCGATGAGCTACGCCGCACCCGGTGTCATGACACCGGCATTCCGCATCGATGCCATCGGCACCAACCGCAACCTCGTCTTCGAGTCCATGACGACCGACGGCATCTTCGAGCCCGGCGAAATCTGGGCCTTTATCATCCAGGACTTCACCAACGCCTTCGGGCTCACACCCGACCTCATGGGATCGCTCGACTTTGCTGGTGCCTCTGCGGGTGATTCCTTCAGCACCGGCAGCGTTGTCCAGTTTGTTGTCCCCGCACCGGGAGCGATGGCGTTGCTCGGCCTCGGTGCTCTGACGACGATTCGTCGGCGGCGATAACCCCCGCATCACACCTGTCTCTCTCTCCTCTTCTGTCAAACGCCCGCCCCAACCGGCGGGCGTTTGGCTTGCCGCAACAGGCACCGATACAGAGGGAGACCCAGTACACAATGCTTCGGAGTTGGACACCCGATCCGACGCTGCGCAGCTCAGCGTCGGCATCCATCAGAGAACCCAGTCCCCTCTGAAGGATCGGAGTCTGTGGACGCTCACAATCTCCTGCCGTAGACTATGAGAGAAGTTTCAGGAACTCTTGAAAACCTGGCTCTGAACAGCCTCAGAAGGGCTCCTCGGCCGGGAGGGATGCGAATATGGATGCCATCTACACACCCCCCGAGACCCTCGCGACACTCTCGGGGCTCGATACCGGGCTGCTGACTGCGGTCGTCGCGGGGGAGGCCCGGCTCACGCCCGAGCAGGCGCTCGAGATTTTTCATGAGTTGCCCACCCCCGAGCTTGGTCGCTGGGCCGATGCCCGCTGCCGAACGGTGCATGGCGAGGCGATCCGAACCTATGTCATCGACCGCAACATCAACTACACCAATGTGTGTACGGCCCGCTGCACCTTCTGCGCCTTTCGGCGGGATGCGGACGACCACGATGCCTACACGCTCGAAACCGAGGAACTGCTCAGCAAGATCGAGGAGTTGGTCGCAATCGGGGGGACGCAGATTCTCATGCAGGGGGGAATGAACCCCGGGCTGGAGCTGGACTGGTATCTCGACATGCTCGGGGCGATCAAGGAGCGATTCCCCTCGGTGCATGTGCACGCCTTCAGCCCGCCGGAGCTGATGGAGTTCATCGAGTTTTTCGGGGCGGAGGGTGATTCGCTCTTTGCCAAGGCCCGGTGGGTGCTCGGCAAGCTCAAGGCAGCCGGGATGGACTCACTGCCGGGGGGCGGGGGTGAAATCTTTGCTGCACCTGTGCGCCGAAAGATCGGACTCGGCAAGTGCGACCACGAGGCGTGGCTGACGATCATGTACGCGGCCCATTCGCTCGGCATGTTCACCAGCGCCAGCATGATGTTCGGCCATATCGAGGGATACGCCGACCGGATCGACCACATGCGCTGCGTGCGCACATGGCAGGACAAATCGCTGGGCGTGGACGCCGGACCTGAGCGATGCGAAGGTCCGGGTATCTTCGGCCACTACAAAGCCTTCATCGCCTGGCCCTTCCAGCGGGACAACTCGCCACTGGGCCGCGTCAAGGACTGGGGCAGTCAGGCAGGTGATACGGGCGACTTCCCCGGCGATGTCGTTGCCACCCTCTATGGCGATGGCGACCCCATGGCCCACCCCGAGTTCGGGCGTCGTCTCCGCACCAGCGGCACGGTGGACTACCTCCGCACGCAGGCGCTCAGTCGACTCTTTCTCGACAATATCTATTCGATCGGGGCGAGCTGGGTGACGATGGGGCCACAGGTCGGGCAGACGGCTCTTGCCTTTGGTGCCAACGACATGGGCAGCGTGATGATGGAAGAGAATGTCGTCTCGGCTGCGGGGACAACCTACTGCATCGACGAGCCCGTGCTCTGTCGGCTGATCCGGGAGGCGGGGTTTCTGCCTGCCCAACGGAACAATACCTATGACATCCTGCGGGTGCATGAAGGGGCGGAGAGTCCGGATCGTGCGGTGCGGGATTGGTCGGAACACCGGACCAAACGGCTGCATATCGAACAACGGGAACAGGCCGATGCCCCGCTGACGATCGGGATGACCGACTGAGGTCGTGCATCTTGCAGAATCTTGTTCTGTGTGCCACGGCCATCCTGGCCGTGCGTGGTGGTATGCTGCCATGCCTGACGCTCGCACGGCCAAGATGGCCGTGGCACACAACAGAACGAGAGGAGGTCAAATGCTCTCGAATGTGTGGTGAGCCCGACTTCAGGAGTGTTTGTCCCGAAGGAGCAGCGTACCCGGGATGGTGTACCATCACCCCATGATCCCAGAACTCCGGCTGCTCGCCAGGGCCATCAAGTACCGGCACAAACTCGACCCGGCCGAGATTGCGTTCATGCTGGCTGCTGTCAAACCCGGGCAGACCGTTCTCGATCTCGGGGCGCACAAGGGGGCGTATGCCTACTGGCTCGCCAAAGCTGTGGGCAGAGCCGGCAGGGTCCTCTGCGTCGAGCCTCAGCAACAACTGGCCGAGGCCTTGGAGCAAGTCATGGCCACACGCCCCCAGGTCAGCGTCGAGTGGACAGCCATCTCCGACACCACCGGCACAGGCACACTCAGCCTCCGCCCCGACGGCTCCTCGCACGGAGCCTCCATCACCGGCTTTGCTGACGGCGAGGTGGGGCCGACGGTCGAAGTCCCCACAACCACCCTTGCCGACCTGCTCGACCGCCACGGGGTAGATCGGCTGGACTTCATCAAGTGCGATGTCGAGGGGCACGAGGGGGCCGTCTTTGCGGCTGCTGCCGAGGTGATCGAACGCTATCAGCCGACCATTCTCATCGAGTGCGAGGAACGCCACGCCCAGGGGCCGCACGCGGGGGTCTCGGGGCTTGTCAATATTTTTGAGCCGATGGGGTACCGCATCCGGTTATTCCATGGCGGGTCGCTGCACCCGGTTAGCGAGTTCGACGCGAGCACACACCAGACCTATGGGCAGGGTGAGTATGCCAATAACTTCGTGCTCGAGCCGGGGGAGAGCGGCTGTCTCCGGGTATGACTATGGGGCCTGAAAGGCCCCGCCCCTATTGCATGTTGGGGTCTGAAAAAGGCCCCGCCCCAGTGGGCATCCACGCCCCCACCCTGCAATGAGCCCGGGCTGAGGACTACCATCAGGCGGACCGACTTCCGCATACACCATTCAGAACCCGCACTTTCACGGGCTGCAAGGAATCCCCCGCTATGAAACCCAACGACCTCCGACCCGGTAACGGCGTCAAAATCGACGGCAAACTCTATGTGTGCGTCAAGACCGGCCATGTCAAGCCGGGCAAGGGGCCGGCGTATGTCCAGGCCAAGTTCAAGGATGTTGTCAGCGGG
>JAJRZG010000093.1 GCA_024275365.1 Planctomycetota bacterium | reverse complement strand
GGCAACCCGGGCAGATGCCTCCGGCGATGGCAGCCGACCCGAGGCAGATGATGCAGCAGAAGATGCAGCAGATGATGCGTCAACGAGGCTTTGGCCCTGAGAGACAGGGAATGCCTTACCGGCAGCATCAGCAACAAGGCATGGATCGGCCACAGCGTTCACCACAGATGGACCGGCCACAGCGAGGAAACCAGCGAGGTGTCGGTCAACGAGGCCCAAGGCAACAGGGAGCCATGCAGCGTGGTCCTGGTCAGCGCGGGCCGGGTCAGCGCGGTCCAGATCAGCGTCGGTTCGATCGGCAGGGTGCCGGTCAGCAGGGCTTTGGGCCTCAGAGTGGACAGATGCCTCCGGAGGTTCGTGAGCGGATCCAGAGCATGATGCGTGACCGGATGAGCCAGATGCCGCCGAACGCTCGTGAGCGGGTGCTTGGGGCGATTCGTGATCGGGTTGCTCAGATGCGAAGTGCTCGGCAGGGTCAGATGCAGCACCGGGCCACCGACCGTGACCAGCCCAAAGCCCGTTCCCAGCATCGTGATGACAGACCCCGGCGGGGGAGCAACCAGCGGCGGGGTGGACAAGGCCAGCACAGGCAGGGCGGTCGCCTCTGACCGGACGCAGAAACCCAGCCTGCCACACGGGGCACGCCCGCACCTTCTGAGGGGGGTGGGTGTGCCCCTGTCTTTCTGTTGCGCTGCCCGCAACACGCCACGCCCGGCGCGGGTACATTGCCCCTGTGAGCAATGGAACGCAACCACCCAGCACGCCCGACCCCGCTGTCGGGCCGACCTCCGACCAGGGCTCTACCCCAGCACCGCGCCTGCCCGAACAGGACGCCTCGCTCTATCTCCACCCCCAGACCCTGGCCCGCCTCAAGACCTTTGAGCTGCGGGCCAAGATGATCGTCGAGGGGGTGATGAGTGGGCAGCACCGCTCGCCCTATCACGGGTTCAGTGTCGAGTTTGCTCAGCACCGCCCCTATGTCGCGGGCGATGATGTGAGGCACCTCGACTGGAAGGTCTATGCACGGACGGACAAGCTCCACCTCAAGCAGTATCAGCAAGAGACAAACCTTGACCTCCTGGTGATGGTCGATGCGTCCGGGTCGATGGATTATGGAAGCCGAAGCTTTGCAGAGGCTTCGGGCGTGGGGCGGAAGACGAGCCTCGATAGCCGCGAGTATTGGAGCAAGTTTGACCACGCGACCGCGTTGGCAGCTGCGCTGAGCTATGTCACGCTCCGCCAGGGCGACCGGGTTGGGGTGATCGTCTTTGCCGATGAGGTGCAGACCCTCATGGCGCGGACAGGCTCGATGGGCGCGTGGCGGCAGGTCGTTGGGGCGCTTTCGACGCACCCTGTCGAGAAGCCGACCAACCTGATGCGGGCGGTCGATCAGGTGATTGCCAAGGTCTCGAACCGGTGCCTGATTGCGCTGGTGAGCGACCTCTTTCAGGATGCTGCGGATATCCGAGCGGCGATGGCGCGTGTCAAGCACAAGGGGCACGACCTGATCGCCTTCCAGGTGCTCGACCATGCTGAGCGGCGGTTTGAGTGTTCGGATGCTGCGCCCTTTGAGGGGCTCGAGGGAGAGGGAGTGGTCAAGGTCGATCCGCGGGCGGTGCGGGGGGCGTATCTCGAAGCGCTCGAACGCCACCTTGAGACGGTCGAGAAGATGACGCGGGGGTTCGGGTTTGATTATCAGCTCGTGGACACGCACGACTGGCTAGGGCCTCCGCTTGCAGCGTTTGTGGCGAGGCGGAATGCGCAGATCAAGCGGAGTAAGTACGGATGAGGGCTTTCGACGATGAGAGTTCTCGCTTTGGTGGTTCTGCTCATGTGGCGTGCCGATTGCGGTCCCCCTCCTCCCTGAGGAGGGGGTGGTTGCGCAGCAACCGGGGAGGTGCGAGACGCACAAAGACCATTCTCTGTTGGCTCAACTTCCCCGACGCACCTCCCCCGACCATCGCTTCGCTTGGCCACCCCCTCCACAGGGCGGAGGGGGATCAAGCGGAGGGGGATTGGGCGGGCGAGACGCCCACCCCACTGGCGCACAAAACCCTCGTTTTGAGAGGCTCAGCATCGTTTGATATTTCTCCATCCCATCCTGCTTGGTATTGGCGCAGCTTGTGTGGCGATTCCTGTTGTCATTCACCTGCTTATGCGCCGGCGTCGCAAGCCCGTGCGCTGGGCGGCGATGCGGTTTCTGCTCGAAGCCTACAAGCAACGGCAACGCCGGGTGAGGCTTGAGCAGCTCCTCCTGCTTGCTGCCAGGTGTTTGCTCATTGTGCTCATCGCGTTGGCGATCGGGCGGCCGATGCTTGGCAGGTCGGGCGGGCTCGGGTCGGGAGCGCGTGATGTCTACTTGCTTGTTGATACCAGCCTTGGTTCAGCGATTGTGGGCGAGGGGGGCGAGAGCGCGCTGTCTGTTTCGGTTGAGCGGGCGCTTGATCTGCTCGATCGGCTTGAGAGCACTCGTGGTGATCGGGTAGCGCTGATTACACTCGGGGGTGTAGCGGATGCGGTGGTTTTGCCCCCCACCCGCGACCTTGCGCTTATCGAGCGACGGCTCCTGGGCTTGCAACCCACCGACAGCCCGATGGACTTGCTCGGTGGCTTGGCGTTTGTGCCAGCAGCCGCAGCGGACGGGGAGCGCGAATCGCCCATGGTTGCGGTGTTCTCTGCCTTTCGTGAGGGCAGCGTGGGGCAGGCATTGACGCTCGGAGTGTTGCAATCGGGAGTCACGCTGTTTGCGGAGCCACCGTCTGATGAACCGCTCGGCAATGTCGGGCTTTTGGGGCTTGATCTTCTGCGTCCTGTGGTCGTCAGTGGTGGTGGAGACAACCTGGCGATCGGGGCTGCGCAGGTGCGGGCTAGGCTTGTGCGGTCGGGTGTCGGGTTTGATGAGGGAGCGGTAAGCAGTGTGCGTGTCTTTGCGGTGCATGAGGGTACGCCGAGGGAGATCGGGTCGGCGGAGGTGCGGTGGGCTCCGGGCCAGACCGAGGCGCAGTCCACGATTGATATTGACCTTGCCGGGCTTGGGGCGGCTGGGCGGGTCGTGCTTCGGGGCGAGATCGACCGCGACGCCAACGAGCGGGACAACACCGCATGGGCGGTGCTCGATGTGCGTGAGCAACTGCGGGTTGCGGTGCTTGGTACACGGCGGTTTGGGGCACTGCCACGGATCATGGAGTTTGTGCCAAGCGACTGGGTGCGGCTTGCGCTTGAGCCTGTCGGCGGGCTGAGCAGGCGTAGCGGCGGTGCGCAGATCGAGGTCGAGGTGCTTGATGTCTCGAGGTTTGAGAAGGGGGAGCTTGTGGGCTTTGACGCGGTCATTGTCACAGAGCCCGATCGCGTACGCCCTGATGGATGGGCGGGGCTGGGTGAGTTTCATGCGCGTGGTGGCGCGGTTGTGCTGACCGCATCTGCAACACCCGGCGTGCAACTCTGGACCGAGACTGCCACATCGGCCCTTGATGTGGCATGGACATTTGACCGTGAGCCGAGCGCGGTTGATTCGCAGTTCCGGGGCTTGACCGCTCCTCCGGTTGAGGGCGATGATCTGCTCTGGTATCTCCGGGGTGAGCTGGCGGGGCTTGCCGAGACAGTCTTGATCGAGCGCACGCTGGGGGTTGATGTCGGTGAGGGCGGCGGTGTGCTGCTTGCCACGACGGACAGCACCCCGGTGCTTGTGGTGTCGAACGCCGAGGCTGGGGCGGGACTCGTTGTGCTGTTGACGACCGCGATTGATCTGCAATGGACCGATCTGCCCGCGAGGCCTTTGATGGTGCCGTTGCTCCAGGAGATTGTCCGCAGCGGCGTGGGTCGGGGGCCGATGCGGCAGACAGTGACCGCCGGGGCTCGGGTTGCTGTCCCGATGGGCGCGGTCGAGGTTGTAGATCGTGCGGGTGCAGAGCAGCGAGCGGTCCCGGTTGATCCATCGACCGGCCTGACGCGGACGGCAATCAGGCTCGGCGGGGCGTATGCGGCGCGAGATGCGGGAGGGGTTGAAATCGGCGCGGTGACGATCCAGCCAGCGGCTGATGCGGGGCGGGCGGGGGCTGTTAATCGCGATCGCATCGAGGCGTGGCTCGGGGCGGCTGTTGGGGGTGGTGCGCGTTTTGCGTGGAGTGATGCTGCTGCGTTTGGCGAGGGCAGTGAGGAAGGTGAGCGCACACAAGACGACCCCGGGCCGGGGCTGATGTTGTTTGTGGGAGCTTTGGTGCTTGCGTGCTTTGAGGTGTGGCTTGCGAGGCGGGTTTCTCACGCTGCGCGCACGGTTGGGGGTGTAGGAGCGAGCGGGGGGGTGCCCGCGTGAATCGCGTGCTGGAAGTTGTTTTTGGGCTTGATGGCCTCCGCCCCGGTGATGAGGGCGTGCGGTTTGGTATGACGCACGACTTGCCGCTCTGGGTGTGGATGCCGATCGTCGTGGTGGCGGTGCTGCTCGGTGTGTGGAGTTACTGGAGGCTGGAGGGGCCAGCCAAGGGGCGGCTGTTTCTTGCTCTTTCGCGGGGCTTGCTCTTGGTGCTGCTGGCGGCTCTGGCTGCTGGGCCGAGGCTGATGCGCGAGAATGAGAGCACGGTGCGCGACAGTGTTGTTGTGTTGCTCGACAGGTCGGCCTCGATGACGATGCCTGATGCGGGCCAAGCGGGCACCCGCGAGGCGCAGCTCCGCATTGTGACGGGTGATCCTGTGTGGGAGGAACTGGCTGGGCAGCACGACATGCTCTGGCTTGGGTTTGACGCAGCGGCGTATGAGTTGCGTGAGGGCGACCTTGGCGAACCCGTCGGCGCGCGCACCAGGCTGGGCGCTGCGGTGGAAGACGCTCTGGCGAGGCTCTCTGGCAGGCCGATCTCGGGGGTTGTCGTTGTGACGGATGGCCGAACGAGTGATGCGCCCGATGCGAGGCTGCTCCGGGAGCTGACCGCTGCGAAGGTGGGGGTGTATCCTGTCCCTCTTGGGAGTGAGCGGGCACTTCTTGACCTGGCGATTGAGGCGGCGGACGCGCCGACCTCGGCCTTTGTTGATGACATCGTGCCGGTGACGGTGCGGGTTGCTGCGCGGGGTGATGCAAAAGCTGCGACTGAGGCGAGGGTTGTCCTGATCGATGCTGTGACGGGTGTCGAGCTCGACGCGCAGCCGCTGGAGAGTGACCAGTGGCGCGACGGCGTGATGGAAGTGCGGCTGGTGGCAAGGCCTGAGCAGGCGGGGCCTGATCAGGGGGGGGTGTCCCGCTGGCTGGTGCGTGTTGAGTCTCGCAGCGGGGATGTGATCGAGACCAACAACGAGCGCACCATTGAGGTCGAACTGATTGATCGGCCGTTGCGGGTGGTGTATTTTGAGGGGTACCCGAGGTGGGAGTATCGGTATGTGAAGGACCTGCTTGTCCGGGAGTCGTCGGTGCGGTCGAGTGTGATGCTGCTGGCGACGGATCGGCGGTATATCCAGGAGGGGAATGTGGCGTTGTCGCATGTGCCCCGGTCGAGCGGGGAGTGGTCGGGGTTTGATGTTGTGGTGATCGGTGATGTGCGGCCAGATGTCTTTAGCCGGGAGCAGTTGGAGCAGCTTCGCGACCATGTTGCGCTGCGCGGCGGCGGGCTTGTGTGGGTCGCTGGGCCTGGCTCGACGCCCTGGAGTTGGGCCTCGACGCCGTTGGGTGATCTGTTGCCGTTTGTGTCGAGTGTTGGGGGCGGCCAGCCGGGGTTTTCTGCCAATGCCACGCCGGTGACATTGCAGCCAGAAGCTGCTGCTGCGAGGCTTGGTGTGCTTGAGATGGGTGATGGGGTGGGTGAGGGGGTTGGCGAGGGGTGGCTGGATTCGTTGAGTGATGCTTCGATGGGGTGGCCTGTGCTGCGGTGGTCGATTTCGGTCGATCCTGGTGCTGTGAAGGCGACTGCGGTCGTGCTTGCATCGTCTGTGCCGACGACGGGTTCGGGCGGGGTGACGCCGTGTGTTTTGACGATGCGGTATGGCGCAGGGCGGGTGGTGTTTGTGGGGCCCGACGAGGTGTGGCGTTGGCGGTATGCGCGGGGTGAGGCGTTGCCCGAGCGGTTCTATCTGCCACTTGTGAGGCTTGCGGGCCGGGGGAGTTTGTCTCGGAGCGGACGGTCGGTGGTGCTTGAGGCGTTGCCCGGGACGGGGGGGATTGACACGCCCGTGCGGATCAGGGCGGTGTTGCTCGATCAGTCGCTTGTGGATGCTGCGCCGCAGGCGGTTGAGGTGCGGATCACTCGGAAGGGTGAGACGGCGCGCACGGGGGCGACGATCAAGCTGGGGCCTGAGGGCGGGGGTGGGGCAGACAGCTCAGCCTCGACGCGCGGTGGTTCGGGCGGGCAGACTGCCTCTTATGCAGCGAGTTGGGTGCCGGGTGAGCCGGGGGAGTTTGTTGTGGAGACGGTGGACCCGCTGCTTGCTTCGGCGGGGGCTCGGGCAGCGTGTCGGGCTCTTGCGCCAGATGATGAGCTGCGGACACCCGAGGCCGACCACGGGCTGCTTGTTGATCTTGCTGCGCGGACGGGGGGGGTAGTAGTGCTGCCCGGTGAGCTTGGGCGGTTGGCTGAGGTGTTGCCAAACCGCTCGGTGGTGGTTGCGGGCGAGCCGGAGGTTGAGACGCTTTGGGACAAGCCGGTGGTGCTTGCGGTGCTTGTGCTGCTATTGGCGGGGGAGTGGGTAGGGCGGCGGTTGATGCGGCTTGTGTGAGATTGTCGTGCTTTGGAATCGGTGCCGCGCGTGCCTTTGGCTGTTCCCCCTCCTCCCTGAGGATGGGGTGGTAGCGCCAGCGACCGGGGGAGGTGCGAGACGAACAAAGACCCCTCCCCGTGGGCCAATCTCAAAGACACACCTCCCCCGGCCATCGCTTTGCTCGGCCACCCCCTCCGCAGGGCGGAGGGGGATCGGACCCGTCGCTGACGCTCAGGGCTCTTTGGGGTCATATCATGTGGACATGCGTGGCAAAGCGGCTGCGGGAGGAGGTTTCTCCGACTGAGGAAAGTCCGAGCACGATAGGACACGGTGGTGGGTAACGCCCACCCGCCCTTGGTCCGAGGGCGAGGGAAAGTGCCACAGAGAGCAGACCGCCGATGGCCCTCGGGAATCTAAGATTTCGGGTTTGAGATTTGAGATTTGAGATTCTAGATATGAAATCTCAGATTCCCGAGGGCACAGGCAAGGGTGAAAGGGTGCGGTAAGAGCGCACCGCTTGGCTGGTGACAGCCGGGGCATGGTAAACCCCACCGCGTGCAAGCCCAAGCAGTTCTCCGTCTTGCGAAAGCAAGGCACGGTCGGTCCGGCCGATGGGAACGGGTAGGGTGCTCGGGGCGCAAAGCCCCTGACCGCGTCGGCAACGGCGTGGCAAGAGAAATGGCCGCTCGTGTCGGGCAACCGGCATCGACAGAACTCGGCTTACCAGCCGCGCAGGACCACTTGATCGCGGGCCTCCGAGGAATCGGGGGCCCGCGGCCTTTTTTGGGCAATACTGGCTGTCCATAACCCTAATACGCATCCCGGATAATACTCGTGCGTCGCAGCGGGAAGGCCGGATCAACAGAGCCCTGATCGCAAGCGACGGGTGAGTGTGTGCTTGCACATGCCGAGCCACCGAAACCCGTCGCTTGCGCTCGCGGCTCTGTTCGACGCATGGCCAAACGCGGAAATGACTAGAGGCACGGCTCTCCCTTTCACCCCCAGTTGACGCACGAGTTTCAAGCAGGATGCGTATCAGTCGCCAAATGTCGCGTTCCATGCTTGTTTTCCTTGGAGAGAGCACACAAGCATGGACGCGATATATCTACAACACAATCTGACAAGCACCGAGTGGTGCATAATCCTGACTGGGAGTGGGGGAATCAGGCGGCATCGGCGCAGAAATCAACGACTGCACCGGGATGCCCGGCGATGATGAGGGTGTCGCCTGCAATCAGAGGCTTGCTGTGACAGGGGTTGATCTCGGTCGAGCCGTCGGCGTGCTGCACGGCGACGATGACGAGTGGTGATTCGGAGCAGATGGGGTTGGCAGCAAGAGCCGAGCCGTCGAGGGGTGAGCCGGATCGGACGGTGAGACGGGAGAACTCGAGCCCCTGCGTGGACTCGGCATTCTGGTCGAGAAAGTCGATCGCATGAGGGCGGAGGATGGTGTTGGTGACAGCAATCGCGCCGTTGTGCAGCGGCGAGATGACGCGGGTGGCCCCGGCGTGCTTGAGCTTGCCAGCCGCGTCGAGGTCCTCGGCCCGGCTGATGATGAAGATGTCGGGGCAGAGGGCGCGGGCGCTCAGGGTAATGACGATGTTGTTGGCATCAGAGGTGGTCAGGCAGGCGACGCCACGGGCGCGGTGGATGTTACAGCTTTCGAGAACCTCGTCGTGTGTCGCGTCGTCGGCGATGGCGATATAGCCGTGGTGGGCCGCTCTTTCGATGAGTGTGCTGTCACGGTCGAGGACGACGAAAGGGATGGACTCTCGATGGAGGCTTTCGCAGACGGTTTGGCCGATCTGGCCGAAGCCGACGACGATGAAGTGGTCGGAGAGTGCGAGTGCTTTGCGGTGCATGATTCGTTCCCAGTCGAGTTGGCGTTCGACGACGAGTTGGACGAGTTGGCCCAGGGCATAGGTAAAGGTACCGATGCCGATGATGATGACGACGAGTGTGAAGCGGTGCCCCGCGACGGAGAGGTTCTCGTCACCATAGCCGACGGTGGTGATGGTGATGATGGTGAAGTAGAGGGCCCGCTCGAAGGGCCAGTCATCGGTCCACATGAAGCCGAGGGTGCCGATGGCAAGAACAGCAAGCATGGGGATGCAGAGCCGGAGCACCCGCTGCTGCAGCGACTTGGGCTGGAGGGGGCTGATGGAACTTGAGGCTGACACACAGGGCTTATCGGCCCGGGAGAAGGGGGGCTTGAGG
>JAJRZG010000092.1 GCA_024275365.1 Planctomycetota bacterium | reverse complement strand
GGTGATCGCCAGCGGGGCGACGGAGCCATCGGGGCAGGTCGTCCAGAGATCGGGTGAGCCATCGCACTCGGCAGGGACGAAGAGAGGCAGCGAGGGGCTCGTGCGCCCCGCATCGCGGAAGACCGAGGAGAGGGCGGGCGTGGAGCCCATCGCCATCCCCGGCTCGGCGACGAGTTCGCTGGTGGTGCCCGTCTTATAGAACACCCCGGCGTGGTCCCAGAAACGGGCCAGGCTCGAGAGCCCCTCGCCCCGAGGCATGTCGGCCACCTCCCGCGGGAGGGCAGCACTCGACAGAGGCGGGGGCTTTCCAGCCTCCGAGTCCGAATCCAACAGAGGCGGGGGCTTTCCAGCCCCCGAACCGGCAGCCTCATACATGCGCACGAGCTCATACCCGGCGGTAAACGCTGCAAGCAGCGCCTCGCGGTCGGGGGTGTCGGGGTTGCCGGTGAGCATCTCGCCCCGCAGAGTGGTCATCTTCGAGGCGCTCGGGATTTCCGCATCGGCTTTTTTGAGCAGCACACGGAGCGAGCCGCCGAGGAGCGATTCGTATTGCTCCGCGGCATTGTCGGTTTCATACTCCACCACCCAGAGCGTGCGCCCGGCAGCACGCTGCGAGAGGGCCTCGGCAGCGGGGGCGAGCATGACGAGGGCGGCATCTTCGCGCAGCGCCGCCGGCAGCGAGGCACCCGCATCGGCAAGCACCGCGATATCGAGTGCGACATCATCGCCCGGGTCTGCCATCGCAGAAGTCGAGAAGCTGACGCGGTCGGTGAGTGTCTGTTCGACCCGTTGCCAACTGATCCCCGGCCGCGAGCGTACCGAGCCGCCGAGTGCGGTGTGGGCAAGCGAGGCGAGCTGGCCGACGAAGGATTCATGCGATCGGCCGGCGGGCCTGAGCACGGCGATGGTGGTGAGCTCCTGGAGTGAGGGGGCTGTCGGGGTCTCCCGGTCTCGCAGGCCGAGGGTCGCTGCGTCGGGGAAGTCGCGGCGGATTGCGTCCATCAGCGCCTGGTGCTTGGGGAAGGTGCTCGCACTGCGCACGAAATCGAGGCCGACATAGTGGAAAGAGCGTGCAGGCGAGGCAAGCTCTCGCACAAGCAGCAGCAGGTCGGCCGCATTGACCGGCAGCCCGCCGAGGCCGGCCGCTGCGCCGATGAGCCGGGGGGTGGCGTTTGGGGCAAGGGCAGGCAGACCGGGGTGGGTGTGTGTGCCGTGCTGGGCGTTCTCGCGGCAGCGGTCGAGCACCATCCGGACCTGACGCATCAGCGGGCCGTCGTCTTGTGGCGAACAGGCGATGCGTTCGAGCACGCAGACAACCTCGGCCCCCTTGCACGCCCCGGCAAGCGAGGCACCATCGAGGGGCCACGCGCGGCGGACACCGATGACGCCGACTTTGCGCTGCTCGTTGGCGCGGGCCCAATCGGCGACAGACTCGGCAATCTCGACCATCGACCCTTGCGCGACGAGCACGATGGTCGCCTCGTCGGTGCGGTGCGTGCGGATCGGTTCGTGCCGACGGGCGGTCTGGGTGGCGTATGCCTCGGCGCTCTCGGCGAGGATGCGTTCGATGTCCCCGTCAAAGAAGGCCCGCCCGGCTGCTGCGCCGAGCGCCCACGCCTCGGGCCCCTGGAGCGTGCCCAGGGCGGCTGGGCGTTCAAGGTCGTAGAGCGGCGGGACGCGACGGCGAGTCTCGCCAAAGAGCAGCCGTTGGGCGGCAGTTGCCGGCGCGAGCACATCGGTCGGCGAGCCGAGGGAGGTTCGGAGGAGTTCGTCATCGGGGATCGTGACGCTCTGCACCGCAAGGGCCGTCTGCTCGGCGTCCATCGCGATGACGGCTGGGACCAGCGCAAGCTCGGAGGCTCGTCTTGCGATGATCGCCAGATCGACCGCCTCTTGGACATTGGTCGCGCAGTATCGCAGGATCGGCAGCCCGTCGAGCGCGTGGTACGCTTCGTGCCCGGTGCCAATCGCCTGGGCGTGTCCGGTGCCGGCCCGCAAGACGGCGTGGATGACGAGCGGGAGATGGTGCCCGGCTGCCTCGGCAAGCAAGTCGCGGCATTGCAGGAGATCGGGGCCGGAGAGAAAGACCGTCGCCCGCCTGCCCGACATCGCCACGCCCATCGCGGCTGCCAAGGCGGTCCGCGGGCTGTCGGCGTCGATCCCCGTGATCGGGGCATTCAGCGCGTTGAGGGCGAGATCGGCTTGGTGGCTGTTCCACACGCGCGCAGCAAGGGCTGCGGGGGAACTCGCTCCGAGCCCCGCAGCATCGCAGAGCCGGGCTTCCAGCGCGGCAACGGCCGAGATGCCGTCGAGGACGCGAGGCGTGCCGGCGTGGGGCGCGGGGGTTGCCTTGCCACGGATGATGCGGCGGAGCATGCGCAGCGATTCGGAGGCGAAACTACTCACGGTTACCTTCCCTTCCGAGGCTGCTGCTGGTCAACTGCACGAGCCGTGCGGTCTTGAACTGGCCGTCCTCGATCCACTTGATCGCCCCGGTCGGGCAGCGGAATGTCGCGTCGGGTGCTGCTGGTCCACCAGCCGAATAGTCAACCACAGGCAGGTTGTTCTCCATGCGGATCAAACCCTCAGCAGCATCCTGGGCGCATCGGCTGCACCCGTCGCAGGCGACCGAGCACAAAGCGACCGCCTCCTCGCCTTCGAGAGGAATCTTGCACTGCACGATCAGATTGTGCCCGATGGGCATGAGCTCGAAGAGGTCTCGTGGGCACGCTTCCACGCAGTCGTTGCAGGCAGTGCAGAGGTCGGGATCGACGACCGGCAGCCGTTGGCCGTTCATCTTGATCGCGTCGAAATCGCACGCGACCTCGCAGTCGGCAAGCCCCAGGCAGCCCCAGCCGCAGCCCTTGCCCCCGCCCCCGACGAGGTGGGCTGCACCGCAACTGCCATAGCCCTCGTACTCGGCGATCTGTCTCGCCTGACCGAGTCCGCCGGCGCAGTGGAGCCGGGCGACGCGCTTCTCGGCTTCGCCCGCATCAACCCCGAGAAAGTCAGCGACCTTGTCGATGCTTTCGGGGCTGCCGACGGTGCAGCCGCTGGGCGTGCATCGGCCCTCGATGAGTTCCTCCGCAAACGCCCGGCAGCCCGGTTGGCCACAGGCGCCGCAGTTGGACCCGGGGAGCAGCCCCTCGACGATATCGATCCTCGGGTCTTCCTCAACCTTGAGATATTTGCTGGCGATGGCGATCCCGATGCCGAAAAAGGCACCGAGCCCCGTCATGATCAGGATGGCAGTCAGGATCGTGCCCACAGCGCCTCCGGGGTTAGTTGAAGGGCTTGGCCCGCTCGATGAGTTCGTCGAGGCCGGGTTCGTTGGGGTTGAGCGGCTTGCCGGGATGGATGCACCGGGCGGGGCATGCTTCCGCTGCGGAGACGATCTGCTCGAAAGTGCCTGCTGTTGCGTCGCCGATCACTGCTTGCTTGTTGGCGTTATAGACGAAGACTTGCGCGTTGATCGCCATGCAGTCGTTGCATGTTGTGCAGAGTGGCGTGTCGATATAGGGCTCGTCATAGCCCTCGTCCTCGTCCTCAGCCTCGGGTTCGGGCGCGGTCGGAACTGCAAGCGTCTCTGATTCGGACGGTGCGGCGGGTACAGGAGCAACCGAGGATGCTGGTGGCAATGTCCCCGATGCAGTTCCCGACGCAAGCGAGGCGAGGTCGGCGTTGACCAGCCCCTCGGCGAGGCGACGCAGTGCTTCACCCGCAGCCTCGGTGCGGACGCGTTCGATCTCCTTGGTGTGCTCGGCGATGAGTTTCTCTCGCTGGGAGGCAAACTCGGCTTCGAGGCGTTCGCGTTCGTTCTGCACCGCTTCGAGGACATATTCATTCCGCACGCCGGAGAGTTCTTGGAGCGTGTGCCAATAATTAAGACGATCGCGGCAGGCAAACCCCAACTGCCTGGTGAATGCCAGTCGGTGCATGATGCCGTTGGCATCGGTTGCCCAGACGAACGGGATCATCTCGCAGCTTGTTTCGGCATCGAGTTGTAGATACTCGGCTGCATCGACGAACGACTCGGACTCAAGGCCGTCGGGGATGAGGCGGTACTCACCGTGATATGGCGCTTCGAGCAACGCAAAGTCGGCAAATGTGAAGTGGGAGGCGATCGGGGTTTGCGTGCCCGCGTTATCGAGGCAGAGGATCTCGCAGGCCGGCCAGTCGTCCTCGGCTGATGGGTTGACCGAGAAATCCAGCCGTCGTGCCCAGGTCTCGCCGGCTTCTGGGTCGTAGTGGAAGAGCGGGTGCGCGCGGCCTTCGAGGGCTGCCCCGCCGTGGAGCCACGCTCCAAGCGCGGGTTCGTCTGCCGAAGCGGTGAGCCCCGAGGCAACGACATGGAGTGAGGCGTGCATCGCGCCGAGCCCGAGCCTGAAACTCTCGAGCAGGTGGGTTGGGCGAGCGGCGGTTGTTTGATTGACGAGTGCTTCGCGGTGCCCGATGCCGAGGTAGGCGAGTTCGAGCCGATACCGGGTGAAGAGTTCCTCGCCCGATGCCCCGGGATCACCGGCAGCAGCGACATTGATCAGAACGCCCACGGGCCTGCCCGAAAGAAGCAGCCGAGAGAGCGAGAGCATCCCAGAGCCAGCGATCTGCTCGGGGTCTTCTATCGCGAGCACCGGGGGGACAAGCAGCAACTCGGCTTGAGAGAACGAACGCCAGTCGAGCGAGAGGACGAGTGTGTCGTGTCGGATCGGGTCGTAGGCGTTGTCGAGTTCGAGCTTGGCGGTGCGGATCGCGGTGAAGAGGTCGGCGCGGTCGTGGGCGAGTCGTTCAAAGACGGCCTCGGCTTCGACGCATGGGTCGGCTTTGGTGGTGGTCCACTGCACCGTGTCACGCTTGGCGCACAGAGGCGGAGACTCACGGCTGATGATCTGTAGAACTGATGCGTTCGGGTCGGCAAGGAAACGGTCAAAGGTGCTGACAGTGCGTTCGATGCGCTTGAGACGATCGGGGTTGGTCGCGATGCCCTGCTCGACACTACCGAGTACACGCGAGAGGGCGGCAGCATCAAACTGCGAGTTCGCTGCGTCACTCACGCTCTCTGCGAGCGTCGAGGCATCGCGGCCTTGCTCGCCCCTGGCGTGTTCAGTTGCCAAGATGTTGCGCAATCGGCTGCGGAGTGAGGCGATTTCTTTGTGCAGTTCGTCATCCCGGTGGGCAGCCTCGGCCTCGGCGGCGTAGAGATAGATCTGCAACGCCGTGTGCTCGGTCATTGGTAGGAATGTTCCGCCGGCGGGGAGGGTTTTGATGAGCTTTGCTAGGTCATCGTGCAGCTGGGCTGCGGTCTCGTCTTTGAGCGCGAGTGTGCTTTCTAAGGCATCACAGGCCGACTGCACTGCTGGGGTTGCATCGACAGGGTCCGAGTCCTGGTTTGTCAGCTGCGATCGGAGCTCGACTTCGAGTCTTGCGAGGTTGTCCTTGAGCACCTTGGCAGCGTCAGCCTCGGGCGCAAAGTCCGCGACTGTGTTGAAGAGCAGGTCCATGATGGAAAGGCATGACGGTGAGCCGTCGTCATTGCGCGACAGAAAGAGCGGGTAGTCCTGTCGGATTGCCTGCTGGTTGCGGTATGGATAGAGGGCTGCGGGCAGCCAGCGCTGATCGGGCCTGGTGAGCGATGCCCCCGCGTCTGGTTCACTCAGGCAGAACCGCCTGATCTCGGTGAGCAACTCCCCCGCGTGTTCCTGTGAAATTTCGGGCACCGACAGACGCGTGGGAAGTGTACTCCTGCTGGTGTGTGCGTCCCCCTGCCCCGGCATCGAGTCGCCAGGCTTGCCAGTATGCTCAGAGAGACCAGAACGCGGATCAGTCACTTGGGTTTGTTCCATCGCTCACAACTCAGATCGCAAAGCGATCCAGCTCCTTGTCAAAGGTTTCGAGTTTCTCTTCGATGGTGGTGTCCGCCCCGACGCTGCTCATCATTTCGTAGCGGGGGCGATTCGGATCGGCAAAGAACAGCCCGATCGGCAGTACATCCTCGCGGCTGACAATCTCGCGTGCCTTGTCGATATCACTCGGGTCGTGCGCGACTCGGTTCTTGTACATCTTGATTCCGGCTGCGTCTGCTGTGACACCGTTTTCGTCTTCGAGCAGCATCACCAGCGATGGATCGCTCTGGGCATCCTCAAACACCAGAGGTGTAAAGACCGGGCACCGCTGAAAGATCCGTACAAAGCTGAGTCCCGGGTGCTCGAACGCCAGTTTCAGGGTCGCGTAGACATGTGGCGGGTTCCAATCCACCGTCTGCGCGACGAAAGAAACATTCGCAATGCTCAGTGTTGTCAGCGAGGGGTTGAGTGGCGGCAGGAAGGCTCCGCGTGGGTGGGTGTTGGTCTTGAGCCCCGGCTGGCTTGTTGGTGAGGTCTGGTTTTTGGTCAGGCCATAGACATTGTTATCAAAGAGCATCACGACCATGTTCATGTTGTAGCGGATGGCATGGACCCAGTGCCCCGCGCCAATCGAGCAGCAGTCGCCATCGCCGGTTGCTACCCAGATGTGCAGGTCGGGTCGGCGGCTCTTGACACCGCACGCCACCGGGAGTGCCCGTCCGTGCAGGCCGTGGAAGCCGTAGGTCTTCATGTAGTGGGGGAATCGGCTCGAACACCCGATGCCCGAGACACATACTGTTTGTTCGGGTAGCAGCTGTGCATCGCGGCAGATGCGTTGCACCGCTGTCAGGACACCGTGATCGCCGCACCCCGGGCACCACCGGGCCATACCGCCCTGATAATCCTCAAGCGAGAAGTACCGGGGCAGGACATCAAGAGACCAATCTGTTTTGAGTCCGAACATGCGTGTGCTCCATCTTGACTTCGTGTGGGCTCAGCCGCGAGCGGTTCAATAGTGAACGGTTCAGGCGTGGGCGACCTCGGCCCCGCGCTGTGCGAGACCCATCTCCTCGAGTGTTTTTGCGATGACCTGGCAGATCTGATTGGGTTGCAACGGTTGCCCAGGCGTGATAGACCAGTACCCCACATCGTGGAGCGTCTGCGCCCGCAGGTGCTGGGCGAGTTGGGCTCGGCGGGCGGTCTCGGGATCGCCCGAGAACCCCCCCTGCGGGTCGGAGTAGTTCAGCTCGATCGTCATTACCCTTTTGAACCGCTCGAACATCTTCTTGAGCCCCGGCTCCATCGGTGCAATAAACCGCAGGTGGAGCGATGAGACCTTGTACCCATCGGCACGGGCCCGATCGACAGCCTCCTCGATCGACCCGATCGTCGAGCCCCAGCCCACGAGCAGCAGGTCGCCCTCGTCGTCGCCGTGGATCGTCGGGGGGCGGAGCGTCTGGGCGAGCGAGGCGATCTTTCGGCTACGCATCTCGGTGCTCATCTGGTTGACGGTGGGGTCGTAGGCGACATGGCTCAGCTTGGTGTGCGCGAGACCCGTGAGGACATACTCACCCCCGCGTTGCCCGGGGATCGGACGACGGGAAAGACCCGTTTTCTTGTCCCATTCATATGGTGCGAGCCCCTCAGGCCACGGCGACTGATCGATCGGGGGGGCCATCCATTCCTCGGTCGCCTTTGGACGCGGGTAGGCAGTTTGCCCCGTTGCGAGGTTTGCATCCGTCAGCACGATAACTGGCGTACGGAACATCTCGGCCAGCTTCCGGGCGGTGATAATCATGTGGAAGCATTCTTCGATCGTGGCGGCTGCCATCACGACCTTGGGCGCATCACCCGGAGAGGCATAGAGTGCTGCGAACAGGTCACCCTGCTCGACCTTGGTTGGCAGTCCCGTCGCCGGGCCACCGCGTTGGACATCGACAATCACCAGCGGGACCTCGGACATCACCGCGAGCCCGATGAACTCTGTCTTGAGTGCCAAGCCAGGGCCTGAGGTGATGGTACAGGCGGTCTTTCCAGCATAGGACGCCCCGATCGCAAAGCCGATCGCGGCGATCTCGTCCTCGGCCTGGTGGATGAATCCGCCGACCTTTTGATAGACTCCTGCGAGATAGTGTGTTGCGCTGGTTGCCGGTGTAATCGGGTACATCGAGACCATTTCCATACCTGAAGCCATCACCCCAAGCCCTACCGCCTGATTGCCGTTGGTGACGATCAAGTCCTGCTCGGTCTTCATCGTCGGGATGGTGTAGCAATAGGTCAGGTTCTCTCTGGCAAACTTGACCCCGCCGTGGAAGAGTTTCTGGTTTGATTCGATGACAGCGGCGCTTTTCTTGGCAAAGACTGCTGCGATCTCGCGGAGCGCAAGGTCTGGGTTGAGCTGATAGATCCAGCAGAGCATGCCCAGCACAAACATATTCTTCCCAAGCTGGGGCTTGGGAGTGTATTCAAGGCACGCCTCGTGCATTGCCAGTTCGTGGACGATGAGTCCACGGGCGCGGAAGTCCTTGACCGCTGTGGTGTACATATCGCGGATCTGTTCGTCGGGGTCGCTTGCCCATTTGTTTTCGAGCAGGACAACTGTGCCCTCTCGGAGGGCATCGTTGATGATCCGCCCATAGAGCACCTGCTCGTTAAACGCGACAACAATATCGGCGGTGTCACCCATATTTGTGATCTGCTCAGAGCCCAGGCGGATTCTGATGCCACTGGCCCCAGCCCGAGATCGAGCGGGCGGCTTGATCTCTGCCGGGATGATCTCGACGGTCCACACACCATTGCCAGACTTGGCTCCGATGGTTGCAAAGCTCTGCCCAGCTTTCTGAGCACCTTCGCCCGAATCGCTGACGATCTCAACGATTGCATTGTGGATGGTTTTGGGCTCAGAGGAGCCCTCGACATCATGCCCGTTGGTTACCTGACCGTTTTCCATACCGACGATCCTCTCATTGGACAAACCGTCCGGATATCTCAGGCTGTGACCGTTTTACATCTCACGAGTCAGAGTTGTCTGAGAGCCGCCTGATCGGTGCGTGTGGTACGCCTCGAGTTCGGTGGATGAGACCGTTTCGATCTCGCGCACGATGGGGCGTGCGCGAGCCTCCTTCCGTTTTCAATCTCTGGCAGCGAGGATGCTCGCTTCACAAAGAGCATATCGAACTCCTGAAGTATACCAGCCACAGATATCTTGAATGCGGATTGAACACAGTTTTTTGTCGGACAACAGAGTCCGATTATGTTGTGATCTTGGGTCTCTCCCGAGAGCATCTGTCCGGGAGTGGGACCGTCACCAGCCGTCAACGCGAGTCGGTCGATTCGCGTGGGTATCCAGAGATGCTGGCAGGAGACACTCATCCTCTTTTTATACTGTATTGTCCGGTGGTTTGATCCCGTGTACGCCAGAATCGGAGCCAGTTTCATAGGCTTCGCGGAGTTCGGCGTCGATCGCGTGCAGCGCGTTGAGGAGGTGCTGTCTTGCCTGTGCGGCGTGAGGGTTGCCGAGCTGGATGAGGCTAAAAAGATGCCCCGCATCGCCGCGAACTGTGTCAACGGTCCGAGCCATCGCCCGGAAGCTGGGGGTGATGATCTCGCTGTCGTGCCCGGCCTCGATATCGAGCATCGCTTTGGCGACAAAGAACGCCAGGGCGTGGGTCTCTGCCATGTGGCGGTCGTGGGTGTCGGCGTCCAGGTGGGTCACTTCGCACCCGAGCGATTCGAAGAACTCTTGAGCACGGCGGGTAGCCTCTGAGTGCTGCTCGTTTGGGCAAACCACGACCCGCAGAGGAAGTTCACCTCTCGAGAGGCTGACCGGGCCGAAGAGTGGGTGGGTTGCGCACCAGGGAACCTCTTGCCCCAGCACCCGCCCCATGACCTCGCTCGGCCAGACCTTGACGCTGCCGACATCGAGGATGAGGTGGTCAGCGGTGAGCACCGGGCGCAGGTCTCTGAGCACAGCCTCGATCGCTGGGACAGGCACGCACAGCAGAATCACCCGGCACCGGGCAGCGAGCTGACGGGGATCATCGACACGGTGCTTGGTCGGGATGTCGGCTGCTGGATCGGATGCAAACCATTGGAGGCCAGCGGCTTGCGCAAGATCGCCCAGCGCTCGACCAAAGTGCCCGAAGCCGAGGATGCCGAGTGGTGGGGGTGTTGCCGTGGGGTTCATGATGCATGATGGTACCGTGTGTTACCTCCCATCGGTGTCCGGGAAGCATGGACAGCACTTACGAGAACACAATGCTCTACACTCACACCATGGAGGCCCTCATGCTCAGAATCATCGCGTGTATTGCTTGCTCGATCGTGCTCGCGGGGTGTGCTGCAACCCAGCAGACCCCCGACCACCGACTCGACCGGGTCTATGTCACCCTCGACACCACGCTCGGCGAGATCGTCGTCGAACTCGACCCTATCCATGCTCCGGTCAGTGTGGCGAACTTCCTCCACTATGCCACTCGGGGCGACTACGACGGGACTATCTTTCACCGCGTTGTGCCGGGGTTTGTCATCCAGGGCGGTGGGCACACGCCAGACCTTGTCGAACTCCCCGGCGACGATCCCATCATCAACGAATGGCAGAATGGCCTGAAAAACTCACGGGGTTCGATCGGCATGGCGAGAGAGACCGATCCCGACAGCGCCACCCGCCAGTGGTACATCAATCTTGCAGACAACGAACGCCTTGATATCGGGCGGGAGGTCTCGGGCGGTGCTGGCTACGCGGTCTTTGGCCGGGTTGGGCAGGGCATGGATGTCGTCGATGCTATCGCTGCGGTCGAGACCTATGACCAGGAAGGCGAGGGCGACGATGTACTCAGCAACATCCCCGTCGAGCCGATTGTGCTCAGGCAGGTGCGCGGCGAGCACTGACAGCCGGCCATCCTACTGGTTGTAGTAGTCGATATTGAGTTGTGTGTACTTGCTCCACTCTTCGGGCAGGTCTTCTTCCGGAAAGATCGCCTTGACCGGGCACTCGTCCACGCACAGGCCGCAGTCGATGCAGGTATCCGGGTCGATATAGAGCATCTCGGCGGTCTCAAAGTCCGGGTCGTCCTTGGTCGGGTGGATGCAGTCCACCGGGCACACATCGACACACGAAATATCTTTGGTTCCGATGCACGGTTCAGCGATGATGTGGGTCATGATGATTCGTCCATATACAGGCAGGGGTTTACTCTGCTCTCGATGGTAGAAACTCAACTGAGGGACAGTTGAGGGCCAGATGATACCCGCGCGGTGAGGGGATCGCCGGTTCACGGCTTTGGCTGAGGAAGTCGTGCGTGATAGCGGGCATCTCGACATGGCGAATCAGCCCGGTCAGCCTTTTGACACGAGGGTGAGCCAGCCAGTCAGCACCAGTATTTTATTGCTGCATGTTGAGCCGATTACAGCACGCCTCGACCACTTCATCCACTGTGATCCGTCTCATGAGGGTTTGTCCTGCGCGGTCGTCTTTGTGGCTGAGTGTGTCTTTGGGGGTGATGTGCTGGAGAACATCCCGTTCGTGTCCGTAAGGCCCGACCAACTCCACCCGAGTCGGACCGAAGAGGGCGACGATCGGGCGAGCAAAGCCAACCGCCATGTGCAGGGCTGCCGAATCGTTGGCAACGACGAGGGCGCTGCGTTCGATGAGTGCCATGAGCAGCCCGATCGAGGTTTTGCCGACAAGATCAACGACACGCGGATCGCGGGCTGCCCGTTCGAGCAGGGGGATGCACTGGTCGCGTTCGCCGGGGCTGCCAACGATCGCGACCCTGTCGATCATGCCCTCTGCGAGCAGGCGATCGACCAGACTTTCAAATCGTTCCGCGGGCCACTGCTTGCCCGGCCATCGGCTGGTCGGGGCGATGACAGCGTACCGCTCGCTATGCATGCTGCTGAATCGGTCGTCGCTATCCAGAGCATCGCGGTCTGGTGGCGGGGCGTAGAGGGTCATGTCCACGACAGGTTGAGCCCCAGCGGTCGCCACCAGGGCGAGCATCTGATCGACGGTGTGCCTTTCTTGTGCTCCCCGCTCGCGGTCTGTATAGAAGAGCCACGCCAGTTCGCGGGCCGAGGCGTGCCCGATCCGGTGCTTTGCCCCACTTGCCCATGCAAAGAAGCCGGAGCGGAAGAGCCCCTGGGCATCGATCACCATGTCGTAGTTGTGGCTGCGAAGATGTCCAAGCCACTGCCGGAGCACGCTGACCCGACCCCTTCGCAACGCCTCCCCGAGTGGCTTTCGGGGGAAGGGGAGGACCTCACTCAGGTCGGGGTGGGCTCGGATCGCGTCCTCGAAGCCCTCCTGAATGAGCCAGTCGATCCGAGCTTTGGGGTAGGCTCGTTTGAGGCTGACGAGCACGGGGACGCTCCGGCAGACATCGCCCAGGGCGCTCGGTCGGATCAGCAGGATGCGTTCAGGAGTGCCCACCGTGTGATGGTATCCGGTTGGGCTGCCTGCGAAAGCCTGGGGGCAAGGTTCCGAATACCATCCTGATACAACCCACACGGTTCGGAGAGCCGTGCCACCTTCAGGGGCTGGGTTCCGAATACAGTCCTGACACAACAGATACCCACATTCTCGATATAGAGGAGGACCAATGAACCATTCCATCTTTACGCGTGCTGCCTTGGCTGTTGCTGTTGCCGGGTTGGCTTCACCGATATTTGCCCAGGAGACCACCCAGCCGTTCCTGACCTTCGAGCATGAGGGGCTTTCGAGCTTTTTCGTCGATGACCTCGACCTGGGGCTCTTGGGCGCTCTTTCGATGCTCCCGTCCCGGGTCGGCGAGCTGCCGTCTGAGATCGACGACATGCCGCCCGAGGTTGCCGGGCTCATCCAGCTCTTCCTGAACACCATCGCCAAGCCGGCCCGTGTGGCTCTCCTCTATGACGGCGAGAACCCAACGGGCGGTTTCTTTGGCTATGGCTTCCTCGCGAGTGTCGAGTGCGCCAACGAGGGCGAGGTCGAGGAACTCCGCGAGACCATCCTTGCGATCGTGGGCATGATCGCAGAAGAGCAAGGTGTTGACATTCCGCTGGAAGAGAGCGAGCGGTTCGAGGGGATGAGCGAGATGATGCTGCCCTTTGGGCTCTTGAGCTTTGGCCCCCGGCACGCCGACACCGGCTGGCGGTATGAGATCGTCATCGGGACGATCAATGACTCTGATGCGGTGTTCAGCGCAGTGCCCAAACTGATCGATGTGCCGGGTTTCGAGAGCTTTGTCAGCGCATCGGTTGATTTCTCTGCACTCACCCCCGCAGCCCGGATCATCACCAACATGGCGGGGAACGATGTGCCGCAGCTTGGAGAGATTACAGACGGGCTCGAAGAGATGGGGCTGCTCGGCGAGGATGCCCTGCGGGTGGACTATCAGGCGGGCGCGACGCCGCACATGTCGGTGCAGCGGTATGTGATTCGTGATGCTGCCAGGCGTGCCGAGGCTCTCTCACTGCCGACCGAGCCGTTGACCATGGGGGAACTCAACGCGATCCCCGCTGATGCCTTTGGCGTGACGATCGGTAAGGCCAGCTTTGACTCGATCGAGCACGCCCTCGACCAGATGGTAGAGCAGGGCCTGCCTGTAAATGACGCGCTCGATGAGTTTGAGGACATGACCGGTGTGGACCTTATCGAGGATGTCTTCCAGGTTCTCGGCGGCACCTTTGCGTTCTATAACTCGGACTCGACGGGGGGTGGGTCGCTGCTCTCGGCGGTCGCCATGATGACCGTCGATGACCAGGAGGCATTCTCTGGCGCGATGCACAAGCTCTCGGGCTTTGCCAACGACCTTCTTGAAGATGAGGCCGAGGAGGTTTCCAAGTACATCTACCTTGACTCGTGGAGTGATTCGTCGGGTGCCGACCTCATCACGCTCCGCTTCCCGGGCGTGCCTGTCCCACTGGAGCTGACATTTGCCTTTACCGAGGACTGGTTCATCGCTGGTCTTACGCCCCAGGCTGCGGTGGCCGCCGCGCGCCAGACGCTGGGCGAGGGTGACGAGGGGCTGACTGCGAACCCGCGCTTTGCGGCGATGTTTCGTGAGCACGGCAAGGGGGCGACCAGCATCGCGTTTGTCGATACACCACGGACGATCCGGGGTGGGTACCCGTTCCTCACGCTCATCGGGTCCGGCTTGTCAAACCTCGTCCGTTCGCCCAATGACCACGGCCAGCGCGACCCGGGCATGATCCTGCCGCTCTATAACGACCTGGTCGCGGACGCGGCTCCGACGATGAAGATCACCCGGTGGCGCAACGATGACCTGGTGACGACGGCGTTTGCTGATCGGAGCCTGTGGGTGCAGGCGGGCGGCTCGATGGGTGTTGCTTCGATAGCGGTGCCTCTGGTCGCGGCGGGGGTCGGGGCTGCGGCGATCGCAAGCGGTGAGATAAACCTTGGGTTTGGGGATCTCTCCGAGCAGCCGATGGTGATAGTCCATGCAGCCCGGAGGTCGTTCTCTGTTGATCCGGTCGCAGACTTTGTCGCTGCGGTCACGGCTGTGACCTCTGCGGGCGGGTTTGATGAGTTCATTACGACCGAACCCCGGTCCCTGCGATAGACCTGATACCCTTGTCTCTATGAGGCACGCAACCCAAACCCGAAGACAGCCATTCCGGGCGAGCGCAGCAACTGCTGTGCTCGCCCTTTCTTGTGTTCTGAGTGCGTCTGTGAGCGCTCAAGACCAGCAAGCGGAGGACCGACCGGGGGAGGAGGGTCTTGCAGGGCAGGCCGTCTGCGTGCTGACCATCCCCGGTGCGCAGCATGAGATCGGGGTTGAACTGCTCACGATCGCAGCGAGGGTGCTCGCATGGGTAGAGCCCACCCCTCATGCAGAGTGGGATCAGTTGTTCGATGCTCTTGTGTCGAGTCAGGACGGAACAGCCGATCGGGCGTGGACGGTACAGGTCCGGGATGAGGATGGATTCTGGCCCGAGGTGCAGAGGGAAGTGTCGCCGTTGCTTGCGCAGTCGGTTGCGTTTGATCTCTCGCTTGATTGCAACGCCTTCCGCACGGCTTCGCCTCAGCCGTTTAGCAGGTCTTCGCGTGGGCGTGTACTTGATGCGTTGATGATCGACAACGCCCGGCGTGCGCGCCTGAGCGGTGTCTATGCCGACCATGACGACACGGGCGTTCTCACGCTTGTGCTGTTTACCGAGTCTCGAGCGCAGCAGCCGGGGCGGTGGCGGGCGCAGCCGATTGCCAGGGCACAGCGAGCGGCCAACCGCGGCGACCCCGAGCCGCCACACCCGCTTGAGATTGACTTTGGTGAGCAGTGGGAGGGGGTGCTGTATTCGCTTGCTGACCTGGTGCTCGGGCTCGATCCTGCGAGCGAGGCCATCTCGACCCGCGAACGCCTGGAAGCGTGGGGGGGTCGGCGCGTGGGAGCGGTGCGGTCGATTGTCACTGGCTTTGAGGGGCGGGTGTGGGTCTGGTCGGCGTTGTCATCACCTGAGAATATTGTGGTGGGTTTGCCGCTCGCTCGCGGTGCGTCCGCACGGGGTATCGCGGGGAACCTGCGGACGATCTTTGGGCAGCGGCTGGTCTGGGGTCGAGACGAAGTCGGCCGCGCGACAGCGACACTTGCGCTCATCAGAGAGAACCGCCCCCCGGCAGCGGGGGACCGGACGCTCTCGATGCGGTTTGTGACTATTGTGGATCGCACGACGCTGACCATCGTGATGGAGGCAGGGGACCTTGATGATGCGGTGGAGACGCTTGCGGATATCCCGCAGTAGAGACAGGCGAGTCACCGTCAGACAGACAACGCCCGCATGACTTCGGTGATGGTTGTCTGCCCGGCGAGGGCCTTGGCGTAGCCATCCTCTTTGAGCGTGTAGAGATCGCCCGATTGCATAGCAGCAGCAGCGATGCGCGGTGCGTTGACGCGATCCATAATCATCTCTCGCAGATTGTCTGTGATCGTGAGCAGTTCATAGAGCCCGAGCCGACCTCGGTAGCCAGTATTGCGGCAGGCGCGGCACCCTGTGCCAGAGGTGAGCGTGGCCTTGGTGGCAAGATTGAAGTCTTTGGGCAGGTCGGCGCTGTCGGGGTGATAAACTGTGCCGCACTCGCTGCACACGCGGCGGACGAGCCTCTGCGCAAGGATGCCCTCGACCGACGAGGAGACAAGGAACGGCTCGACACCCATATCGAGCAGGCGGGTCGTCGCGCCCGCAGCATCGTTGGTGTGCAGGGTCGAGAACACGAGGTGCCCGGTGAGCGATGCCTGGACGGCAGTCTCGGCTGTTTCCTTATCGCGGATTTCACCGATCATCACGACATCGGGGGCGTGACGGAGGATCGAGCGGAGGCCTGTTGCAAAGGTGAGCCCGACCTTGGTGTGGACCTGAATCTGGTTGACACCGCTGACATGATATTCGACGGGGTCTTCGACGGTGATGACCTTGATATCGTCGCTGACGATGCGGTTGAGCGAGCCATACAGGGTTGTCGATTTACCAGACCCGGTCGGCCCGGTGACAAGCAGTATGCCGTGAGGGCGGTTGATCATCGTGTCCCAGCGGTCGAGGATGTTGTCGGGCATCCCAAGATCATTGAGGCTCATGAGGACGGCGGACTTGTTGAGCAGCCGCAGCACGACACCCTCGCCAAAGAGCATGGGGATGACACTGATGCGGAGATCATACTCCTGCACGCCACCGTGCTCGACCCGGTATCGGAAGGTGATCCGGCCGTCCTGGGGCAGCCGCTTCTCGGCGATGTTGAGGTTGGCCATGATCTTGATTCGGCTGATGATGGCGGCCCCGAATCGGTGGATGCTCGAAGAGACATTGGCCCGCTGGAGAATGCCGTCGATGCGGTAGCGGACGATCAGTTCGTGCTCGTAGGGCTCGATGTGGACATCGGTCGCGCGTTCGTTGACCGCCTCGATGAGCAGGTCGTTGACGAGCTTGATGACCGAGGCTTCCTGGGCCTGTTCGAGCTCGCCAGCAGCGGCGACATCCACGGCTCCGCTCGCGTCACCCCCGGCATCGGCTGACATCTGGTCGAGCGTGTCGCTGCCGACGCCGTAGTGCGTGCGGATAAACTTGCGGAGGTCGTCTTCATCGGCGAGGACAAGGTCAATCGCGCACCCCGCAACGAGGCGGAGTTCATCGAGCGTGTCGAGCCCGAACGGGTCGCTGGTGGCGACGATCAGGCGGTTGGCATCTTGCGAGATCGGGACGCAACTCTGCCGATAGACCAGCTTGGAGGGGAGTTTTTGGAGCACCTTCGGCTCGACCTCGACCGTCGCAAGATCGACCACCTGCATGTGGAACTGCTCACCCATCACCGCGAGCACCTGGTCTCGGGTGACGAACCCTTTTTGGAGCAGCACGCGGTCGAGGCGTTCGCCGCTTGCGACCTTCTCAGCGAGCGCGATTTCAAGCTGCTTGGGTGAGATCAACCCCTTCTCGACGAGTGTCATGCCAATACCCATATCGCTGGATTGTAGCGGAAATCGGCCGGGCAAGACAGCCTGCCTCTGAGAACTTGTGATCGTCCAATAAGAACACCCGTGCGGGGGGGTGTGCGGGACTGTCTCGTGGTATTTCCTGACGGTTTCAAGCAGATTCCGCGGAGTTTCTGCGTTCGTATGGTCTTCTCCACTGGCCTCTCATGGGTGCCATGGCTTCGCGCCAGCGTAGCCATGCGGGTCTGTGCATCATGCTTACGCTGGCGCGAAAGCATGGCACCCGCGCTGAAACTTCGTGGAATCCGCATCAATGAGCCGGGCAATGGACCCATAGAAAAACGGCCCGGGCCACCAGACCCGAGCCGTTCTTGATGTGAGTTTATCGCTTTTCGTTCTTCGCTATCTCTACGCCGCGAGGCCAAGCTCGGTGCCGCCGGTGTTGGTGCCGGTCTGGTTGATCGTGATCCCGATACGGAAGGTGATGGGTTCTGAGACAGCGCTGACGAGTTCGTCGCGGATGGTCTGGAGGAAGTAGACGACCTCGCACAGAAACTCGCCCGATGCATAGTTCGCGTCCGCCGCGAGTTTCTTCGGCGTGAGCCGATGTCGCGCACGCACCCGGTCGAGCATCGACAACGCATTGCGCCGCTCCGCCCGGCCATCGGCCGTGTCCACCG
>JAJRZG010000091.1 GCA_024275365.1 Planctomycetota bacterium | reverse complement strand
GGATGTCTTGGTGTCGAGAGGCGATGAAGGACGTAGGAACCTGCGAAAAGCCCGAGGGAGCCGGTAACCAGGCTGTGATCTCGGGATGTCCGAATGGGGAAACCCGGCCCATAGTGGTCATTGCATGCTGAATGCATAGGCGTGCAAAGCGAACGCAGGGAACTGAAACATCTCAGTACCTGTAGTAAAGGAAAGCAACAGCGACTCCGTGAGTAGCGGCGAGCGAAAGCGGATGCAGCATCGGAAGCGTGAAGCGTTTGAATGGCGCGCCGGAGAAGGTGAAAGCCCTGTAGCCGGAAGATGTTGTAAGCCCTTGAGTAGGTTCGGTCTCGTGAAACCCGGACTGAACATGGGGGGTCCACCCTCCAAGGCTAAGTACTCCTCGACAACCGATAGTGAATCAGTAAGGTGACTGAATGATGACAAGACCCCCGATGAGGGGTGTGAAAGAGAACCTGAAACCATGTGCTTACAAACTGTCGGAGCCCTTCGGGGTGACGGCGTGCTTTTTGCATAATGAGCCCGCGAGTTAGTCTCATCGGCGAGCCTAAGGCCTACCGGGCCGGAGGCGGAGCGAAAGCGAGTCTGAATAGGGCGCTGAGTCGATGGGGCTAGACGCGAAACCCGTGTGATCTACCCATGGCCAGGGTGAAGGAGGGGTAAGACCCTCTGGAGGCCCGAACCCGTTAACGTTGACAAGTTATGGGATGAGCTGTGGGGAGGAGTCAAAGTCTAATCAAACCGGGAGATAGCTCGTTCTCTCCGAAATAACTTTAGGGTTAGCCTCAGGAAGCAACTGTTGGGGGTAGAGCTACTGGATCGGTGGTGGGCCCTACCCGGGTACCCCATCGAACCAAACTCCGAATACCAACAGCCAAGTCCTGGGAGATAGACGGCGAGTGACAATATCCGTCGTCAAAAGGAGAATAATCCAGACCACCAGCTAAGGTCCCCAATCTCTGCTTAGTTCTTAAGGAAGTCAGATTGCTGAGACAGCCAGGATGTTGGCTTAGAAGCAGCCACCATTTAAAGAGTGCGTAATAGCTCACTGGTCGAGGAGTCTGGCGCCGATAATGATCGGGAATAAGCATAGAACCGAAGCTGTGGACTCCGGAAGGAGTGGTAGGAGAGCGTTCCTGTCAGCGGTGAAGCGTCTCGGAAACGATGCGTGGAGCGTCAGGAAGTGCATATGCGGGCTTAAGTAACGATAAAGAGGGTGAGAATCCCTCTCGCCGAAAACCCAAGGTTTCCTGGGGAAGGTAAATCCTCCCAGGGTTAGGCAGGACCTAAGGCGAGGCCGAAAGGCGTAGTCGATGGACAGACGGTTAATATTCCGTCCCCCTTGCCGAGATCAAACCACGGTGCGGATTCTTCAGTTCGACGGGGTGACCAGTTGTGCCCAGGCCCTTGTGGCCGATGTCGGAAGCGAGAGTCCCTAGAAAAGCCGTGGGGGCGAAGCAAGGCCTGTACCAAAACTGACACAGGTGGGTGTGGTGAATAACCTCAGGCGCTCGAGAGAATGGTCGTGAAGGAACTAGGCAAATTAACCCCGTACGTTCGCAATAAGGGGGCCCTTCGGGGCGCAGAGAAGAGGCTCTGGCAACTGTTTATCAAAAACACAGCACTGTGCTAACTCGCAAGAGGATGTATACAGTGTGACGCTTGCCCAATGCCGGAATGTCACGGAAGCGGGTTAGCTTCGGCGAAGCTCGCGACCCAAGCACCGGTCAATGGCGGCCGTAACTATGACGGTCCTAAGGTAGCGAAATTCCTTGTCGGGTAAGTTCCGACGCGCATGAATAGCGTAATGACTGGAGCACTGTCTCCACGACCAACTCGGTGAAATAGTAGTGGCGGTGAAGATGCCGCCTACCCGCAGCAAGACGGAAAGACCCCGTGAACCTTCACTATAGGCTTCCATTGGTCACGGACATGTTCTGCGTAGCATAGGTGGGAGACTTTGAAACCAGGGTTCAGGCCTTGGTGGAGTCACAGGTGAAATACCACCCTGAATGCGTTTGTGTCCTAACTCCGAATCCCGTGAATCCGGGCGGAGGACAGTGGGTGCTGGTTAGTTTGACTGGGGCGGTCTCCTCCTAAAGAGTAACGGAGGAGTACAAAGGTCAGCTCAGCGCGGATGGAAACCGCGTGTTAGAGTGTAAGAGCACAAGCTGGCTTTACTGCGAGTCTGACAGGACGAGCAGTTACGAAAGTAGGTTCTAGTGATCCTGCGATCCCGTGTGGAAGGGTCGTAGCTCAACGGATAAAAGGTACTCCGGGGATAACAGGCTTATCGCACCCGAGCGTCCATAGCGGCGGTGCGGTTTGGCACCTCGATGTCGGCTCATCGCATCCTGGGGCTGTAGGCGGTCCCAAGGGTTGGGCTGTTCGCCCATTAAAGCGGTACGCGAGCTGGGTTCAGACCGGCGCGAGCCAGGTCGGTCCCTATCTGCTGTGGGCGTTCCAGACTTGAGAGGAGTCAACTCTAGTACGAGAGGACTGAGTTGGACCAACCCCTGGTGATCCTGTTGGACTGCTAAGTCCATCGCAGGGTAGCTACGTTGGGCAGGGATAACCGCTGAAAGCATCTAAGCGGGAAGCCCCCCTCGAGATAAGGTCTGGTCGCGCAAGCGTGAGACCCCTGACAGACCATCAGGTTGATAGGCCGCGCGTCTAAGGGCTGAAAGGCCCTGAGCGGAGCGGTACTAACGGTCGAACGCTTGATCACGCCAACCGGACGCCGCGGTTTGCATAGCACTATGCAAGCCTCGCGTCTGCACCAGGCGCAGCCGCGCCGGGCTCATGCAAGTTGAGTCCGACGCACTCGTCTCTTGCTACTGTCACGCCCTTTCACCCACAGCCCGCGAAACCGGGTTGTGTGGCTTTCGGTGGTCATTGATAAGGGGTCACACCTGTTCCCATCCCGAACACAGAAGTTAAGCCCTTGTCGCCGATGATACTGCTTTGCGGGAAAGTAGGTTGCCGCCGTACTTCGGGCCCGATTGGCTCACCGCCAGTCGGGCCCGCTTTCTTTTTTCAACGAATCACTACCGCGTTTCCCAAGTGTCTTTTTGGGCTGCATCGTGGCCGCGCGCCACGACAAACTCCTTGTTCTTCTTGCATCAGCCCTCCTGTGTCTGCTGGCTTCCATTGTCCAAGCCGACGGCAAGGCGATCTCTGTCACGCCTTTCCAGCCGACCATGTCTCATACGGATTCCACATGAAACTTGTGCGTCAACGCGGGGGTGGGGAGGAGTGAAAGCGAGAGCCGTGCCTCCAGTTATTTCTGCGTTTGGCCATGCGTCGAACAGAGCCGCGAGCGCAAGCGACCGGTTTCGGTGGCTCGGCATGTGGCAGCACACACCACCCCGTCGCTTGCGCTCAGGGCTCTGTTGAGCCTGCCTTCCCGCTGCGACGCACGAGAATGAAACGGGATGCGTATGATCAGGTTGAGAGGACGGGGTTGTGCCGCAGGAAAAATCCGGATAAGACAGGGTTGCCCGATCTACGGCTTCCCGATCCTGGTTGCGGTGTCGGGGGGTGTGGGGTCTTGGCTGTCCTGATCGGTTGAGTCGATCGGGACGCCGACCCACATGAAGGCGCGGGCCAGCGGGACATTGACCGTGCCGGCGATATAGATCACACCATCGACAGTATCAATGTCGAGAGCGATCGAGCCATCGGCGGCGTACTCCTCGGGCACAAACTGATGTAAGTCAAAGAAGCTGTCGGGGTCGTCACCGTGCCATATGCCCGCGTGGGCATAGTTTCCCGTGCCAGGGGTCGAGGCGTAGCCGACATGCAGGTCGCCGATCGTGGCACGGAGCGCCGCGGAGTTCGCGTCGGTCGGGCTCATGGTGATCCAACTCTCGGGCGTATCGTGCCAGAGCACAGCGAACTTCGTGCCGTTCATATATTCGCCGACCTGCGTGCCGGGTGCCATGCCGCGAATCCAGCCATAGAGGTGCTCGCCCGGCCCCATGATGACATGCGTCGAAGGGTTGCCCTTCCAGAGGACGGCGCGGATACCCACACCGAGGAACGCCGCCCGACCTCCCTGCCAGGTGCCGTCGGTTGCGTGGGCCTCCGACCAGTCGGCAGAGGCGAAGTGCAGGTCGATGAACTGGTCGGGGTCGTTGTTGAGCCAAAGACCCGCATGTCCGTTTCCGGAACTGTGAAGTACTCTCCCAGTGATCTGTGATCCTTTTCTGGCAAAAGCTGTAGCATCCAAGTATGGCCCCGATGGCAAAATATCCTGTACGCTTTCGGCGGTGCCCTGCCACAAGGCACCGTAGCCTTGATTGAAGCCGAAAAGGACAAGTCCGGTCTGGTACCCACCATCGGCAGATTCTACAACCGCTGAAATCGCCCCATCCGGGCGTAGGTTGATGTATGCCCCGGTCCAATCGGGCCAGATTGTGGCATCCATGATGGTGATGTAGGCCTCGCCCGAGGGGATGTCGCCATCCACCGCGTTGGCTGAGGACCGATACCCACCCTCGGGGTGCAACCAAAAACCCTGCCAGCGGTAGCGTTCGCCCTGGCCGAGGGCTGTGGCTGCCATGAAGGCGGCGAGCAGGAGCAGCAGAGCTGGATGTCTTGTACCTGTCAGCATGGCGTGATTCCATTCTACCAGTTCTCATCGGTTCCTCCAAGATCATTGCGGCAATCCCACAGAAAGCCATTGACAGGGGGCCTCTCGGGTGTAATCTGGGGAATGCTGTCAGGGTCATGATCGTATCACACTGAGAAACATGGGAGCCCACATGTTGCACCGAATCCACCTTTCGTGCAGTGTTCTGGTCGCCGCAGCGTTGACCGGTCAGGCTATTGCCCAGCCCCAAACCCCGCCAACAGTCGTCGTCAGCTCACCCCTCCAAGTCAACCCGGTCGGCGAAGAGTGGTGGGAGTGTTCGATTGGGGTGAGCCAGACCAACAAGTTTGAGGCGATGGTCGCGGCAATGACACATGGTGATCCGACAGGCACCAGAATCGGCACGACCTCGATCTTCGTGCTTCCCGGGGGCACGGTGCTCGGCCACGGTTACCTGCCCTGCGGTACGGCTGATCCTGGGGTTATGGGGGAAGCAGGTACAGGGCGACTGTGGGCCACCGCATTGCTTAGTTGTACCCAAGGCATCGTCTACGGCTGGAAGGATCCCGGGCAGGGAAGCATCCCGTCAATACAGATGTATACCATCCCCCCGGCACAGGGGTCTTTTCGAGACAAGCCACTCGTCGCCATTGGAAATGCAAATGCCGGTGGGGGTGGCGAACGCCATGTTGTCTTCAGCTTGTCTGGAAACAACTGCGGTTCGACCATCGTCAATCATGCGGCGGTTTCGACGGACCCTGTCAACTCAGGCTCATGGCTGGAGTATGTCGTCGAGCCCGCGACGAACAACAACTGTGACTGGAAGGGGGGGGCACCTAACTCCGTCATCCTTGACAGCGGCCGGATCGTCGCGGTCCTCAATGACAATAAGGAGATTCCCTACTATAACGAGCAACGGCCGTATATTGTCTACTCCGATGATGGTGGAACGACTTGGTTTTCACAAGACGGCCTCGACCCTATCGTTATCGATCCCGGACTCGGTATCAAGGCCACGACCGTCAATGTGGTGGACACCGGCTGCGATGATCCTCCCTCGGGAGATACTCCCTATACGATCGGCCAACGCAAGTGCGGTCCGACGATAGCCGTTGACCGATCACACGATCCCAACCATGTGTATGTCGCGTTCTACGCCAAATCGGGAGACAGCAGTTCAACCAATACTGACATTTGGATCGCCAAGAGTGAGGACGGCGGAGAGACCTGGGATTCCAGCCTAACACTCCAGATGCAACTCACCGACGCGATGCTCGGCCTGACTGGACCGGATGTCCACCCGCTCACGGGCGCTGACCAGATGATGCCTGCGATGGCGATCGACTCCTGCGGCGGGATCAACCTGATGTTCTATGACAACCGGTTCGACCCCGACCGCACCGACCGCGAGGATTGGGTGGACGCATATTATGTCCGCATCACGGGCTTTGGCCCAACCGCGATCGTGGATCATGTCGAGCGGCTGACCACCGAGACCTTCCCCGCCGACAACTGTAACGGCGGCATGAACGGCTTCCTCGGTCACTACCACCACATGGCCGCCTTGGCCGATGGCCGCCTGCTCTGGCTTGCCTATATCGCCCGCGAGAAAGACCCGGTGCTCGGCACATGGAGCATCAAGAACTGCTACACCCACCGCGTGAATATAAGTTGCCCCATCCAGACCGACCTTAACAACGACGGCATCGCCAACGAAACCGACGCCGTGCTCTTCACCACCGGCTGGCTCGCCCAGGACCCACTCGCCGACATCAACCTCGACTGGATCGTCAACACCTCCGACTTTGTGATCTTTGCCGAGTGGTACGCCATCGAGAGCAGCGAGTAGCGGCGAGCCGCCTACGACGCTTTCTTTCCCCTTGGTGAACTGTGACTCGCTCGAACCGTCGGTATTGACGGGCCGAGCCCGGGGCTATCGCATCTGGCACGAGGAAGCGGGCGTGTGGTACACCTACTACGACCTGGCGGAACAGGTAGTTGCGACACAGATATGGTCGGTGGAGGATACGACACAAGTACACGAGCGTGAGTGAGCATGTCACCTTGAGATGCCGGACCTATTGTCGAGCAATGCCTGAGAGTCCTCACAACATGATCGTCGGTATCGACCTGGGTACGACCAACAGCCTGGTCGCGGTCTATGGCGAGCAGGGCCCGCGCACCATCGACGATGCCCAAGGGCGGGCGCTCTTGCCAAGCGTGGTGCGGTTTGAGGCGGGCGGGGATGGCGGCCTGCTGTCGGTCGTGGGGCATGACGCGGCTGCGCGGGCGGTCGAGTTTCCGACGACAACGGTCTCAAGCGTCAAGCGGCTCATGGGGCGGGCGGTTGCGGATGCGGCGGCGGATCTGCCGTACTTGTCGTACCGGGTAGTCGAGGGGGAGCACAGCACGGCGCGGGTGTGGGTGCCGATCGGGCGTGCGCACCGGCTGGAAGCGGGTCCCACGGGCCGAATCGTCTCGCCTCAGGAGGTTTCCGCGTTGATCCTCCGCGAGCTTGCCGCGACGGCGAGCGAGGCGTTGGGCGTGCCCGTCCACAAGGCGGTGGTCACTGTGCCCGCCTACTTTGACGACGCGCAGAGGCAGGCGACGCGCGATGCCGGGCGGCTTGCCGGGCTCGATGTTGTGCGGATTGTCAACGAGCCGACGGCTGCTGCCCTGGCGTATGGGCTCGGGATGGGGGAACACAAAGAATCCCGTACAGTTGTGATCTTTGATCTTGGTGGCGGGACCTTTGATGTCTCAGTGTTACGGATCACACCAAACCCCGACCCGGATGCTTCGCCTGATCAGCCGGCGTTCTTTCAGGTGCTCGCGACTGCTGGTGATACGCACCTCGGGGGCGACGACATCGACCACGCGCTGATGCGCATGTTGGCAACGCAGATGGGTGAGCAACTCGGGTTGCTCCCTCCCCCGCACACCGTGGGGGAGGGCCGGGGAGGGGGCTCATCTCTTGAGGAAGCCGCGCAACCGGAAGACCCATTGATCGGGCTCGATCCATCCACCCGCCGGGCGATCAAGGAGTTTGCCCAGGCGATCAAGCACAAGCTCAGTGATGAGGAACAGGCATCTGTGCGGATCGATGTTGCGGGTAAGGGGGTGTTCGAGACGACCATCACACGCACGCAACTCGAAGGCATGATGGGTGATTGGATTGATCGGGCGATTCGATGTTGCGAGCGGGTGATGCGGGAGGCGGGGATTGCACACGGCTCGGAGAGCCGTGCCACCGCAGCAGGAGCGGGGGCTTTCCAGCCCCCGATTCCACAATCCATCGACGCGGTGATCCTCGTCGGCGGCTCGACGCGCATCCCGCTTGTTCGCCGTCGGGTTGCCGAGTGCTTTGGGATCGAGCCCTACACCGCGCTCGACCCTGACCGCGTTGTTGCGCTCGGGGCAGCGGTGCAGGCGGGGATTATGTCGGGCGTGACGAAAGGGGCATTGCTGCTCGATGTCATCCCGCTGAGCCTGGGGATCGAGACCGCTGGCGGCGCGGTTGCCAAGCTCATCGTCGCCAACAGCACCGTGCCCTCGCGGGCGACCGAGATGTTTACAACGAGTGTCGATGGGCAGACCTCGATCAAGATTCATGTGTTGCAGGGCGAGCGGGAGATGGTCAGGGACTGCCGAAGCCTGGGCGTGTTTGATCTCAAGGGCCTGCCCCCCATGCCTGCGGGCGTGCCTCAGCTGGAGGTAGAGTTTTTGGTCGATGCGGGGGGTGTGTTGCGGGTGACTGCGATGGAGAAGCGCACCGGCAAGCGGGCGCAGCTGCAGGTCGTGCCCAATCATGGCCTGACCCGCGAGGAAGTGGACCGCATCGAGGCCGAGAGCTTTGCTCATGCCCGTGACGACATGCAGCAGCACCGTGTTGTGGATTTGATCGTCAACAGCAGGCTCGACCTGAAGTGGATCGGCGAGCAGATCGATCGGCACAGCGGGCTGCTTGAGGCGGGCTATCGAGCCGAACTCGAAGCCAGGCGCGAACGGCTGCGCTCGCTCGTGGCTGCTGCGGAGGCCGATTGGCGTGCGGTCGATGCCGATGCGTTGAGCGATGCCAAGCAGGACCTCGACACCGCGAGCGTCCGGCTGCAAGAGGTTGCGATCGCCGCGTCTCTGCGGGATGATCGCGGGTAGTGTCCCGCGGGTGAGTGTTTTCGGACTTTGTCGCCATCCCCCAGCTTGAGCATTCCTTGCAGTGTGAACCTGTGAGCACAGCGTTCACGCCGGGGCGATCCACACGCGCTTTGACGTTGCCGATAGACACGAGTCAGGACACGCCTGGTTCGGAGGTTCTCTATGCGCTCGTTTCTGATCTTGTTGTTGGTACTGGTTTATGGCGGGTGGCGTTCTGTCCCCACGACATTAGCCGCACCCCTTTGGCCGCTGTCGGCATTTGATCCACCCGACGACGACGACGATGACGACGACGACGACGATGACGACGACGACGACGATGACGACGATGACGACGATGACGACGATGACGACGATGACGACGATGACGACGATGACGACGATGACGACGACGACGACGACGACGATGACGACGATGACGATGATGACGATGATGACGACGACGACGACGATGACGACAATGACGATGACGACGACGATGATGACGACGATGACGACGACGGTACCGTGTACTATGTCCGCATCACGGGCAGCGACAGCAACGATGGCAAGTCAGCCGATCAGGCGTTTCGCACATTGGACAAGGCCGCAGACAAGGTTGATGACGGCGACACCGTCTATGTTGGTGCCGGGACTTATAACGAGTCAATCAAGATCGACGAGGATGGGGAGTCTTCTTCTCCGATCCGGTTCATCGGCGACACGAACGGCTTGCAGACCGGTGATGCCGGCACGGTGACTCTTCAGAGTTCATCGAGCAAGGTGCTCGAAGTGAAGGGCGACTACATCGAGTTTTCAGGTTTCGTCTTCTGGGGTGGGAGTTCCGAGACCATCAAGTGGGAGGGGTGCGAGGGCGGCAAGATCACCTCTAGCACACTGCGCGACGGTGGCGGCAAGGGGATCAAGATTAAGAAAGCCGATGTCACGATCACCGGCAGCCTCATCGACGACATGGACGAGAAGGGTATCGAGATTGATGAAGATGGAACGCTGACCATCAGCGACAGCACCATTCGCGATTCTGGAGGCTCGGGGATCAAGCTCAAGAAGGACGACTCGGTGCTGGTGATGCGTCGATGTACAATCATCGGCAGCGATGACGAGGGGTTGGAGATCGATAAGGGGCAGGTCGAGATCGTCAATAGTCTGATCGCCGACAATGGCAAGGATGGTATTCACGCCGATGCCAACGACTCGACAGACATCTCCCTCTCCAACACCACGATCGCGGGCAACAACGGGGATGGTATCGAGCTGGAGGATGCCAACGCCACGATCACCAACTGCATCATCGCCTCCAACACCGCTGATGGGCTTGACAATGACGGCGGCACGATGGTTCTCAGCACCAACATCGTGTGGGGCAACGGTGGCGAGAACTACAAAGGCGTGAGCCAGGGCGCGACCGATATTACAACCGACCCCAAGCTCAGTATCTCGCCGACCTATCGCCAGACCACCGGGTCGCCGGCGATTGACGCGGGAACTGCCATCTCGGGCACCACCGCTCATGACATCGAGACCTCGGCAAGGCCCGGTGGCGGCGGGTGGGACATCGGGTGCTACGAGGAGACGACCGCAGCGGGAAGCTCGGTCTTCAGTGCGGTGACATTGCCTGTGAGTTCTCCTGTGACGACCTCGCTCGAATATGGCTCGAGCCCGTTCTGCGCCGACCTCAACAACGATGGGCTGCCCGACTACCTGCTCACCGGCTCCTCGCCCAAACTCCTGATCCAGGCGAGCGACAACTCGTTCTCGCTCGGATCGTTCGGCTTTAGCAATGTCCGCCGCCAGTGCGGTCTTGCTGACTTTGACAACGACGGCGACCTCGACCTGTGGGCCTCGAACTACCCGGACTGGTACACCGCTGTCCTGTTCTGGAACTCGGGCTCGGCGACATTCACCGCGCAGACTGCTTCGAGTCTTGGGTTTACCGAGCCCAACAACAACGAGGGCATGATGCTTGCTGATGTGGACAACGACGGGTGGTGCGATGTCTTGCACTGCTCGGGCAACGGGAACTTTGTCGGCATCAGCACGCCGGCCGACCCGGACGACGAGGACGAGAGCTGGAGCTTCCTTGCAGCCGACAGCACCGAGCTCGGTCTCGATGGCGTTGGTGCCTGGGGCAACGGCGACTATGTGTCCTCGGGCGATGTGAACAACGACGGGTACGCCGACTTTTTCTACCACTACGGCGGTGGGCGGTTGTTCCTTTCGCAGGGCGATGGCACCTTTGCTGAGAGTATCGGGGCGATCAATATCACCACCGGTGAGAGCGACAAGTTTGGTTCGGCGTGGGGTGACTATGACAACGATGGCGATCTGGATCTCTTTGTCGCTCGTCTTGATGCCGGGCAGCCGAGCTCTCTCTTTCAGCAAACACCCAGTGGCACATTCATCGAGGTTGCCTCGGCAGCAGGGATCACCAACACCGGCAGCCACCGCTCTGGCTGCTGGGGCGACTACGACAACGACGGCGATCTTGACCTGGTTGTCGTCGGTGCCAACGGCTCGGCCCACCTGCTCTATATCAATCAGGGTGACGGGACATTCGTCGAGGACAGCGGGGAGATCACGGTTTCGGGGGATGGCTCCGATGCCTGCTTTGCTGACTACGACAACGACGGCGACCTTGACCTGGCGATCACGCACATCGGGACGGTGCCCTCGCTGCTCGAGAACTCCACCGATACGGATCAATACCTGAAGGTGCGTCTGATCGGTGCGGGCAACAGGGCGACCAATGCGGCGGCGATCGGTGTGCGCGTCGAGCTCTACTCGTCGGGGGGGGTCTATCTGGGTCGTCGTGATGTGGGGGCGATGCGGGGGTTTGCGGGGCAGGAGCCGATCTGGCTGCACTTTGGTGGTGTGGACCCGACACAGAGCTGCACCGTCAAAGCCTGGTTCTGGCGCGAAGCGGTCACGGTCAGTGTGACGCCACAGGCAGTCAGCACGACGATCGGTGCGACGGTTATTCCTCAGATGGTGACGATCATCGAGCCCCCTCCGCCTTCGGTGCAGATGGTCACCTGGACCGAGAACGATCCGAGCCAGTAAGCGGTGTCTATTACGGTTTGCGATATACTCGTAGGTGTTTCTACGAGCCCCGAGCGCAAGCTCGGGATCAAGAATGGTCGATATTCACGGATAATACGGATCCCACATGAAACTTGTGCGTCAACGCGGGGGTGGGGAGGAGTGAAAGGGAGAGCCGTGCCTCCAGTTATTTCCGCGTTTAGCCATGCGTCGAACAGAGCCTCGAGCGCTAGCGACCGGTTTCGGTGGATCGGCATGTGGCAGCACACACCAACCCGTCGCTTGCGCTCGCGGCTCTGTTGAGCCTGCCTTTCCGCTGCGACGCACGAGAATTATCCGGGATGCGTATAAAACCAACCCTGTGCTCGCGCATAGGGCTCGTAAAGACGCACATACAAATTTCGTGATCCGTTGAAGCACGATGCACACGAGCTCTGTGTGTGCATCATGAGCACAAAAAACCCCGGGATTTAGAATCCCGGGGCTTGGGTCTTGGATTGGGTGCTCTGACTCAGGCAGCCCGCGGGCCGTCGTCGTCAAACCAGTTGCCATTGGTGAGCGACTGGGCATCGTCGAGACGGTTCTGGACCTGGTCAAGTGCATCCTCGACATGCCGGATGGCACTGTCAGAGTCGGTGAGGTGGAGCTCGAACCGCTCGCCGGGCTGGCGGGCTCTGGGGAACGGGATCGCGTCCGATTCGAGGGGGTCAATACCCCGGAAGAGTCTGAGCTTTGGCATAGAGAATACCTCCTTACAGCGATCATCATCGGTTACACGCTGCCCACACGATGAACGGGAAGGGATCGGATGGGTCTGATGAGGGTTTATGCAAAGGGGACAATCGCGCAACTTTCGCGCCTTTACCATGCTCGACGCGGTTATCACCCAGCCAGGTAGGAACTCGGACCAGCGGGGATCGCTCTCTAGGAGCGTTCATCCCTTTGGTGTGTTTTTGTGGGGGTTCACCCGCTGGCCGATTCGGTTCTCGGTCCCTCTGAGGAGCCTGCCGAGGTTGGCCCGATGCTTGGCGACGACGACCACCGCCAACAGCCCGACGACCACATAGAACGGCAGCACACTGGCATGTCGGGCGGGTTGGTCCGTGAGCAGTTCGATCGTGAGGGCGAGCCACGCGGGGAGGCTCAGGGCAGCAAGACAGGAGGCGAGGCTGACATATTTGCTGACCTTGGCAACGAGGAGCCAGGTCGCAAACGCTCCGAGGGCCGGCCAGGTGAGCAGGGGGTAGATGCCGAGGAGTGCCCCGAACCCGGTTGCGACGCCCTTGCCGCCTTTGAAGCCGATCCAGGGGCTGAACATGTGCCCGAGGATGGCTGCTGCAACGAGGGCGAGCCAGAGCCAGGCTTGGGGAGCGGGGATGGCCGCTTGGCCGAGGAGCCCGTGGGTGAGTCCAACGCCGAGTGTGGGAAGGAGCCCCTTTGCCATATCGAGCCCGAAGCAGAGGAGGCCGGGGCCTTTGCCGAGGACTCGCCAGACATTGGTGGCTCCGATATTGCCCGAGCCGTGGTCGCGGATGTTGACGCCATGGGCGCGGGCGATGAGCAGGCCGAAGGGAATCGAGCCCGAGAGAAAGGCAAGCGGGATAGCAAGGGCCATGAGGAGCATGAGGAGAGGTTATGCGGGGTGTTCCCCGGCTGCCTTGAGAGCAAAACCGGTCGCGTAGCGATCGGCTTGATCCCCCTCCGCCCTGCGGAGGGGGAGGCGAGCGCCAGCGAGACGGGGGAGGTGCGAGACGACCAAAGGACAGACACCGTTTGCTCAACCTCGCAGACATACCTCCCCCGTCCATCGCTTCGCTCGGCCACCCCCTCCGCAGGGCGGAGGGGGATCGGGGGGAGAGTTACGACTTGCTTTGAGTGCCTGCGACGAGCGGGTGTTTCGAGAGGGCGTCCATCAGCTGAGCCCAGACCTGATCGGGGCTGCCGGTGGCATCGATGACGAGGTACCGATCGGGATCGGCAGCCGCCTGGTCGAGATACCCCTGGCGGACGCGGGCGTGGAAGGTGTCGCCCTTGGCCTCCATCCGGTCGGCAAAGAGGGAGAGGGTGGGGTCGGGCTTGGCTCCCTTGGGGGCAGAGCCGGTCATGCGGGTGTTGGCAGTCGCGGTATCGACATCGAGGAGGATGGTGAGATCGGGCCAGAGCCCCCCGGTCGCTGCCTCAGCAGCTGCGGTGATCTCGCGGGCGGTCAGCCCGCCAGCGGTGCCCTGATAGGCGAGTGTGGAGGAGACGAATCGGTCGCCGAGGACGAGCTTGCCCGCCTTGAGCCCGGGCCGGATCTGCTCATCGACAAGCTCCGCCCGGCTTGCCATATAGAGCAGCATCTCGCAGCGGATGCCCATGTCGTCGTGGTCACGG
>JAJRZG010000090.1 GCA_024275365.1 Planctomycetota bacterium | reverse complement strand
GCGTCGAGACTGTCCCACCTTCCGCGTTCACGCTCCACACGCCTGATTACGCGCAGAACTGGTCCGACGCTCAGGTGCAGCCGCCGAATCCCCCGACCTCGTGCGACTACCGCGGCCGGTCGCCGGTGATCGCGGTGTGCAACACAGGCGAACTCGTCGTCGCGGCCGGCGATGTGGACATCCGCCAGCAGGGCGCACCCGACCCCGTATGGCTCAACAACAATGGGCGGCCGTTCGTGACTTGGTCCGACGACAATGGTGCGAGCTGGACGCAAGACCCAGTTAAAGTTGGCGATGATCTCTCCGGCATCGTCGCTCCCCAGCCCGGCGACACGATCGCCATCGACGGCGGGCAACTCCTGCCCTACATCGCCATCGACCGCGTGGTCAACGAAGACGACAAGGTGTATGTCCTCTTCGCGGGGCGCGAACACCCCGCCTCCGGCGACCTGGACCTCTACCTGGCCTGGAGCAACGATAACGGAGCCACATTTCCGAACAACCAGATCCTCCACCTCACCGATCTGATGCTCCTGGGAATCGACGCTCTGCCGGAGGGACCGGACCAGATTCCCGCCGGGCTTGCGATCGATTCCTGCGGCGGGGTGCATATCCTGTGGTATGACACGGTGGCTACCGAGGACTGGCTGGGCGAGATCAGTGTCGATGTCTACTGGGCCATCATCACGGACATCGGGACACCCGAGCAGTTCATCGAGGTGGCACGACTCACCTCCGAGGAGTTCCCCGTTGGAACGATGGATGATCCGGTGTTCCTCGGAGAGCGCCAGACGCTGACCACGAATCATCGTGGTGTCGAAGGTCTCTTCGGGATGGCCTGCTACAGCTTGGTCCAGGACGGTGTCGTGGATACCGTCGTGCAGCGGGTGAAGGCCACGCAGGTGTGCGTGGACGATCCCGGCGGTCCGACGGTGGGTGTGGATGCCAATGTGAACGGTCTTATCGACCCGCCCGACATCGCCGCGTATGTTGACGATTGGCCGCTGGGGTGGCCCAGCGCTGACCTTGACGAGGACGGCGATGTGGACGCCGACGACTTCGTGATCTTCGTCCAGCAGTACGACGAACACGCCATCGAGTAGTGTGCATACTGCACCGCCGACGCTCAGCGGCGTCGGCGGTGATTCGACAAGACACCAAGGCCAAACACCAAGACCACACAACTGCCGGGCGAGGGGATCGTGCCGACCCAGAGCCAGGCCTCCGTCGGCCCCCATCTGGCGATGCCCGTTACATAAATCGTGCTCCCCACCACTGAGATATCAGTGGCTTCGGAGAAATAATACTCCGGCGGCAGATACTCGTGGAGATCGACAAAGCTCTCGGGGTCGTCGCTCATCCAGATGCCCGCCCCGTTGAACCCCGCGAACGCCGAGTAGCCGGCGTGCATCGTGCCTGTCGTTGCGAGAATCTCGGACGCGATCGAACCCGGCGGGGCAATATCAACAAAGCTCTCGGCCGTGCCACGCCACATCGCAGCACGCCGATTTTCTCCTTGGTACCTGTAATACCCAACCTGCACGCCGGGCGCCATCGCGTTGACGGATGATTTCAGCGCTCCGTCCGGTGCCAGATTGATGACGCTCTCGGCCGAACCCGACCAGATGACCGCTTCGGAATTGCCCCCCCGGGGAGGGTCGCCCAGCCCCCCTGGAGCACGCCGTCGGTCGCCAGAGCATGCGATTGACTGATCCCGTCTGGGTGCAGGTCCACGAACGAATCGGGCATGCCGGTCCACATCGCGGCGTGGGCGTATCCCGTCTGGTAGTCCGCCGCGGTCCCGACCTGCATCCCCCCCGCGACAGCTTTGACATCCGACGCCGTATATCCCTCCGCCGGGTGGAGGTTCACGGCGCTCTCTGGAGTTCCCCCGAACACCGCGGCGTAGTAGAAATAGTGGTTGGCCCGCCGGAGAGTCATCTGCCCGGCCTGCACCCCCCCCTCCGCCGCGCGGAGCACGCCCCCGACAGCCCAGTCCGGCGTCATATCGGTCCAGGAATCAGCCGACCTGTCCCAAAGGGCCGCACGACCGATCTGGCCCGGGAACGCTATTCCGCCGATCTGAAGCCGCCCGTCGGCCCCGTTCGCCTCAGAGGAGTAGGCCCCGTCGGGGTGCAGGGGGATAGCCGTCCACTGATATTGCGCATGGGCAACGGGAGCGCAGGCAAAGCCAGCGAGTATCGCCAAGCTGACAGCCAAAGACCGGTGGTGTGTAGGTTGCATAGAAAACAGTATACACCACACACCGCAAACTCCCAAGAAAACTTAACAGGCGGGTGGCACCGACCCCGTGACCCCGTGGCGGGTGGCACCGACCCAAGCCACACGGGCGAACAAGCCGCCCCTGGCACACCCTCATCTTGTTCCTCTTCCCTGCATTCTCTCTGTGGGCTCTGGGTCTCGGTGGTGATATTCCCCTGCCTTGCCTCCGTGTCACTCCGTGTCCCCCGTAGTGAAAGGCTCTTCCGTGGTGAAAGGCCCCTCGCTTACGCTTCGGGTTCTGCCTTCCTCCGCGCCCTCTGCGTACTCAGCGGTGAAACTGCCTTTCTCCACCTTCGCGCTCTTCGAGTCCTTCGCGTTCCACTCTGTCCTTTCAACAGCGACCTCAGCCTTCACATGCCTCTGCGCCCGCACGCGCCCGGCCGTCATTCCACCGTGATGATGATGTCCTCGTTCTCCCGGCCCTCGGCAAGCAGCTCGCGGCCATCGGGGAGACGGAGGCGGACGGTCACCGCGCGGTCGGGGGCCGTCCAACGACCCTAGCGGTTGGTGGCGCGGACCACGATCGAGCCGGGCTCGCGGATCGCTTCATAGGTGGTCAGCCGATATTCGCCATCGCGGAACTCCCAGCCGTCGCCGAAGTCTTCGTAGAGTGTGCCGACTGCGTGGCCGTCGGTATCGAGCGTGATGAGAAGCGTGAGGGGGTCCAACGGTTTCTCGCCGGTGTATTGCATGAGGGGGCCGAGGGGGACGATCGAGCCGGCGCGGGCGTAGAGCCTGGGCAGGTCGGGGTCCTCGGCATCATCGAAATCAAACTCCCGCCAGTTTGCGGCAAAGTCTTGCGGCATGACGGGCACGCGATCGTGGTGGAGCGTGAGGGAGGGGACGACCATCACATCGCCGCCGAGAAGGAAGGCGTCGTCCTCGCTGCGGAGGGCAGGGTCGGCCGGGTCGAGAAAGAAGAGGGGGCGGATGATCGGCATGCCCGTCTCGTGCGCCTCACGGAAGAGCGTGTAGAAATAAGGCATCATGCGGTAGCGGCGTTCGAGAGCCCGGCGGCTGGTCGCTTCGACCTCGGGGCCGAATGACCATGGCTCTTTGTCGATATTGCCCTTGCCGGTGTGGCCTCGGGCGAAGGGGAGCATCGCGCCGACGCCCATCCACCGGGCAAACATCTCGCCGTCGCCGTTGCCGGCAAAGCCGCCGAT
>JAJRZG010000089.1 GCA_024275365.1 Planctomycetota bacterium | reverse complement strand
GCCCGAAGAACGGGGCGTCTACAAGAAAATGAAGGTTGGAAAGTTTCTCAAGTTCATCGGCAAGCTCAAGGGGATGTCCGGGCCGGACCTTGATCGCAAGGTCAAGGCGTGGCTCGAACGGGTCGAGCTGGGGGATTGTTACAAAAAGCAGTGTGACGAGCTCTCGAAGGGGATGCAACAGAAGGTTCAGTTTATTGCGAGCGTGCTGCACGAGCCTGATTTACTTATATTCGATGAGCCCTTCAGCGGGCTTGATCCGGTGAACATGCGGCTCCTGCGAGACTTGTTTCTTGAACAGCACAAGGCCGGGCGAACGATATTGTTTTCAACGCATGTGATGCACCAGGCCGAGCAGTTGTGCGACCATATTATTATGATCGACCAGGGGACAAAAGTGCTCGACGCTTCGATGGATGAGATTCATGCACGGTACGATCCTCGGTCAATCATCTTTGTGCCGGTGGAAGCCGGGCAGGCTGAATCGGTGAGATCTATTGCGGGTATCACGGGGCTCACACAAGGTGACAACCACTTCGAGGCCGCAGTGGACGATGAGGCTGACCCAACCGAGATCGTGCAGCAGATCGTTGCCATGATGGCGGTGACTCGGATCGAGTTGCATCGGCCATCACTCGAAGATGTATTTGTCAATATCGTTGGCCGGGGCGTGGCTGAGAGCGAAGACGAGGCCGGGCTGCACGCCCAACAGAGTGAAGAAACAATAGTGGGAGCCCGGTCATGATTGGCAAGGTAGTCGCCGTGGCGTGGCGAGAGTTTTCATCGACGGTGTTGACAAAGGCCTTTCTGATTGGGGCGTTCATTGTGCCCGGTCTTATGGCGATCGCGGTGCCGTTGATTATCAAGTTCACCGCCGAGGCAAAGGCTCCGGTGCTCGAGGGGCGCGTCGCGATCGTGGACCAATCGGGGGCAGTGCTCCCGGGAATCGAAAAACGGTTCAGTGTTGAAGGGTTCTCGAGTATTATCGCGGACACCAGCGACCAGGCGCGGAAGATGATCGCCGAGCAGGTCGGTGAAGAGATGATGGATCAGCTTGAGAGCAAGCTGGATGACCCGGTGGTGCAGTCGGCCATCACCCAGTCGTTTGGCCCGCCACCGGTGCTCGAAGTTGAGGAACTCCCTGTTGATGTCGATATTGAGGCCCAGCAGGCAAGGCTCAAACCTGCAAACCTCGGGGCAGAGGATGCTCTGGTCGCGTTGGCAGTGATTGCACCCGATGCTGTAAAAAAGGCCGAGGGTGCCGATGAGTTTGGCGGGTATACATTCTTCGTGCGAGCCAAGACCGACGATCGGCATATCGACCTGATGCGTCGTGGCCTGCGCAGCGCGATCCTGGAGGCCCGGTATGCCGAGGCCGGGATGGAACGGGCGGATATCGTCGCGCTGACGACGGTCCCAGCCGGGTCCACCCAGGAGATCACAGACAGCGGCGACACCCGCCGCGCGACGAGTGAACTCAATATGTTGCTCCCCGGGGCGTTCATGATTCTGCTCATTATGTCGGTGATGGTGGGGGGGCAGTACCTGCTGACGACAACCGTCGAGGAAAAGGCCAGCCGAGTGGTCGAGGTGCTGCTGAGCGCCGTCAGCCCCATGCAGCTCATGACCGGGAAGATCATCGGGCAAATGGGTGTGGGGATGGTGCTTCTGAGTGTCTATACGGGCGTCGGGCTTGCAGCACTCATTGCATTCAGTCTTAACGACCTTATCTCGGCAGACAAAATCGTCTATCTGATTATTTACTTTGTCCTGGCGTACTTCATCTTCGCCTCGCTGATGGCGGCGATTGGGGCTGCGGTCAATGAGATGCGTGAGGCCCAGTCGCTGATGACCCCGGTGATGATGGCGGTTATGTTGCCGTACTTGTTCTGGCTGCCGATCAGCCGTGATCCTAACTCGATGCTCGCGTTTGTACTCAGCATGACACCTCCGATGTCCCCCTTTGCGATGATGGTTCGTATCGGCAGCACCGAGCCGCCGCCCTTCTGGCAGATACTCCTCTCCATCAGCGTGACAGCGATCTTCGCCTTTGGGTGCGTCTGGTTTGCCGCCAAGGTGTTCCGTGTGGGCTTGCTGATGTACGGCAAGCCGCCAAACTTCAAGACGCTGATCCGGTGGGTGCGGATGGCGTGAGTGCTGCATGAATCTCGCGCAGCATGTTAAGGTGTGAGAGCGAGAGTCCCGGTGTGGCATGCGGTTGGTGCTTCTCATCCCCAAGCCCAGCCCGGCGCGAGGCGAGCGCCTTCTCCATAATCAGGTCTCGAAGTTCGGCGGCATCTGCGATCCCCTCGAGCAGGCCGGCGTGCGACGAGAGTGACTGCTGGCCTTGCGAGCCCGATGTCCCGCCGCCGCCAGCGGTTTGGATGACCAGGTCGGCGATGCCGAAGTGCCGTTGGAGCGGCCCCTGCTTGACCTCGACATTCTGGACATTGGCAAAGGTGATGGTGTTCTCGCGGATGAGCCACACGCCCCGGCGGATGCGCACGCCCCGCTCGGTGACGAGGTACCAGGTCGTGTCGTAGCGGACATGGATCGCGGCATAGGCGAAGATATCGGGGATGACCGCGATCGCCAGCGCGGGCAGCGCAAGCACCGCCCCGACAAGCGGGTTGGCGATGAGAATCACCACCCACAGCACGAAGATACCGATGTCGATCAGGGTGAGGATGATCCAGAACTGGAGCTTGAGATATTTGAGGAACCCGCTCGCCGGTTTGACCGAGCGGACGACTTCGCCCGCACCGGGGGGGGCACCCGGCGGGCCGACGGGGACGCGGAGGTAACGCACCATTGCTCCCCAGAGCCCCCGATAGACCCAGGCGGTCGCGTGCTCGGTGGTGTGGCTCACGGCTGTTCTCCCCCGCGTGCAGCTTCGAGTGTTTCGACTCGCTCGCGCAATGCGCCGATGCCATCACGGATATCGGTGAGCAGGCCGAGGAGTTCGTCGGATGCGGCGGTCTCTCCCGATGCCGGTTCGGTGTCGAGCCCCTTGGAGCCGCGCATCTTGGCGTACAAAAAGTACCGCAGCCCGTCGGCATCCGGCACGCCCTCGATCGTCATCTCAGGCGTTGCGCTGCCCGAGGCCGTTTGTACCGAGACGCTCGCCAGCCCGACCCACCGCTGGATGAGGCCCCGGGTGACATTGATGTCCTGGATACGGCGGTACGCCAGGTTGATCTCCCGTTTGAAGAGCACGCCCCACGCCATCCAGACACCCTCGTCGTCGAAGCGGTACCGCAGCGTGGCGTAGCGGCAATAGGCGGGCAGGAAGACGAACGGAAAGAAGGGGCCAGTGAGGAGCGAGACGATGAGGTAGTGTTTGAGGAGGAGTGGATCGGGGCGTGTGGTTGTGTTGGGGTCGAATGTGGCTGGGGGAGGGTGTTGGGGGGGCTGGGTGTTGGTGGGGTCGGGGGCCATAGTTTGTGTTCCGCTTTGGTGGTTGTGTCTTTTGGGCACCTTGCAGAGGGTATCGGACTCTTCCCCGGCGTGCGGGAAAGCTGTGCCGGGTGTGCGGCTGTGCTGGCCAGCCCGTGGCGCTTTTTACGGGCGTGCCTCGCAGATTCGGCCGAAAATCGGGGCATGGACCGCGTGCAACTTTCATGGGCCAATGTCGCCACGCATAGCGAGCAGGAGTGCGACGCCAACCGTCGCCGACCTGGGCGGGTGGTTTGCGAGAAGCTCCGCTGTCGTTCGGGGCGTGTTGTCGATCTCTCGGTGACCGGTGCAAAGCTCCGTCTCCGGTCGTGGTTTGCGCCTCGCAAGGGCAAGCGGCGGACGCTGTCATTCCAAACGCTGATGGGGGAGACGGACCGTTTCTCGTGTCGGGTGATGTGGAGTCAGCGTTGCGGGCTGTTGCGCTACGAGGTTGGCGTCGAGTTTGTGGATATCACCGCGCAGCAGAAGGCACAACTTACCGAGATCGCCCGCGTGCATACTGCGCGGACGATCGGTGGCGGTATCAACAGTAACGCTGCCTGAATCCGAGGCCGACTACGAACCCATCGAGTCGATAAAGGCGTTGGCCTCGGCGATCGAGGCCTCCATGTCGCGGATGAGCACCCCGATCTCGGCTTCCAGTTCGCCGACGGTGCCTTCGAGCGAGGCGATCGCCCGGGCATTGAGGTTGTGCTTGAGGAAGAGCACCTGATCGGCAAAGGCCTCGAGCACCGGGTCCATCGTGCTCTCAGCCTTTTTCATCGCGCGGAGCAACCCTTGGTACTGCGTGCGGGTGGTGTCGAGTTGTTGCTGGCTGGAGGCACGGAGGGTCTCGCTCGAATACTCGTTCAGCTCGGCTTCCCACTCTTTGAAGAGGGCGTTGGCAACCCGCTCGACCGAGGCGATCCGGTCGCGCACCTTGCCCGCTCGTTTCTTGCTGGATTCGTACGCTGTGTTGAGCCGCGAGTAGGTTGCTTCGAGTTCGTCCGCATCGACCTGCGTGACTGCGATGAACTCTTCGAGCGCTGAGGTGAACTGCTCTTTGGCTTGTTCCTGAGCGTCGCGGGCTTTTTGCACACCATCGACGAGTTGCTCTCGTTTGGCATACCCGAGCCGTTCTTTCATCGCGATCGTGGCAGTTGCGCATCCTGACAGCCCAAGGGGGCCTGCCGCGAGCAGGCAAACGCAGAGTGTGAAAGTGCGGATTGTCTGTGCATAGTGCATGTTTTTATCCTGTGCTGCGATCTTCGTGGCTGTGGTGTGTGATCCCTGCACTTTCGAGGAAGTGCCTTATCTGGATGATCTCGTCCTTACTCTCGAGAACACGACCGTGGGGGATATGAAAGGTGTGTTCCTGGCCGTTGAGGCGGATTCTTTCTCGCCCGCCGTGGACGACTTCGAGATCGGCACCGAGCGACTCGAACAGATGGATGATGTCTCGCCACTTCATATTGATGGGAATGGGGTGTGAAAAAATCTGTCTGAGCACGAGGTCGGGCTTGCGGCTCATGGGAATCTCCTGCAGCCATGCTCCCCTGTCATTGTATCGTGACGCGCGCCATTGTATGCTCTCGCACCCAGGAGACGCGATGCATGGTGATGCCCCCGCCAATTCGGCCAACATTTGAACACGCCCTCGATATGACCGAGGCCCAGACCATCGAGGCCCTGACCGCCGCATTCGAGGCCGACCGCCTGCATCCGTTCCAGATTCAGGGCAAGCACATCCTCGTGACAGTCCCCAAGGCATCTCGGCACTTCTGGTCGCCCTACCTCTCGATGGAGGCCAGCGAGCACGAAAACAGGACGGTCCTCCACGGGAGGTTCAGCCCAAAGCCGACGATCTGGACGGGGTTTATGCTGTCGTATATCGCGCTCACGACCGCGGGGTGCTTTGGGCTGATGTTCGGAGGCTCGCAGATGATCGTCGGCCATTCGCCTGCGCTGGCATTTATGCTGACGGTCTTTTTTTTACTCGCAGCCTTGGGTATGTACCTTGCCTCGCAGGTCGGGCAGAAACTCGCCCAGGCCCAGATCGAGGAACTGCACGCGCTCATTCTCGAGGCTCTAAAGATCGAATCGGCGGATGGTGCGGAGGAAGCTCGGTCCGATAGTGCCAACGAGCCTCTTCCTGCCGACTCCGCCTGATGGGTTGCGTCTGCTGAGCCGAGTGAGTGGTGGAGGACCGCTATGCCCGGCCAACTCTAATTCCCAGCAGGGATGCTCGCGCAGATCACCGATGGTGCCAGCGCGTGGGCCGACTTTGTGAAAAGTGCGGGCAGTGCGTTAGCGAACAACGAAGGGTTTGCAGTAGTTGTTGGCCTGGGCTTGCTTGGGCTTGTGGTGCTCATCGCCCACTGGAAGCTCGCCGAGTGGCTCGAAGGGGTCTGGGAACGGAACCACAAGCAGCACAAGCACGACGAACACCACTAACACGCATCCCGTTTCGTTCTCGTGCGTATCTGCGAGCCCAGAGCGTAAGCTCGGGTGTCTTGTTGCCTCTACGAGCCCCGAGCGCAAGCTCGGGAGTACGAGTGGTCGATTTTCACAGAGAAAGCCAATCCTGTGCTCGCGCACAGGGCTCGTAAAGACGCGTGCAAGTCTTTCGTGATCCGTGTCACTTATCTTGAACGAAGTTTCGCGAGCAGGCGGAGCAACTCGATATAGAGCCATATCAGCGTCACAAGCAGAGCGAACCCGGCGTACCACTCCATGTGCTTGGGCGCACCACTCCGGATCGCGTTGTCGATAAACTGAAAGTCGAGCACGAGGAAGAGCGATGCGAGCACGACGACGAACACGCTGAACCCGACCGAGACCATCCCGCCGTTGGTCGGCGAATAGACGCTGATGAGGGTGGGGTTGCCAAACAGGGCGAGCCCGAACGCGACGAGCATAAACAGGAGAAGCCCGCCGCCCGCCGAGATGACCACCGCCCGGAAGACCTTGCCCGGCTTGATGATGCCCGAGGCATAGCAAAAGAGCATGGCAGCGGTGATCGCAAAGGTCAGCCCGATCGCTTGAAAGACCAGAGCCTGGCCGATCTGGATCCCAGAGCCCGACTCCCCGACTTTGGCTGCGACCTGCTGGCCGACAATGAATGAGAACGCACCGAGGAAGAGCCCCTCAAGGGCGGCATAGACCGGCGCAAGGAACTGGGCGGTCCGAGGCTTGAAGGTGATGATCAACCCCAGCACAAGCCCGCCGATCACACCCCCGATCAGCATCGGGTAGGTCAGGTGCGCGGAGTTCGCACTCGAGGCCGCCGACCACGATCCGATCGCAGCTGCGACGCACACGCCCAGCAGGATGCCGGTCGCGGTCACGGTGCCCCCGATGGTCATGGTGTTGGATCGTGCCCCAGCAACGGCTCGCCCGCTGTGGGCATCGTCCCAGGTCTGGGGCTGGTTGAACGCTTGGAGGGTCGGGTTTGCTGATCGCATGGGATGCTCCTGTATGTGTCCCGAAGATGCCAAGTATACCAGAGATGCGAGCCGGGTCCTGTGGACCCGGCTCGCGCGGGGAGGGGGGGGGGGAATCTTGAAGCCCTATACCTCGATCGTTTCGAGGGTCTCTGCGATGGTGATCTCCGCTTCGGTTTTGTCGAGCACTTCGCTCTTTTCCACCCCCGGGGCAAGCTCGGTGAGCACGAAGCGGTGCTTGTCGTAGTCCATCTGCAAGACGCACAGGTCGGTGATGACCATGTCGATGCACCGCTTACCGGTGAGGGGCAGGGTGCACTCTTTGAGGATTTTGGGGGCACCCTTCTTGTTGCAGTGGTCCATCATCACGATGACCTTTTTGACGCCTGCGACGAGGTCCATCGCGCCGCCCATGCCTTTGACCATCTTGCCGGGGATCATCCAGTTGGCGATATCGCCCTCCTGGCTCAGCTCCATCGCGCCGAGGATACACATGTCGATGTGCCCGCCTCGGATCATGGCGAAGCTGTCTGCCGAGCTGAAGTAGCTCGCCCCGACGCGGGCGGTGACGGTCTGCTTGCCCGCGTTGATGAGGTCGGCGTCGATCTCCTCCTCGGTTGGGAAGGGCCCGATCCCGAGGAGCCCGTTTTCTGATTGGAGCCAGACATCGACCCCCTCGGGGATGTGGTTGGCGACCATCGTGGGCATGCCGATACCGAGGTTGACCATGTAGCCGTCGCGGAGTTCGCGGGCTGCCCGTTTGGCGATTTGGTTTCTGTCGAGTGCCATAGCGGGATGATAGCGAGCCGGTTGTTGGACAGAGCCGGTGTTCGGGGGGGCCTCAGCGTGTCTTGTGACGGGCCCGGATGAGCTTGCGGACGATCGAGCCCTTGACCAGGGCGCTGCCGAGGACGAAGGGGACGATCCCGATACCACCGACGATGAGCCCTTGGTACATGCCGTGCTGGGTGGTTTCGACCGCATCCTCCGGCTGGCCGAGGGCGTCGGTGAGGAACCCTTCGTAGAGTCCGCCGAGGGAGAGCAGGGCGTAGACGATTCCCACGAGAACGACCGCGCCACCGATGAGCATGAGGATGATGCCGAGGAAGAGTCGCATGGCTGGATTCCGTGTTCTGTGGCAAACTGAGGGCGGCAGCGTAAAGAGGAGAGTGTGTAACCCGTTGCACCATAAGGACTTACACGATTGTTGCAAAAATTGCAGAAAAGTGTTGTGTGTGTGTGTGTGTGTGTGTGTGTAATCTGGTGACTATGGGTACGGGGCAGCATAGCACGAGCAGGAGGCCGGATGGCTCGGCTTCGCCATGGCAGGGGGCGTTTTCACGCGGTGCGTTTTCACGCAGCGCGTTCTCGTTGGTGGAGCTTGTGGTGGTGCTGGGGGTGGTGATGATCCTGATTTCGCTTCTTTTGCCGGGGTTGGCGGGGGCGGTATCCCAGGGAAAGCTCACGCGGGATCTTGCTCTCCTGCGAAGCCACGCAGCGAGTATCGCAATGTATGCCGTCGAGTTCGACGATATCTATCCATTCTGGGGGGAGTACTCCAATCCAACTATTGCAGCACAAGGTTGGTATCTTCCGATGCTCGAAGCCGAGTATTTTTCTTCTGAACAAGAGGTTGCACCCGGGATTCAAGAAGGCTTCCCCTACGAAACCGCTGCGATGTCGAAGTGCATGGTGTATAACTGGAAGTTCATGCGCCCGGGGTACACAGTGCCATCGGAGGAACAGGTCGCGGAGCCGGTGCCGACGAGGATGGTGGCGTATCCCTCTCTCAAGGGACTTGTCTTCCGTCCCTCCAGCGGCCCGGCCTTTGATGCGCAGACTGGCATGCAGAACGATGTGGATGTTTTTTGCTGTGGAGATCTCTGGATATTTCCTGTCGCCATGGCCGACGGCTCTGCCGAGGCGGGGGATTACTTGCAGTTCAACAACGGCAAGCCGGTGACAGAAGAGAATGGAATCGGTGTGCCGGTCTCCACGACTTGGTTCGGTGTCAGGGGAATCGATCGGTGGTAGCGGAATCCTGAAGCCACAAGCTTCCGTGTATCGGAAGGAAGGATCTGTGATGCAAAAGACAATGTTTTTCTCGGTGTTGGGGAGTATCGTCGCGTGTGGGGCAGTTGCACAGATTGGTGCGCCGCCAACTTGTTGCTCATATCTTTACACATGGCCGGCTGGGTCACAAGGCTCGCAAGGCGCATGCTCCGGAAGGGAAGCCGAGGTGTGCGAGTCGAGTTCCTTCATGAGTAACGGGAACGATCCGTTGGCAATGATTCGTGGTAATACGGTCCGTGAAGCAAACTGTTACCGGTACTATCTGGACATTACCCAAGATTTCCTCCGTGGTGATTGTGAAGTGCCGCCGGAGGAAGGTGCACTGAGGATCGGCGAGTTGCCGGACGGCACATGCTGTTGGATTATTGGTGGAGGTCCATATATCAAGACCACCACTTCGCAAGATTATTTTGTGATGCAGTGTGAGAACGATTGCCCGGATGTTGTGCAGTGAAACGGGTGTCGATATTCCGTGGCGCATGGTTTGTATTGATTGTGTGCTATGTATTTCCCGGTGGTGCGCAGCCGCTGGATGATGCAGAGAGTGTGAGTGTGCCAGCGGAGTTTCTGTTGTGGTGCGAAGAGAATCGACCCAGGCGAGGGTCGATTATTGTCCAGTATGTACCGTCTGAGGCCGCTCGTGTAGATGGTGTTCTGTACGTCACAAAGTATGGTTTCGATGCTCAGAGCGGTGCTTGGTTCATTGTCGGTCCAGAGACAAGCGGCGGGCGCACACCGTCTGGTGTGGAGTATCGAGGCAGCCGCGAATCCGGTTCAACGATTCTGGATGGATCACTCAAAGGGTCGATGCCGCTGTCCATTGTCGCCGAAGCGTTCCCTCGGGCATATCTCGTCTACTTTGTTGAACAGCCGAGAGCGATAGTGAAGGCGGTGTCCCTTGCCAATGGCGGGTGGCAGGTTGAATATCGACAGTGGATACACCGAAATGGTCCGCACATCGTCGTGGAGTTTGATGATTCCGGTCTCGTTGTCCGTCGCTGGCGTATTGATCCTGAAGATCGGCGGGAGGAGTATTTCTCCTACTCTGAGGAGTTGTTGAGTTCGGGGTTTGAGGTTGCGACAGGGCTGCGAGGCTCGTTGAATCTTGTGCCTGTAGAGTTCGACTATGACGCTGAGGGCAACCCTGCAATGTTTGAGACCTCGCGAGTTGAGGGATTTCTGCGGGAGCTTTCGGTGGCTGTTGAGATCGGGCGGCGGGCAGCGCAGCATGGATATGTGCGCGGGGCCGATGGTCAGTTGATGATTGATCCTGATGCTCCACTTCTTGTTTCGCCGTATGGAGGTTCTCAGGTTCGGGCGTGGCGCTGGCCCCTGTTTGGCGTGGGCCTTGTCTTTGTGGCGTTGGCCGGAGTCGAAGTATGGCGCAGACGACGCTAGCCGAGTCTGATGGCAGCACCTCGGGTCTTGCTCGCACTGTGCGGGGCCTCGCTCGGGTAGCCGTCTTGTGTGTCGCGGGTCTGTTGCTGTTGACCGGGGCGTTCAAGATGCAGGACCGAGCCGCCTTTGCAGCGATCGTGCAGGCGCAAGGGCTCGTTCCTGTTGGCATTGTGCCACTTGCAGTCTGGGTCGTGGCGTGGGGAGAAATCGCGTTTGGCGTTTTTGCGGTCTGGGCTGTGCTGCAACAGCAGTGGGTCTTTGTGCGAGTGGGGGCGTTGCTGTGTGCGCTCGTCTTTCTGGTGTTCGCGGGCTATGCCTCGGCGTTGGTCATCCATCCTCCACCCGTCCCGACGCCCTGCGGCTGCTTGCCGGGGGAGGAGGCAGTCGTTTCCTGGTGGCCGATCGTGATCCGTAACGGCATGATCGCGAGTGTGCTGGCAGGTATCGGGTTGCTTCGGGTGTGAGCTGTTATTGGCGGATGGTTCGCTGCTCGATGCGTTTCTCCCTCTCGGTGCGCACGATCCGGTCGATGGAGTTGCCGGGCGTGTGGATGCCATCGGGTTCGAGGCTGCCGGTGGGGACGATCTCCTCGACCTCAGCGACCACGAACGCGGCAGCCGTCGCCATCATCGGGTTGAAGTTGCGTGCGGTCTTGCGGTAGATCAGGTTGCCGAACTCGTCGGCCTTGTGCGCTTTGACGAGGGCCAGGTCGGCATAGAGGCCCGTCTCCATGACGAACTCCCGTTCCCCAGCCGAAGGATCGTCGGCATTGATGCGGGCGGCGTGCCTCGGGGGGCGCATCGCGCGGGTCTCCTTGCCCTCTGCAATCAGCGTGCCCGCACCGGTCGCGGTGAAGAACGCCGGGATGCCAGCCCCCCCCGCCCGGATGCGTTCAGCAAGCGTCCCCTGCGGGTTAAACTCAACCTCAAGGTCGCCATCAATGTATTGCTTCTCAAATGTCGCATTTTCCCCAACATAGCTGGAGATCATTTTCTTGATCTGTCTGGTCTGCAAAAGCAATCCAAGCCCCCAGTCATCGACCCCAGCGTTGTTGGAAATACAGGTTATTTCACACACTCCTGTGTCACGGAGCGCGACGATCAGGTGTTCTGGGATGCCACAGAGCCCAAACCCCCCGACCATGATGGTGCAGCCGTTGTAGATGATTCCCCTCGCTCGCAGGTCGGCGAGAGCCTCATGCGCAGTCGTACATTCTTTTCCAAGCATGTCCGTGCTCCTTCTGGTACACTACTCGTATCAGTGTAGCCTTGGGGGTGTCGTTGAAAGACCTTGAGGTGTGTCTATCCCAGGGAGAATCGGAAGACAATCAATGACGAAAGTTCAAGAGTTTCTGTCGATGTTCTCTGCTGCGCCGGGGTTGGCGGTCTCGATCATGGCGGTCGATGGCACGATTTTGTATGTCAACGAGACCATCACCCGGATGTATGGCGGCGGGACGGTTGAACAACATATCGGGCGCAACCTCGCGGAGGTCTACCCGCCAGAGTGGGCCGAAGAAAAGATCGCCCTGCTCCGCCGGGTTGCCGAGGACGACGATCGGCTGATGATCCGCTACATCTGGGAGGGCAAGCGCCTCGAGGCTCAATACCAGCGCATCCCCGCTGAAGATGGAGGCGAGACGCGGGTCCTGGTCACAGTTCGTGAGGGGACGACCGACGAGAGCCTGATCCCCGAAGGCTTCGAGATCGTCACAATAGATACGGCTCACTTTGGTCCGCTCGCGGTGCTCACACCCCGAGAGCTTGAGGTGCTCGCGCTCATCGGCCATGGCAAGAGTGCAAAGGAAATCGCGGACATCCTCGGGTGTTCCCCCCGGACCGTCGAACGCCATCGTGATTCGATCGGCAAGAAACTCAACAAGCACGACCGGGTGAGCCTTGCGCTGATTGCCCAGGCTGCGGGGCTCGAACTCCGTGATGCGCATGTCAAAAATGTTGGGCCTGCGACACCTACCCCCACAACCCCACCCACACAAAAACCCGCGAGTCAGACCGAGATCAAGCCCGATCAGGTGCGGCCTTCCCACCCGGACTAAAACAAGTCCTGCTGATCTCGCACCGCCCGAGGGCGGGTCGAGAGGTCTTCGAGTTCCTGCTGAATCTCGGCGATCGTCTCCATCCCCAGGTGCTCACTCGCAAACCGGATGTAGGCGATCGGGTCCACCTCGCGCAGCCGACGCATGATCCGCTCTCCGATCTCACACGATTCAACCTCCCGCTCAAACTCGCGGCAGAGGTCTTCCTCGACCTCCTCGATGATTTTCCTTTTGGCGGCCTCGGGCACGGGGCGTTTGCCGCACGCATTCATGACCCCGGCGAGGGCTTTTTGCGAGTCAAAGGGCACCCGCGAGCCGTCGCGTTTGATGACCATGAGCCGCGAGGTCTGCTCGACCCGCTCGTAGGTCGTGAACCGCTTGTGGCACCCGAGGCACTCGCGGCGGCGGCGAACGACCCGCCCGGCCTCGCTGGCACGGGAGTCGATCACCTTGTCGTGGTCTTTCTCACAGAATGGACAGATCACAGCGGCGTACCCCTTGTTGTGGCCAGCGGGTCGGTCGGCCCATTATCTTGACCGATCCTGCCTCCCGCGTCAATGTGAGGCGGGTCAGGGGGGAGTTCGCCCCTCCGGGGCGAGTCCTGAGTCCTGAGTCTTGAGGATGAGGGGATAAGGGGGTGGGGGGGTGAGCCGGGTTCTGTTGAACCCGGTCTTTGCCGGGGTCTCGATAGTCCTTGAAGACACGACAGTCAGTTTTTCACACGCCTCCAGCTCTTGTGGACACGGGCACAACTCCTGGAGACACGGGAAAAACACTCTTTCCCACGCGCACAACGCTTGGACCCATGGGAAAAACCATTATTCTGCGACCGAGAACGCTGGTTGTTCGGTCAGTGGCCGGAAAAACAGCCTTCTCAGGCAGAATCCGCGCCTCTCAGGTGCCCTGCCACACCCTGCTGGCGCGCATGGCCGCCGAAGCGTGGTGGCGGAGGTCTCCGGGGTCAGTCGGGCAGCACAAAGACCCAGTCGCCCCCCGAAAGCCGCTTTCCCGCCTCGGTCGCTGAGTAGGCCATGACGATATCCATCATGTCGAGAACCTGTCCCTCGCCCTCATCGTGACGGATAACGACGCGCTCGGCGCCCGGGGCAACCCCCCCCGCTGCGGTGAGAAGACGAGAGAGCGTGAAGTCGCCGTCGGCGGGGATCTGATAGGCACCGGGCCGCTGGACCGCCCCCTCGATCCGCACCGAGTCCCGGATGGCCGGGGGGAGGAGGGTGTCGCGCGAAGAGAGCGTCTTCGTGGCCAGTTCGCCCAGCAGCCACGCCACCCGGTCGTGGACCCGCTGCGGGGCGTTGATGAACGCCTGGTTGCCCACCACCGAGATGGCTGCACAGCCGCCGCTGGTCTCCCAGACACCCGGCTCGACGAGCGTTGTCACCAACTCGATGAGCGTGAACGAGGCGGTGCTTTGCGCAAGGGCCGACTCGGCCTCGAGCAGAAACGCGACATCGTACCCGACCAGTTCGAGCTCTCGCCGATCAAAGAACTCGACCGTGGCGATCTCCATCAGGCCGCTGTCGAGGCGGAAGGCGAGGCGTGTGCCGCCTCGCTGGCCGAGCGCGTCGCTGAGCATCGAGAGCGCCTTCTCGATCGTCTGGCCCTCGAGGGGCATCGACTCGATGGCGGTGGTGCTCTCAAAGCCGAGCCTGTCGAGCGTGTTCCAATAGACATACACCCGGGCGTCGGCGGCCTCGCCCATCGAGCCGAGGATCGCGCCGAGCTCCTCTCCCTCGGCATCGCGGGTGAGCAGGTGGCCCCCTGCTCCTGCGGCAGACCCGTTGCGCGGCGCAATCCTCGAAACCACGGAGACAATATCGATGCTGCCATCAGACGCGATGACGGGTTCGAGCGAGAGCGTGAGGCCCTCTTCGAGCTGGATCTGTGCAG
>JAJRZG010000005.1 GCA_024275365.1 Planctomycetota bacterium | reverse complement strand
GCCTCGTTCACCACCCGCTCCATCAAAAAATCGACCAAACTCGCCGGCCTCAGGCTCGCCCTCTCGATGACCGACCTGACCACCCTCGAAGGCAAGGACTCGCCGGAAAAGGTCCGAAGTCTTTGCCGCAAGGCCATCCGCCCCTTCGAGCGCGATGAAGAACTGCTCGGTGAGCAACTGCCGCATGTGGCAGCCGTGTGCGTCTATCCGAGCATGGTGGCAGTTACCCGCGAGGCATTGGACTCTGGAACAGCGCACCTGCTGGAAGCCGGTGCCACGGGTGCCGATCGTGGAACCGGCTTCCAGCCGGTGCGAACCATCCCCAAGGTCGCCAGCGTCGCCACCGGCTTCCCCAGCGGCCAATACCCCCTCTCGGTTCGTCTCCGCGACACCGAGCAGGCGATCGCCGACGGGGCTGACGAGATCGACATGGTCATCAACCGCGGCGCCTTCCTCAGCGGCAAGTACGACATCGTGGCCGAAGAAATCCGCGAGGTAGCCGCCGTGTGCGACTCACACTCTGCTCCAAGTAGGGCGGGCGTCTCGCCCGCCAGCGTCCACCTCAAAGTCATCCTCGAAACCGGCGAACTCGAAACTCTCGATAATGTCCGCCACGCCAGCGATATCGCCATCGCCAACATCCGCGACGGCGACTTCATCAAAACAAGCACCGGCAAGGTCTCGCCCGCTGCCACCATGCCGGTCACACTCGTCATGCTCGAAGCGATCCGCGATGAGTTTGTGCGTTCGGGCCGACTGATCGGCATGAAACCCGCCGGCGGCATCCGCACCGCCAAACAATCCCTGCACTACCTCGTGATGGTGCAGGAAACCCTCGGCCATCTGCCCCCGTGTGGCATGCCCACCGCTCTGGGTGGGCATGAGGAGGCACCCGCTCCGGTCGGCTGCCCGTGGCTCAGCCCCGACCTCTTCCGCTTCGGCGCAAGCTCGCTGGTCAACGACATCCTCCGCCAACTCGTCAAACAAAAGACCGGCCACTACACCGCTGCGTATGACTTCTCGGAGGCGTGACCATGATCGCCCGACTCTACGCTTTCGTACTCTGGTTTCTGATTGGATTAATCGTCACAATCTCAATCTCGTGGTTTTCTGCAATCTTCATTCCTCTTCCCTCTGGCTTAAAATTACAAAGAGACAATCCGCAGGGCATCTGGCACGATTTTCCATCGAGTGACTTCGGCGAAGTCCACCGGGCGTTCCGTACACGACATGCTCTTGCGACCCATTGGCAACTTCAACGCGATCTGCAAATCCCAACCCCACCCTCATCTCTTCCCCCACAACATGTGCTCAATCGTATGGAGTTCGGCTTCCCGTTCCGCTGCCTATTCAGCCAAGCTTCCTGGTTGCATACCGCCTTGTCAACAGCCGAGCCAAAGCTCCACCAAGGCATTCTTCTCACATGGCGACCCGAGTGGATTATGATACAAAACACCTTGTACACCTCACAACTTCCACTCGCTCCGATATGGCGAGGCCTCCTGCTCAACACCACCAGCTTCGGGCTGGTGTCCTTCCTATGTTGGCGAGGTTATGTGCATGCTCGTGCAGTGCTTCGTCTTCGTCGCGGTCACTGCTCACAGTGCGGCTACGATCTCCAATCGCTCTCTATGTGCCCTGAGTGCGGCTTATTGTTGAAAGAAACCATATGATGAATCCACATACTCCAACACTTTCATCCCCCCATCACCTCGACTTCGCCACCTCGCTCACGCAGTGGGAGTACGCCCCCGCCCCCGAGAGCGTGAGGCCCGAGATCGCCGAGCGCTACGGCCTCTTCATCAACGGCCAGTTTGTCGAGCCGCAGGGCTCAGACAGAGCCCGAAGCGCAAGCGAGGAGCCCGCATACTTCCCCTCCATCAACCCCGCGACCGAATCCACCATCTGCGAAGTCGCCCAGGGCTCGGCTGCCGATGTCGATGCTGCGGTGCAGGCTGCCCGCGAGGCTTTCCCCGCCTGGGCGGCCCTGCCCGCCAAAGAACGCGGCAAGTATCTCTACCGAATCGCCCGCCGCATCCAGGAGCGTGCCCGCGAGCTGGCGGTCCTCGAAACCATTGACGGCGGCAAGCCCATCCGCGAGAGCCGCGACATCGACATCCCCCTCGCCGCTGCGCACTTCTTTTATCACGCCGGGTGGGCGGATAAGTTGCGGTTTGCATTCCCAGGAAGCCGGGCGGGCGAGACGCCCGCCCCACTGGGTGTCTGTGGCCAGATCATCCCGTGGAACTTCCCCCTCCTCATGGCCGCCTGGAAACTCGCCCCCGCGCTCGCCTGTGGCAACACCTGCGTCCTCAAGCCCGCCGAGACCACGCCGCTGACGGTGCTGAGGCTCGCCGAGATTTGTCAGGAAGTCGGCCTACCCAAGGGCGTCGTCAACATCGTCACCGGCGACGGCCGCACCGGCGAGGCACTCGTCAACCACCCCGATGTCAACAAGATCGCCTTCACCGGCTCGACCGCGGTTGGCAAAAAAATCGCAACCACAGCCGCTGGCACCGGCAAACGCCTCACCCTCGAACTCGGCGGCAAAAGCCCCAACATCATCTTCGAGGACGCCAGCCTCGACCAGGCCGTCGAAGGCATCATCGAGGGAATCTACTTCAATCAGGGACATGTCTGCTGCGCCGGCTCGCGGCTGTTTGTGCAGGAATCGGTCCTCGATGAGACCATCGCCAAGCTCAAAGTCCGCATGGCCAGCCTCCGCGTCGGTGATCCGCTTGATAAGAACACAGACATCGGCGCGATCAACTCCCGCACCCAGCTCAACACCATCAAACATTACATTGATGAAGGCCGCGCCGAGGGTGCCGAGTTGCACGAATCCACCACCAGCGTCCTGCCCGACGCCGGGTACTGGTGCCGACCGAGCTTCTTCACAGGCGTCCAACCGAGCCACACCATCGCCCGCGAAGAAATCTTCGGCCCCGTCCTCGCCGTCCTCAGCTTCCGCACACCCGAAGAGGCCATCACCCGCGCCAACAACACCCCCTACGGCCTGGCTGCCGGGGTCTGGACCGACAAGGGTTCCAAAATCTTCGAGGTCGCCAGCAAACTCAAAGCCGGCATCGTCTGGCTCAACACCTTCAACAAGTTCGACCCCACAAGCCCCTTCGGCGGGTTCAAAGAGTCGGGCTTTGGGCGCGAGGGTGGGCTGCACGGGTTGCGGGGGTATGTACGATGTTGAAATCTACCTATGGAGCTTCCACATGACCAATCGCCTCCCCATCATCAAAACCCACAAACTCTTCATCGGCGGCAAGTTCCCCCGCACCGAGTCCGGTCGGTCTGTCAAGATCACCGACGCTGCGGGCAACACCATCGCCCACACCTGCCACGGCTCGCGGAAAGACCTGCGCAACGCCGTCGAAGCTGCTGCCAAGGCCCAACCAGGCTGGGCAAGCGCAACTGCCTACCTGCGAGGTCAGATCCTCTACCGGCTTGCCGAGATGATGGAGGGGAAGCGGCGTGAGTTGCGGGCTGCGGTTGAGTTACAAGAAGGCATCGAGGCACAGAGGCATCAAGGCAGCAAGAGTGAAGTCGATGCTTCGATAGATCGCGTGATCCACTACGCTGGTTGGACGGACAAGTACCCGCAGGTGCTTGGCTGCGCAAACCCCGTCGCCGGCCCCTACCACAACTTCACCACCCCCGAACCCGTCGGCGTCGTCGGCATCGTCTGCCCGGATGATGCGCCGCTACTCGCCCTCGTCTCACTCGTCGCCCCGGTCGTCTGCGCGGGCAACTCGTGCATCGTGCTCGCCAGCGAAACCAACCCCATCCCCGCCTGCATCCTCGCCGAAGCCATCGCCACCAGCGACATGCCCGCAGGCGTCATCAACATCCTCACCGGCTTCCGTGACGAACTCACTCCGCACTTTGCCAACCACCGCGAGATCGCGGCGATTCATGCCGCGGGTGTGACTGCCGAGCAACGCAAAACCCTCGATCTCGGCGCAGCAGAAAACCTCAAGCGAGTCACGGTCCGCGATGCAATCGACTGGTTCGACGACAACACCTGCGAAAGCCCCAACTGGATCGAACCCTTCGTCGAATACAAAACGATCTGGCACCCCTCCAGCGCCTGATCGTTACAGCATCCCCTCCCCGGGTACTTCGCCCCTCCGGGGCGACTCCTTCTTCTTCCTTCTCTCTCTGTCTCGATCCTCGATATTCCGATCAAACTTCTCAAAGAAGTCCGGCTTCTCCGTGATCCCCCGCATTGACAACAGAGAGCCACAGGATCGCCCCGGAGGGGCGAACTACCCAGAGGCGAAGCACCCACAGGTGGGCAAGATGCCAGCCCCACTCTCTGCATCTTCTACCCTGCAACAAGTGTGAGCTTCGGTTTCGTCACGACTTCGGGTTGAAGATCAGCAGGCACATGCATCGCAGACTCCGGCGTCTCACCCTCTCGCCACGCGATCTCAAGCTCCAGATCAAACAGCCCGAGCAACGACCGCAACTGTCGTTCGACACTCGCCCGTGCCTGCCTCAGGTATGAAGCCTCCGAGGCTGCCAGCAACTTACCCGCCTGCTCTTGGGCTGCTTTCGTCAGTTCCTTCTGGCGCTCGGCACTCATCGGGATCACATCGAGCAACCCCAGCACCCGCCCCGCCTGGATGTCATAGGGCGACACATCGACCAGCCTCAGTTTCCCCTGTACCTCGGGAAGCGTGATTCGGTACCGGCCCGCCCCCACCCGCTCGACATCCTCTGCCCGCAGCAAGCCCAGATCCACCGCGTACTGTTTCTCAAACTGGAAGATCATGGCAAGCCTCGCCTGGCTCATCACGATCGGTGGCAGCCACCCCCAGCCCTTCGTTGCGGTCGCGATCTCTTTGGCTGCGACCTCAAGCCCGACGAGCGAACCCGTCGCCCGCACGCGCTCAGCCACCCCATGCACATCAATTTTGGCAGGCTCGGCATTCGACCGCCGGGCGATCCAGACCATGGCAATGAGGACACCAGCGGTGAGACACACCACCGTGCCACCAACGAAAGCGAGTATCTCAATCATGCAGACTTAGTGGGTTTCGCTTCGCCGGTCTTTTGGGGAGCATCTACCCCGTCATCCCCACTACCCTCACCCGCCACCAGAGGCGGCAATCGCCCCTCAAAGGCCCGGATAACAAGGTGTATCGAGACCGAGGCCGCGATCATGAGCCCCACGCCACCGACCGCCGCGCCGACCACACGCACAAGCCCCCCCGAAGATTCAACCGGTGCCATCAGCCAATCCAACCCTGAGCCAGAGAGCCACAAACCCGCCCCCAGCACAGGAATCAACAGCACGCTTCCGATCACCAGTTTCCTCCACGCGGCCCGGTCACTCCCCAGCACAAAGCACGCCCCAACTGCCAGCAGGACGATCGCAGCGACAAGCCGACCATCGAACATCGGGTCTCGAACGAGCGCCCGCACCGCCTGGCCTTCAGAGAGTGCCCCTTCCGCCCGGGTCATGATTGCGCTAAACCGCCCGAGCGTGCCTGCTGCAAACACTGTCGCACCAATTGTGGCCGATGCCAGCCCGGGTGCCTCCCTGGGCCTCCCAAGCCCAACAAAAACCCCCAACGCAGCCGTCACCAGAGTCACAACCTCAAACCCGAGCAGCCCCCAGACCCGAGGTTCACCACCCACAGCATCAAATATGCCCCAGAGAGCGGTCAACCCCACTAACGAACAGACCACTAGCACAACCAGCCGCAGAAAACGCCCTTGGCTGTCAGTCTCAGGGTGTCGGAGTCGGTCGGTCATGGTCTGATTCTGCCTTGGTCGTGGTCTATGCAACGGGCGAGCGATGGTACACCGCAAGCCATCGAGCGTCTGAGCCAGACCATCGGCAATCCGGCTCGACCGCTCTATGAGAACTATGCCTACAAGGCCGCGAAGGTTCAAGAACCAGCAAGCCAGAGCGAGCGCAGCCCACGATCTGACCGATAGAAGATGACACAGTCTGGCCCTGGGTTTGCGTGTGAGCCCTCCAGACACCCTGGAGTCTGTATGCAGACCAGAATCGCTCAATCCTGCGCCGAGGTCGAGCACGCTCGACGGATGTTTCGCGCAGTCCTTGCGCCATGGGCGAGCGACCTGATGTCCCTCCGACACCGAAGGCTCGATCTGCCAAGCCGGCGATACGCGGTCGGGTTGGTGCTCAGGCCTGCCACGATCGACCACACCACCCCACAAGCGACCACCCAAACCCACAAAAAGGCCGCCTGAACCCACGCACACCGGAAGACACCCATGAGCGGAATCACCTCAAGCATCGGCCTCTTTAGCGGTATCGACACAGGCTCTCTCATCACCCAGCTCCTCCAGCTCGAAGCACGCCCCCGTGACCTCGCTCAAAACCGCATCTTCGAGCTTAAACTCCAGCAGTCGGCCTACCTCGATATCAACTCCAACCTCGGTGCCCTCCGATCGGCAGCCTCCAACTTCCGCACAAACTTCATCTTCGAGTCCATGGGTGCAGTGAGCAGCGATGACACCATCCTCTCCGCGACAGCCTCCCGAACGGCTGTCCCGGGCACCTACTCCTTCATCGTGGACCGCCTCGTCTCAAGCCAGCAGCTGCTCTCCAAGGGCTTCACCGACAAGGACATCACCGCAATCGGCGCAACCTCCTTCACCTTCGAGTCAGCCGATGGCAGGCTCGACCGGGATATCTCGCTTGCCGACCTCAACGACGGTGCAGGCATTGAACGAGGCAAGATCACCATCACCCAGGGGACAGACTCCGCAACCATCGACCTTTCCAAAGCGGTCACCGTCAACGATGTTCTCGAGACCATCAACGCTTCGGGACTTGATGTCACAGCGAGTGTGAGCGGGGACAGTTTCAAGCTCACCGGCGGGACCGACTTTACAGTCGCCAACGCCTCGGGTTATTCCACCGCAACCAGCCTCGGGATCGCCGGCACCTCCGTCAGTGGTACACTTACCGGCACCACCGTCTATGAACTCACAACCAACACGACACTCGGCCAACTCAACGACGGCAACGGTGTCTTTATCGGCACCGACATCGGTGAAGATCGCTTTGACTTAAGCATCACGATCGATGACAGTTTCAACTTGCCAACAACTGTGAACATCAATCTAGGATCAGTTTGGCAGACCATTGATGGAGATCTCGTCGAAACCTCAGGCGCGGTATCCTCTATCAGTGGCGTGCTCGACCGCATCAACACAGCCCTCTCAGATGCAGGCTTTGGTGCCGAAATCTCCGCCACGACCTCGAATGGCAGCATCGTCATCACCGATACCTCAAATCGCATCCTCACAATCGCAGAAGCCAAATCCAGCAGCACAACCGCTGCCGACCTAGGCATCCTCGACTCAGCAACAGGCACGATCACAGGCGCGAAACCCCTCGCCGGGATCAACACAACACTTATTTCCAATATCAATGGCGGCAGCGGCATCGCCGGAGACGGGACCATCAACTTCACCTCACGCGACGGCACAGGCTTCACAGTCGATGTCTCGAGCGCCACAACCGTCGATGAGCTTATCAGCATCATCAACAACGATGCCGGCAACGGTGGCCGAATCGTCGCCTCGCTCAACGATATCGGGAACGGGCTGCTCATCACCGATACCACCGGGGGGTCAAACAACCTCTTTATTTCCAGCACTTCTGCCGACAGCCTGGGTATCTCGACCGATCTCCTCGGCGTTGCGGCAGACACCGTCGTCGGGACAAGCATCCAACACAAGTATGTCTCAATGTCCACACGCGTCGATGACCTCAACGGCGGTGCCGGGATCGGCACCGGAGAGTTCCGCATCACCGATGGCGACGGGATCTCCTTCACCGTCGATATCGGATCAGACACCAACACCGTCTTTGATCTGGTCAGAGAAATACAAGGCCAGGCCGGCGCTCAGGGGGCCAATATCAATGTCCGAATCAACAACAACGGTGACGGGATCGTCATCGAGGAAGACCCCGCTAACCCCGAAGGTGCAACCACCATCATCGTCGAGGACATCACGGGCAATGTCGCGGGAAACCTCAAAATCGAGGGCACTGCAAGTGGCACAGGAGTTGATAATGTGCTCGACGGCTCGGCGGAGGTCGTCGTCGATTTCCAGACCACCGACACGCTCCAGGATATCGCCACAGCAATCAACGATGCCGGTGCGCCGGTCTTTGCTACCATCATCGACGATGGGAATGGGAGCAACCCCTACCGGCTCAACCTCACCGCCAAAGAATCCGGCACCGCCGGCAGGTTTATCATCGATGATGCCGGGCTCGGGCTAGATCTCAAAACGCTCAATGACGGCGAAGACTCACTGGTCTTCTTCGGCTCGACAGACCCCGCTCAAGCCGTCCTGCTCACAAGCTCCATCAACACGCTCGACGGCATCATCCCCGGAGTCACCATCGACCTCAACGGAGTCAGCACCGACCCCGTCAATGTCACAGTCACACGCGACAACGGCAAGATCGAAACAGCGATCGAAGACTTTATCACGGCATACAACTCCCTGGTCGATCGTATCGCGTACATGACCCGTTTCGACCCCGAAACCGAGATCAAGGGACCACTCCTCGGCGAAACAACACTCTCCACTCTCCGAAACACTCTCGCACGCACGACGCTTGCCACGCCCCTGGGTGTCGATGATGAGTTCAACCGCATGACCGAGGTGGGCATCAGCGTCATCGCAGACGGGAAGCTCTCGCTCGACCGTGAGAAGCTCCGTGAGTCTATGGAGCAAGACTTCAACGCTGTTGCAGACCTTTTCGCCGCAAGAGACCTCATCCCGCCAGAGACCCAGACGGAAATCGGTGATGGTATCTTTGTCAGAAACTCCGGCGGCAGGGACGAGTTCTCACGCCTGGGCATCATCTTTATGTTCGAGGAACTCGCCGACGACTACCTCGACTCGGTCGATGGCATCCTCACCTTCAAGGACAAATCGATCAACGCGAAGATCAAGATTCAGGAGGACCGAATCGAGCATTTCACCAACCTGCTCGAAATTAAACGACAGAGACTCGAAGCACAGTTCCTCGCCATGGAGAAAGCCCTGGCCGGATTCGCAACCCAGCAAAGCTCCCTGGCTTCCCTGCAGAATCTCGGATAACGCCCCCCGATCCACAACACCCTTCAAGTGCCCCCATAACACCGCCGATACGGCTTCCATGACAACCACCACCGAAGCAAACGCCTACCTCCGCACCCAGGTGCTCACCGCCTCTCCCGAGCAGCTCCGCCTCATGCTCCTCGATGGCGCAATCCGGTTTGCCCAGCAGGCCGCAGACGGGCTCGCCGCAAACGATTACGAAGCCTCCTACAACGGCATCACCCAGGCCCGCGCGATCGTCCTCGAGCTGGCAACCTCGATCCGCCCCGATGTCGATCCCGAACTGGCCGAGCGCGTGCAGTCGGTCTACATGTTCCTCTACGCCGAACTGATCGACGCAAGCCTGCATCGTGACGAGGCCCGCCTTGCCAAGGCCATCGAGCTGCTCCACTACGAACGAGAGACCTGGTCCCTGCTGATGGACAAGCTCGCCACCGAGCGGAACACCAACCCCGACGCCGACACAATGTCGATCGCCCCCACCACCCAAGGCGACGATCCGGTCCGCTTCAGCGCCGAGGCCTGAGCCCACCCCCCTGATGACAACAATGCCTTTGGGTACTTCGCCCCTCCGGGGCGACTCCTATTCTCCCCCTTCTCCATCTCTCATACGGATTTCACGAAGTTTCTGCGCGTTGCTTTCCAGAACCTCATTTCGGTTTCCGGCGTTTGCCACTTTGCACCCCGAAGTTTGCCGCTTTGCACCCCGAACGGGGTGATCTTCAATAGCCGGGGGTGGAGCAACGCGACACCCCCGGTTGTGATCGTAAGACCTCTGGACCCCGGATGGGGTCCTCTTGCCGTGCAGTTCTCAAGAGCACCCCGAAGGGGTGCATTGCGTATAGCTAGTCCGGGGGTGTCGTCCGCTGCGCAGGACTCCACCCCCGGCTATTAAAGAACAGCCCGCCGGGCTGAAAGAAGAAAGACACTCGGCCCCGCCAATGCGCAGAATTGGTGGAAGCCGTCTCATCAATATGGATACGCTTCAGGACAGTTTGAGCCTTGGAGAATAGAGAGAAAATGGAGTCGCCCCGGAGGGGCGAAGTACCCAAAGACCCTACCCTTTCAACCGTTCCCCGGAACCAGTCACCCCGCGCACTGCGCCGCCAGATTCTCAAACACCAACCCCATCGACACATTTGAGTCCACCTGCCGCTCAGCAACATCGACAAACCCGATGCACCGGGCTGCCCACTCGGCCTCCTCGGCCCGCCCCACCGCTGCCGCCCGACGCATTGCTCCCCGAAACGACTCACCCAGTAGCTTAAACATCCGCCGGGCCGCGACACGGTTGGCGACATCCTTGCTCGCGCGCGCATCCCCCGCAACAGCAGCCGCCGCCGCCTCATCCACCAACTTTGCAAGCAAGCCCCCAAGCTCGATCACCCCCTCGCCCGCCTGCAACCGATCGAGTGCGGGCTTGAGTTCCCCATGCCACCCGCCGAGCCCCGTCTCTGCAATCGCCCGCAGCACACCCGGTGACCCACCCGCAAACGACATCGCCCATTCGGCATCGATGCCCGTGAGATCAGGCCCACCCTGCCGCATCCACGCCTCCATTGAAGACGCATCCAAAGGCCCAAACGCCACCAACTGACACCGGCTCCGGATCGTCGGCAGCAGCCGATCCTCGCTCGGTGTCACGAGCACAATCACCGTCCCCGCGGGCGGCTCCTCGATCGTCTTGAGCAGCGCGTTTTGCGCCTCCATACCCAGCAGGTGCGCCTCATCGACGAGAAACACCTTCGATGCCAGCGACTCCCCCGCCAGCACCCGCGTCCTCGCCGCAGGCTCAATCAAAAACTCCTCGACCACCTCCTTGGCAAGCCGCGTCTGCTTGCTTGCCCGAACCTGATCGCTCCGGCTGACCACAGCAAGTTCTTTGCGCACAACATGCAGGTCCGGGTGCGACCCCGCCCGGAGCAGCCCCTGCACCTGGCTCTCGGGGTCTGGCCTCACCCGCCCAGCAAGATCGGGCTTGGACGAAGGATCGAGCACCGTCGCGGCAAACGCCAGAGCCGTCGTGAACTTCCCCACTCCCTCGGGGCCGTGAAAGACCCACGCATGGTGCAGCCTGCCAGACGAGATCGCCGAATCGAGCAGCCCGACCGCCTGAGGCTGCCCCAGCACCTCATCAAGCGGGATGGGCTTTGGCGCACTCGGCCCGAGAGCCGGGGGGACCGAGGCAAGCAGCCCCGCCCCAGCCTTCTTCCGGGGTCGTGCCTTCCGCGTCGTTTTCTTGACCGTCTTCTTCGCCACGCCCACAGCGTAGACGCCCACCCCGCAAAATGCCGAGCGAAGCGAAGGCCCAAAATCCCCCTCCGCCCTGCGGAGGGGGAGGCCGAGCGAAGCGATTGGCCAGGGGAGGTGTGTCTGTGCCGTCGAGCGAACGGTTTCTGCCCATTGGTCGTCACGCACCTCCCTCTTCTCGCTGGCGCTCGCCACTCCCTCCGCAGGGCGGAGGGGGATGAACCCAATAGCCGCGCCACCAAGAGCCCTTGTTCACACGCTACGCAACTTATTCAGCCCGTTGTACGCCGCCACCTTGTAGCACTCGGCAAGCGTCGGATAGTTGAACACCGCATTGACAAAGTAGTCAACCGTCGCGTTGAAGGCCATCGCACACTGCCCGATGTGGATCAACTCCGTCGCACCCGTCCCTATCGTGTGGACACCCAGAATCGTCTGGGTTTCCTGGTGAATCAGCATTTTGAGCATCCCGATATCGTCACCAAGAAGCTGCCCCCTCGCGATCTCCCGGTATTGTGCGATCCCGCTCTCAAACGGAATCCCCTCCTCCGTCAATCTCTCCTCCGTCCACCCTACCATCGAGATCTCCGGGATCGAATAAATCCCATAGGGCAAGAGCTTCGAGACCAGATGGATCGGTTCGCCAAACATATGGCACGCCGCTGCCCGACCCTGCTCCATGCTCGTAGACGCAAGCGACGGAAACCCGATCACATCCCCCGCAGCATAGATATGAGGCACGCTGGTCTGGTAGTGCTCGTTGACCTTGAGCCGGCCCCGATTGTCAGCCGCAAGATCGGCCTTATCGAGCCCGAGCTCCTCGGTCGATCCCTGCCGACCGACCGCATAGAGCAAACAATCCCCCCGCACTGTCTTCCCGCTCTCAAGTACTGCCTCAGCCATGGTGTTGTCCGAGGTCCGTGCCCCAGGTGTCGGCTCGATCTTGCAGATCTTCACGACCTGCTCACCGAGCCGGAGCGTCATCCCCCCCTGACTAAGGTGATATTGCAGAGCCTCCCCGATCTCGCCATCCACAAAGTCAAGAATCCGAGACCGACCCTCAATCAGCGTCACCTTCACACCCAACAAGCTCAGCATCGAGGCGTACTCGGTCCCGATCACCCCGCCCCCCACCACAATCATCGAGTGCGGCAGGCTCTCAAGTTGCAGAATCTCATCAGAAGTAATCACCGTCTGATCGTCAAAGATCATGTTGTCGGGTCTGGCTGGCTCGGTCCCCGTCGCGATCAGCACATGCGCAGCCCGGATCGTATCAGAGGAATATGTCCCTTCAACACGCACGACATGCGGCTCCACAAAGCTCGCAACACCGTGCAGCACCACCACCACGTTCGAACGCATATGCCCCTGGATGATCTCGATCTCCGCATCGATCACCCGGTCGGCGCTCGAGATCAGGCTCCGGAAGCTGTGCTCTCGCGCACGCTGAAAGTCGGCCATCTGAGGCATCGCAGACTGGCGGTCTACCATCGACAAAATCGCTTCACGCAACGCCTTCGAGGGGATGGTCCCCGTGTTGACCGCAACCCCACCGACCACATCCCGGCGTTCAACAAGCACCACGCTCTTGCCAAGCTTGGCAGCCTGGATCGCCGCCCACTGCCCCGCAGGCCCGCTCCCGATCACGCACAGATCAAACTCGCGCATCCAGCCATATCCTTCCAGAGCCCCACAGGGCGTGCCACTGAAACAAGAGCCCCCGCCGGGCGTTCATGCCAATCCTACTGACTTTCGCAGCCGCACGCAGGCCGAGCACCCGCGCCAATAACGCTACAATCGGCTCAATCGACCACGGAACCCCACCCGATGCCCAAACCAACCACCGCACAAATCCGTCAAACCTTCATCGACTATTTCGTCGATCGCCACGCACACCAGCACATCCCGTCTTCACCCGTCATCCCCCACGACGACCCGACCCTCCTCTTCGCCAACGCCGGGATGAACCAGTTCAAGCCCGCCTTCCTTGGCCAGGTGCCCCCGGGCTCTCCCTTGGAGGGGGTCACCCGAGCGGCCAACACCCAGAAGTGCATCCGAGCCGGCGGCAAGCATAACGACCTCGAAGATGTCGGCAAAGACACCTACCACCACACCTTCTTCGAGATGCTCGGCAACTGGTCCTTCGGCGACTACTTCAAGGCCGAGGCCATCGAATGGGCCTGGGACCTCCTCACCCGCGTCTACCAACTCCCCGCAGACCAGATGTACGCCACCTACTTCGGCGGCGACAAGGCTACCGGGCTCGAACCCGACACCGAGGCCCGCGACCTCTGGCTCCGCTTCCTCCCCGCCGAGCGAGTCCTCCCCGGCAACATGAAGGACAACTTCTGGGAGATGGGCGAGACCGGCCCCTGTGGCCCATGCTCCGAACTCCACTTCGACCGCATCGGCGACCGCGACGCCGCGAGCCTCGTCAACGCAGACGACCCCGATGTCATCGAAATCTGGAATCTCGTCTTCATCCAGTTTGACCGCCAGGCTGGTGGCACGCTCATAGACCTCCCCGCAAAGCATGTCGATACCGGCATGGGCCTCGAACGCCTCGCAAGCCTCATCCAGGGCGTGACAAGCAACTACGACACCGACGCCTTCACCCCAATCTTCGCCGCCATCGAACGCATCACCCACGACACCCGAGGCTATCACGGCAAGCTCGGCACAGTCGATCCCGACAGCCACGACATGGCCTACCGCGTCATCGCCGACCACATCCGCACGCTGACCTTTGCGATCACCGATGGGGCCGTGCCCAGCAACGAGGGACGGGGGTATGTGCTGCGCCGCATCCTCCGCCGGGCGGTCCGCTACGGCCGCCAGATGCTCAATGCGCAGACCGGATTCTTCAGCGAGCTTGTGCCGGTGGTCGTCGAGACGATGGGCGATGCCTTCCCCGAACTCCGCAAGAACCCCGAGCAGGTGATCGAGATGATCAAAGAGGAGGAGGAGAGCTTTGGGCGCACGCTGGATCGGGGGATCAAACGATTCGAGGAGGCTGCCTCTACCAACTCATCTATCTCCGGTTCCGATGCCTTCTCGCTCTACGACACCTACGGCTTCCCCCTCGACCTCACCGTCCTCATGGCCAATGAACGAGGCCTCACCGTCGATACCGAAGGCTTCCAGCGGTGCATGGCCGAACAAAAAGAACGCTCCCGCGCCGCGGGCTCAACCGCCGCCACCGACGGCATCGGCCTCACCCCAGATGCCATGGTCAGGCTCAAACGCCTCAATGTCAAACCAACCGACGACTCCCACAAGTTCCACGCCCGAGACATTCTCGCCACGGTCAAAGCAATCTGGAACGGGAACAACTTCGACGAGCACGCCACCACAACAACCAGCAGCGCCTCCCGAAAGGTCGGCCTCATCCTCGACAAAACAAACCACTACGCCGAGATGGGAGGCCAAGTCACAGACCAAGGCCGCATCCTCGTCACCCGCGAACGCCGCACCGGCAACCACATGGGCGGCGGCGAGTTCAAGGTCGAGGATGTCCGCTCCTACGGCGGCTTCGTCGTCCACTTCGGGCACATCGTCAAGGGCGAAGTCCGCGTTGGCGACGATGTCCAGCTCCACCTCGATGCCCAACGCCGCACGCACATCGCTGCAAACCACACCGCAACCCACCTGCTCAATCTCGGGCTCCGCCGCGTGCTGGGTGCCCGGGTCGATCAGAAGGGCTCGCTTGTCGATCCAGACAAGCTCCGCTTCGACTTCTCGCACAACAAGCCGGTCTCTCCCGATGAGCTGGGGCTCGTCGAGCAGGTCGTGATCGAGCACATCGAACAAGACCTCCCGGTCCACACCGACCTCGCCCCCCAGTTTGTCGCCGAGGGCATCGCCGGCCTGCGGGCGATCTTTGGTGAGGCCTACCCAGACCCCGTCCGCGTCGTCTCGATCGGCATCCCCGTCCAGCAACTCCTCGATGCCCCCGACAACGAAAAGTGGACCGACTACTCGGTCGAGTTCTGTGGCGGCACGCACCTGGAATCGACAGGCCAGGCACAAACCTTCGCCCTCATCACTGAAACCGGCATCGCCAAGGGCATCCGGCGGGTCGAGGCGCTCACGGGCGTCCCCGCGATGGCCGCCCACAAAGCCGCAGACGATGCCGCCCTCCGCCTCAAAGCCGCCGACATGCTCACAGGCGAGCAGCTCGCCAACGAGGTCAGTGCCATCGCCTCCGAGCTTGACGGGCTCTCCATCCCCGCAGCCCGCAAGGCCGACCTCCGCGCCCGGCTAGCCCTCTTGCAGGACCGCCTCAAGGCATCGGCCAAGGATGACGCCAAAGCCAAGGCCGCCGAGGCTCAAAACCTCGCCAAGCAGATCGCCTCAGGTCACCAGGGCTCGGCAGAGCCCGTCATCGTCGCGCAGCTCGACACCGGGGGCGATCGGGCCGCCCTCCAGACCGCCCTCAAAACCATCCAGCAGCTCTACCCGACCAAGGCCGTCCTGCTCGCAAGCGTCGATACCCACACCGACAAACCTGGAGTCGCCCTCGTCGCCGGCGTCCCCAGCAGCATGGTCTCGTTGGGGCTCAAGGCCGGCGACTGGGTCCGCCACGCCGCCCAGACCCTCGGCGGCAAGGGCGGGGGCCGACCCGACCACGCCCAAGGCGGCGGCCCCGACATCGAGAAAGTCGGCGAGGCCCTCAAAGCCGCCCGAACCTTCGCCATGCGTGCGGTCGTCTGAGGCATATCCCGTAAAGAACTCATGCTCTTGGGTACTTCGATCCTCCGGAGCGATCTTCCTTTCTCCCCCCCTCTCCTGCACCCCCGCACCCCCGCACAGCGATGGTGCATACGGACCCCATGAGGTTTCTGCGCGATGCTTTCCAGAACCCCGTTTCGGTTTCCGGCGTTTGCCGCTTTGCACCCCGAAGTTTTCGGCTTTGCGCCCCGAAGGTTTGCCGCCTTGCACCCCGAACGGGGTGATCTTCAATAGCCGGGGGTGGAGCAACGCGACACCCCCGGTTGTGAGCGTTATGTATTTGGACCCCGCAAGGGGTCCGCTTGCTGTGCGTCTGCCACGAGCACCCCGATGGGGTACATTGCGCGGCGCGGCCAGTCCGGGGGTGTCGCCTGCTGTGCAGGACTCCACCCCCGGCTATTGAAGAACAGCCCGCCGGGCTGAAAGAAAAAGACACTCGGCTCCGCCAATGCGCAGAAACTTTGTGGGATCCGTATCACTACGAACCCCGAGCGCAAGCTCGGGTGTCTTTTTGCCTCTACGAGCCCCGAGCGCAAGCTCGGGTTTGTGGTTGGTCATCTGCTACACGCATACAAACCTGTGCTCGCGCACAGGGCTCGTAAAGACAAAGAACCTGTGCTTGCGCCCAGGGCTCGTAAAGACGCGCACCTCTCGATTCCTCCTGCGCACTCGTCCCTTCGTCACGCGCAGGCACCCCTTCGTCACGCGCAGGCGTCCCTTCGTCCCGCGAAGAGGCTCATTTGTCCCGCGCAGCGGGCGCTGCGCGGCGCGCAGAGGGCGCTGCTCGCCGCGCAGCACCCTCACACATTCGCGCTCGGCCTTCCAAGCCCCTTTTTATTGGCCTGTCCGAGAACACACAGCACTACCGGTGTGTGTTCGGGTACTGACCCCCAAGCCACCCACCCGGGCGGCTGGATTTTTTCACAACCCGGTGCAACCCACCCAAAAGCACACCGGTAGAAAGAGCGGCAGAACGAAAAGAAAGGGGCTTGACAGGCCACGGGAATCCATGGCAAGGTAGACAATGTCGTAGGTTTCAGGGCCGGTCTTCATCAGGACCGGTCGCAACTCGGCCGGTCCCCAAATACAGGGAGACAGGTATGAAAAGCGGATCAATG
>JAJRZG010000088.1 GCA_024275365.1 Planctomycetota bacterium | reverse complement strand
GAGCGAGCCGACCGGCCCCAACCAGAGGCCGGGGGCCGATGCGATCTGTTTGGCCAACACGGTGCCCGCGATGGCGATTGATGTACGCACCCGTCGCCCGAGACTGGCCAACACGACTGGCGGCCTGAGCGGGCCGGGCATTCACCCGATCGCGGTGAAGCTCGTCTACGACGCCCACCGCCTGATCTGCCGGGAGACAGCCACGCCGATCGTGGGGATCGGAGGCGTGATGGGCTGGGAGGACGCGGCCGAGTTCATTCTCGCGGGGGCCAGCGCAGTGGGTATCGGGGCGGGGCTCTTTGCCGACCCGAGGATGCCGATCAGGATCAACAAAGGACTGGCCAGGTGGGTGCAGCAGCAGAATGCGTCGAATATCGCCGAGCTGGTCGGGCGGGTCGAGGTGGAATGAAAGCCGTGGGACCGCCTTCCAGGCGGTGCCTCTCGCACCGGCTGGAAGGCGGTCCCACGATCATGCAAGCCTGATTCTCTCTCGCACCGGCTGGAAGCCGGTCCCACGATCAACCCCGCCCCATCAAGCCGGCATAGTGCTGCATCACATGCACGACCGTCCGGGCGAGGATGTCCGTCTCAAGGTTGACCTTCGAGCCCACCTGCAGATCGCCCATCGTCGTCAGTTCGAGTGTCGTCGGGATGAGGGCCACCTCGAACCACTGGGCCGGATCAACAGACAGGGGGGCGGGCTTTCCAGCCCGCGAGAGTGCCCGATCGCCTGTTATATCACCCAAGACCGGGGGCTGGAAAGCCCCCGCCCCTGTTTGTGGTGTGCCTGTGCATACCGCCGCGATCGTCAGCGACACTCCATCCACCGTCACCGATCCCTTCGGCACCAGACACGGCATCAACTCCGGCGGCGGGGCGATCCGCACGCGATATTCCGCCTCAGTGACGACCTTGACGACCTCCCCCAGCCCCTCGATGTGCCCCTGCACCACATGCCCATCCATCGGCGTCGAAGCCAGCACCGAGGGCTCCAGGTTTACCCGGTCCCCCGGGCCGAGCCCCCCGAGGATCGTCTTGGCAAGTGTTTCAGGGATCGCATCAAACGAGAGCACCCCATCCGCCCCGACCTCTCCCACCTGCGTCAGGCAGCACCCCGAGACACAGACCGACCCCCCCGGCTCGGGGGTATGCCCCCAGTTTCCAGGATCGATCCGCACACGAACCCCTGCCGGTGTGGGCTCGATCGCCACAATCCGGCCCGTCGTCACGATGATGCCACTAAACATGGGGGATGGTAGGAGTGAGGGGGTGGGTAGTTCGTCCCTCCGGGACGATCCTTCGGTGGCACGGTTCTCCGAACCGTGTCTCTCCATACCACAACACCCGGCTCGGAGAGCCGGACCACCACTCCAATACCAGGCTCGGAAGATCACTGGGAGAGCCCCTCAGGCTTGACCATCGCCTGCCGATGCTGGATACTCTTTGGCCCGGGGCTCTCGACCCCGACCCAGGAGTGTTGTTCCCATGACCCCCACGACCCAACAGACCACCCGCCGTTCCCTCACCCGCCTTGCTGGGGGTCTCACCCTTGCTGCCCTCCTTACCCTCACGACAGGCTGCGGCCTCGGGGCTATCGGCTCGACCGACTCCTCTCCGACTGTCCGTGCCTCATCCGGCAACGCCTCCGCTGGCAGCCTCATCCAGGCCCGTCGGGATGCCTTCAAGATCGACCACGAGGTCTACGCCTCGCTCGGGTATCGCCTCGACTGGCGGGGCTTCCCCGTCGTCTCGGCGGGCGAGCACATCCTGTTCCTCGACCTCTACGACGACATCATCGTCGCCCACGAATCTGCAGCCACCGTCAGCATCCTCGAAGCCTCCAACGGCGCGCTCCGAAACTCGAGCCAGGTCGCCAGTGCCATCACCCGGTTTGTCGGCAACTTCCGCACCGGCAATCTTATTGTGGTATCAAGCGATACCGACGCTGCCATCATCGATGCCCAGACCGGGGGGGTCATCCAACGCGACCACCTTGACCGCGTCGTCACGACAGCACCCGTCTTCACCGCCAACCAGAAGATCTATGGCACCTCGATCGGGCATGTGTATTCGCACTACATCTCGCCGCCGGTCAACGCCTGGGCCTACGACATGGGTAGCCCGATCGATGCCCAACTCGCGATGGATGGCTCAATCGTCGTCGCGGTCTCGCGCCGGGGTGACATCGCCATGCTCGATGCCTCGAGCGGCACACTCATCGCCCGAGCCAAAATCTTCGGCGGGTGCGAGGCCGACCCTGTCGCCGGAGACGGGATGGTCTTCTTTGCAAGCCTCGACCAGTCGATCTACGCCTTTACGCTCGAAGGTCGGCAGATGTGGCGCATCCGCACCGAGCAGCCGTTGCATGTCACACCCACCTATCACGCCGGGGTGCTCTATGTGCCAAGCGACGACAAGGGACTCCGCGCGATCGACGCTAACACCGGCACCCAGCTCTGGAACCAGCCCGCCAGCACCGGCAGGGTCGTTGCGATGCGCAGCGGCCAGCTCATCACCTGGGATGGCACGACCGCCTCGACCCTCGATGCTGCCACCGGGGATGTCATCTTCTCAGCCGAGCTCACCGAGGTCGAGATCCTCAAGCCCGACCACTTTGTCGATGGCAACCTCTACGCGGTGAGCAAGGGCGGGATCATCGCCAAGTTCCAGCCGAGGGACTAGAGCCGTAGGACCGGCTTCCAGCCGGTGCGAGAGAGCCGTGGGACCGCCTTCCAGCCGGCGCGAGTCGAGCACCGCCTGGAAGGCGGTCCCACGGGGAAGCGGCTGACTCCTACCCTCATCCATGCCCGATACCACCCCCGCGACAACCTCCACAACCACCCCCATCCGCCGCGCCCTTCTCTCTGTCAGCAACAAGCAGGGCATCGTCGACTTCGCCCGCGCCCTGGCCGAGGCGGGCGTCCACCTCCTCTCCACCGGCGGCACCGCCCGCACCCTCCGTGATGCCGGGCTCAAGGTCACCCTCGTCGAAGACCACACCGGCTTCCCCGAGATGCTCGACGGCCGGGTCAAGACGCTCCACCCCACCATCCACGGCGGCATCCTCGGCGTCCGCGACAACCCCGCCCACCAGGCCAAGATGGCAGAGCACACCATCGACCCCATCGACCTGGTCTGCATCGACCTCTATCCCTTCGAGAAGACCATCGCCCAAGACCCCAATGGGGCAGACCCAAAAAACAGGGGGGCGGGCTTCCCAGCCCGCGGCACTTTGGAAGAGGCCATCGAACAAATCGACATCGGTGGCCCAGCCATGCTCCGCTCGGCAGCCAAAAACTTCCGGTTCGTCACCGTCATCTCCGACCCTGCCCAATACCCCCGCGTCCTTGCCGAGCTTGCTGAGCATGGTGGTACGACCCTTGCCACCCGCATGGACCTCGCCGCAGCTGCCTACGAACGCACCTGTGCCTTTGATGCGGCCATCAGTACCTACCTGCGGGCGCAACAAGGCGAACCCTTCCCCCGCGTGCTCTTGGTGCGGGGCGAACTGGCGAGCACACTCCGCTATGGCGAAAACCCACACCAGCCCGCAGCCCTCTACCGGAGCGGGGGCTTTCAGGCCCGACTCTACGAGCCCTGTGCGCAAGCACAGGTTCCGGCGGGGTCGAACGCGCCCCGACAGCCTGAAAACCCGAGCTTGCGCTCGGGGCTCGTTGAAAGGCACTCATCCAACCGGGGTGGGAGCTTGCATAACAGGGGCGGGGGCTTTCCAGCCCCCGACTGGACCGCCCAACTCCACGGCAAGCCCCTCAGCTACAACAACCTCCTCGACGCTTCGGCTGCCTTCGAGCTGGCCATCGCCCTGGCTGCGCTCGACGAGACTGCGCACGCCGCATGTGTCATCAAGCACACCAACCCCTGCGGTGCTGCCCTGGCAGCCAGCCCCGCCGAGGCGTTCGACCTGGCGATCGCGGGCGACCCCCTCGCAGCCTACGGCGGCATCGCGGCGAGCGGCTCGATCATCGACACCGCAGCAGCCGAGCGGCTCTGCGCCCCCGACCGGTTCTTCGAGGTCGTCATCGCTCCCGACTACACCGACGAGGCTCTCGCGTTGCTCTGCGCCCGCTGGAAAAACATCCGTCTTCTCCGCACAGGTTGCCCTGAAACCCGGGGCCTGGAAAGGCCCCGCCCCTGTTGTTCAGGGGGGCGGGCTTTCCAGCCCGCAGCACTGAAAATAGGGGGGCGGGCTTTCCAGCCCGCGAACCTCGACATCCGCACCATCCCCGGCGGCTTTCTCGTCCAGGCCCACGACGACACCCCGCCCGACCCCGCCGCATGGACCCACGCGGCCGGCCCTGCTCCCGACCCGGCCCTGCTCCGAGCCGCAGCCGTGATGGAGGCAACCGTGCGCGCACTCTCCTCCAACGCCATCGCCATCGGCGGCCCCGTCGAGCCCCGTGGCACCGGCTTCCAGCCGGTGGGCTGTGCCCTCTTCGGCGGCGGCGCAGGCCAAATGGACCGCGTCGCCTCTTGCCGACTCGCCATCGCCAAGGCGGGCGATCGAACCCGCGGCGCGGTCGCAGCCAGCGACGCCTTCTTCCCTTTCCCAGACGGCCCCGAGCTTCTCGCCAACGCGGGCGTCTCCATGATCGTCCACCCCGGCGGCTCCAAACGCGACCGCGAAACCTTCGCCCTCTGCAACGATCGAAACATCACCTGCATGACCACGGGCGTGCGCCGGTTCCGGCACTGAGCTTCCCATCAGGGCAGCCCGGGCTCTACGGGCGCAGGCTCGACGAACCACTCGGCTGACAGCTTCCAGACCAACATGTCGCGGGCGAAGCTTTTCTGCGCAGGTGTACCGGTATTGCGCTGGAGCACCGCGGCGACCCACCGGCCCTCGGGCGAAACCGACAGCTGCGGGCCATACGCGGGCGTGTCTTCACGCAGCGACGGGAGCCACGCCCTGGCCCGGGTGTCGCGGACAAAAATCGAGTTATTGATCGACGGCACCAGCAACAGCCGACCGCTCGCGGTGGTCGCGATCTCGCTCGCCCCGAGCATATCGGTACCCCTACGAAGAATGCCGAGGGGCTTGCCTGTCGCAAGATCAATCCCGACCAGCCCGGCGCCGCGGATGACCCCGGCCCTGCGTATGGCGTAGAGCCTGGGTTCGCCGGGCACGACAACCGCGCCCATCGGCTCCGGCTTCGGCTCAATATCAAAGGTGCGGACGACCTCGCCGGAGAGCGACAGCACACGCACCTCGAACACCTCGCGGTTGAAGCTCTCCATGAATGTCGGCAGCATCACCAGCATCGGCTCGTTGTCGATTGTGGTCAGTGCCAAGCTGCGCTCCACCGGCATTCCGGCCTGGTAGCTCCACGCCGGCACCCGGCACAACTCGGCCGACACGCCCGATCGGGTGTTCCACGAATAGAGCACATGCTGCTCGGCGTTCCGATCCAGCACGAGCACAAAGACTGTCTCTGCCTCGTCCGGGTGAGACGCAATGGCGTATTCACCGAACGCCATCATGGATACGGCAGGCAACTTCAGCTTAGAGCGGACCCGCCCGGTCGCGGTGTCGATGCACACCAACAACGAAGAACGCTCTCCACCGACGATCAACCCCGAGCAGTCGGCGGTCAACCGCGCGCGGGTGTAGGTCCGACCCGGGCCTGTCCGGATCATGCGCAGCCGCTGACCGGTCTCGAGGTCCCACTCCTCGAAGCGGTCCGTGCTACGCCGAAACCCGTCGAACCATGTCCACCCGCGCTCGGCGGTCAGCTCGCTGGCGCGGATCGAAGGCAGGCTGAACCAGCGAACCGCTGCGCCCGATCGGCTCAGGCCGACAACGAGAAGGAGCACGCCCAGCCCGATCGCAGGGAGCAGCCCCACCACCAGCGGCCGCAGCACGCGCCAACGCTGGGACCGACCCGGCACCAGCAGCCGCGGCGTAATGTCCCGGCCACACTCGGTACACACGGCTTTCGCGACGAGGAGCTGTTCGCGGTCTTCCGCCTTACCGAGTTCGTAGTTGCACCGCCGACAAAAGAGCACACCCCGGCGGCGCGGACGATGAGCGCGGTACCACACGATCCAGAGCGCCACGAGCAGCCAGAGGCCGGCGAGGGTGCCCAGCACCTCCGGCCAGATGAACACCAAGACCTCCCAGAGATTGATCGCCTCGATGTGCGAGTGGACGATCGCCCGACCGGCTTCGTCGAGGAAGAGGACATCGCGGGCTTCGTGCGGACCATCGAACGGGATGTAGTGCAGCGGCTCGAGAGCCCCGGATTGCGTCATGGCGTACCTTTCATTGCCTCGCCTCGGGCGGCACGATCCGCGACAGAGCGTACCGGCTCTGTGCGAGCTGCGCAACCGGGTGAACTGCCGATACCGGGTCAGGGCGGCGGTCTACGGGCGATAACCGGGGCATGTTTGCTGGCGAGGCTTGCCCCGGGCGGGTAAAGTCGTTATGTATAGAGTATAGATAATAAGGTTTACGGGTAGGTCGTGCCCGTACTGGAGCGCGTTCGATGGCCCGCCACGCAAAGAAGAAACACAGCAGCAAACCGGGCAGCACGCCTTCGGAGGATCATCCAGTTGCACTGGTCGGTGGCAGCAACGGCGGTGGGCTGATCGCACAGGGGAGCGGGCTCGACTCGCGCGTCCTCGTCCTCAACAAGCTCTATGTTGCGGTCCGCGTCGTCTCGGCCCGGCGGGCGTTCACGATGCTCTGCCGCGATATGGCTGAGATCATCCATGTCGAGGATGGCCAGTATGTCAACTACGACCTTTCCACCTGGACCGAAGTCTCCGAGTTCCGCAGCCAATACGAACGCGAGGAGCACGACTGGGTCCGCACGGTGCGCTACGAGATCGCGGTTCCCCGCATCATCCGGCTCTTCGGCTACGACCGGCTCCCCGTCCAGCGCGTCAAACTCAACCGCCGAAACCTCTTCGCCCGCGACCGCAACCAGTGCCAATACTGCGGCCATCACTTCCCGACGAGCGATCTCACCCTCGACCATGTGACCCCCCGCACCCAGGGGGGCGGCGACACTTGGGAGAACTTGGTCTGCGCGTGCGTCCCCTGCAACGCACGCAAGGGCGGCCGCACGCCGCAGCAGGCGCGCGTCAAACTCATCCGCAAACCGATCAAGCCCAAGCGCAACCCCCTCATCACCCTCCGCCTCGGCAGCGACAAATACCGCTCATGGAAGGCGTTTCTCGACGAGGCGTACTGGTCGGTCGAGCTGCGGTAGATTCCTCGAAGGTCGATCCCCTCCTAGCCCGGGACTTCAGTCCCGGGTCTGCGTGTGCAACTTGCACGCCCACCCCCGACTGAAGTCGGGGGCTCAGAGTCGAAAGAATCGAAGGTTCGGGTAGAAAACTCTCACGCGGTCGCCACGACCCCCGCCAGCCGCTCGGCCTCGTGGGCCAGCGCGAAGTCCTTGGCGGTGATCCCCCCCGCGTCGTGCGTGTTCACGCTGATCGTGACCTTGTTGAATCGGATCAACATATCCGGATGATGCTGCACCCGCTCGGCATACTCGGCCAACCCGTTGACAAACGCCATCGCCGCCTCGAAATCAGAGAGCTGGAAGGTCCGCTGGATTTTGCCACTGATCTCGGTCCAGTCGGGTGTGTGTACCAACTCGGCCTCGATCTGTGTCTGGGTGAGCTTCTGCGACATCTGATCCTCCAACCGGCAGCACAAGGCCGCCGAGGAGCGAGTGTATCATCGTGGCCCCGCCATGCCCAATAAATCTCACCCACCCCATATTTCCACACCCCAGCACAAGTTGCCACAGGAAACCACCCGGCTCGCTCCGTCCCCTACCGGGGCTCTCCACCTGGGCAATGCCCGCACATTCCTCATCAACTGGATCATCGCCCGCCAACGAGGCTGGCGGATCGTCCTCCGCCTCGAAGACCTCGACGGCCCCCGCATCAAGCCGGGGGCGATCGACTCGTGCATCCAGACCCTCCGCTGGCTGGGAATGGACTGGGATGAAGGTCCGAGAATCCAATCTGATGAACCCCAGCCGGCCATCGCAGCGATGAAGACTCTGGCGAGCCGGGGGCTGGTCTATCCATGTGAACTGACCCGTCGCGAGATCGAGGAGGCCGCCACCGCCCCCCACGCTCCACCCACGCCCCCCCTCACGACCCCCCTCACGACCCCTCACGAAAAAATCCAGAGGCGAGAATCCTACTTCCCCGCTTCGCTCCGCCCGACCGAGCTAGGGCCTCGCTCTTTCGACGAGACCGGCACCAACTGGCGGCTCCTCGTCCCCGAAGAGCAGATCACCTTCACCGACGGGTTCGTCGGATCGACCGCCCTCACCCCCGCGGCAACCATCGGCGACTTTGTCGTCTGGACCAAACGGCATCAACCCGCCTACCAGCTCGCGGTCGTCGTCGATGACCACCGGCAGGGCGTCACGCAGGTCGTCCGAGGCTCCGACCTGCTCGACTCGGCAGCCCGCCAACTGCTGCTCTATCGGGCGCTGGGCTTTGCTCCCGAGCCCTCGTATACCCACCTGCCTCTCGTCCTCGGGCCTGACGGTCGCCGACTCGCCAAACGCCACGGCGACACCCGGCTTGCCACCTATCAGGCTGCCGGGGTCGCCCCCGAGCGCGTCGTCGGGCTCCTCGCCCACTGGTGCGGCCTGCTGCCCAAACCCGCCCCAATCTCTGCAGACGAGTTCTGCACGGGGTTCGATCTCGCTACCATGCCCAAACACCAGGTGACCTTCACCGAGGAGAACGACTCATGGCTTCGGGACGGCTCGCACTTATCGGACTAATACTCGCCACCCTCACACTCGCCCCCCTCGGGTGCAGCAAAGAGCCTCAGGGTTCAGAATCTGCCAATATCGAGAGTGTGAAGATATCCGGCGAGTGGTTCCAGCTCGAACTCGCCCTCGACAACGAGACCCGTTTCAAGGGGCTCTCAGGCCGCGACCACATCGAGCCCGACGGCGGGATGCTCTTTGTCTTCCCACGGGCAACCTCACAGAAGTTTGTCATGCGGGACTGCTTGGTTGATATCGACATTATTTTTCTCGACCCGGCCGGGCGGATCACCGCGATGCACCATATGCCCATCGAGCCACCGCGCGACCCAGAGACCGAGCCGCTCAATGACAGGGGTCTCAACCAAGACTATGAGGACCGCCTCCCGAAATACCCAAGCCGATATGCTGCGCAGTTTGTCATCGAGCTGGCGGGGGGGACGCTCGAACGGCTCAACCTCTCAGAGGGCGATCTGATCGAACTCGACAGAGACGGGCTGAAGGCACGCGCCAAGTGAGCCGATGAATCCACTGACGCGTCCGGTCTCAGAGCCAGCCCGGGCCCGGTTGAGTCTCCGTGTCACAGCTCCGGATCGCCATCACCGATGAAGACGCGCCGACCGACCGGGCTGTGTGGTGGTGCGCCGAGATTCCCAGGCATTGGCCAAGGCCGGACCTGCCCCCGGACTGCGAGTGCGTGACCTATGAGAGCCTCGATGCTGTGCTCACACAGAGCACCGGGTGCCGAGCCCGACCCGGGAGCCCGGTGATCGTGCTCTATTCCGAGGCAGAGCACTCGCGTTCCTCGCTCATGCAGCTCCTCGATCATCTGATCGGGAGCCACACACCCGCGATCGTGCTCACAGACGACCCCAAACGCCTGCGACCCGAACTCGAAGCCCAGGGCCTGCTCGTTGAATCCTTCAACGCCAACCCGGCAATGATCGCCAGCATCACCCACGCATTGGTCACGAGACAAGCTGCTGTCGATCTGCTGGCGACCGACCTGCATGTCGCTCGTGCCCAGCAGGGCGGGCTCAGCGGCGAGATCGGTCGGCTCCACGAAGAGCTGCAACTGGCGGGCGCTCTCCAGAATCGTTCACTCCCGACAACGCTCCCCGAGATGGACGGGTATGAGTTCGGCGTTTTCTTCCGACCCTGCGGCTTTGTGAGCGGTGACATCTACGACGCGGTGCGCATCGATGAACACCGCGTCGCCTTTATGCTCGCTGATGCGGTTGGTCACGGCGTGCCCGCTGCGCTCCTGACACTCGTCATCATGCGCGCGCTGCGGTGCAGCGATGGCAGCACAACACAAGCCCACCCGCTCGCTTCACCTGCGCAGACGCTCCATCGGCTCAACTTCGAACTCTGTGAGCACAACACAGTCGGAGACCGGTTCGCCACCGCAGTCTGTGGCGTCATCGACACGGCGACCGGCATGGTCACACTCGCCAGTGCCGGCCACCCCCCGGCACTCGTGGTCGATCCGGCGGGTGTCGCGTCGGCAATCGCGGGCGGTGAAGGCCCACTGCTCGGGGTCTTTGCTGAGGCCGAGTTTACCGAAACTTCCTTTGCCCTCAGCGTGGAGCACACGCTGCTTTTCTATAGCGATGGGTTCGAGACCGCCTTCCCCGAACCCGACGCTGCCCCCGACAAAGCCGCTGCAAATGAGGCGTATATCGAGCACTTTGCCAAAGCAACCACGCACGCTGGCGACCAGCCCGGCGGCATGGGGGCGGTCCTTGAACACCTCGCTGTTGATGTCGATGCCCAGGCCGGCTCCCTCAACCAGCGCGATGATCTGACAGTCGTGGCGCTGCGAAGGCTGGCACTCGTGGGCGTGGAATCCAAGGACACACAATCCGCCGCGTAGCGCAACAGGTTGCACAGGGGTGCCGTGGTCTGAGCGAGTCTTCGATCGGAGGCCACGATCGTTGTACCACCGCGTGGCCTTCCTCGCCTACGGCTCGTCAGACCACGGCACCCATCCTAACTGGACACGCCCGCTGTCGTCTCGTTTCGCCGCCGAAGCACCTCGTCACTCTCGACCAGCCCGTCCCGCAGCCGCACGATCCGTTCACACCGTGAAGAAATCGCGTCGTCATGCGTCACCATCAGGATGGTCAGCCCGTCATCGTGGAGCCTCTCAAAGAGCCGGAGGATCGATTCGCCAGTCTTCGAGTCGAGGTTGCCCGTCGGTTCATCTGCCATCAAAATCACAGGCTCGGTGACCAACGCCCTGGCGATGGCGGCTCGCTGCTGCTGCCCGCCCGAGAGCTCGCGCGGACGGTGCGTTGCGCGATCAGCCAGCCCGACCAACCCGAGCGCGTGCATCGACCGCTCCCGACGCTCGGCAGCGTGAACACCCTGATAAAACAGAGGCACCTCGGTGTTCTCGGCAATCGTCAGCTGCGAGATCAAGTTAAACGCCTGGAAGATGAACCCGACCGTCCGACCCCGGAACCGCGAGAGTTCATCATCGGTCATGCTCCCCACCGGGCGACCGGCGAGGTGAAAGTCGCCCGCAGTCGGCTGATCGAGGCAGCCGAGGATGTTCATCAGGGTGGACTTGCCCGATCCCGATGCGCCCATGAGCGCGACAAACTCACCCTGCTGGACGCCGAGATCAACGCCCCGGAGCGCCTCGACCATGATCGATCCATCGGGCTTGTAATAGACTTTGGTGACCGCCTTGAGTTCGGCCACCAGTTCGCGTTGTGACATCCCGCCTCGCTCTCACTTGTGGTTGCAGTATCCTGGCAAAGAGTTCCGGTGTGCGCCCCGAGCCTCAGCGCACAGAGAAAGAGGCAAAGAGGCGGGGTTATTCCTCTGTATCCTCGATCTGGAGCCCCGCGAGTGCTGTCAGCGGATCGGGCGCAAACTGAAAGACCTTGTCAAGCCCGGTGACCATCATCACGGTCCACACCTCATCAGACACCTAGCACAGCCGGAGCTGCCCGCCCGCCTCACCGAGCACTTTTTTGAGCTTGAGCAGCTGGGCAAGGTTTGAGCTGTTGACATAGGTCACATTGGTAAAGTTGACCACGACCGACGGGGTCTTCCCAGAGAAGGCTACCAGACGCTCGATGAGCAGACCCAACTCTTCAGAGAGCTGTGGCTCGTCTGCGAGTTCTGTCACGATGATGTTCTCAGACCAGTCGGGCATAGGTGCAGAGTGTACCGCGCAGAGGCCGCGAAGGTTCTCAGGATTCCTCAGTCGGGGCTGGATCAGCCTCCTCGTTGGCCTCCACGACCACATTTTCCTGGACCCTCGCCACCGCGACGACCGCATCGTCCGGCTTGAGCCCGACCACCCGGACACCTTGCGTACCCCGTCCGATGCTGCTGATCGAGTCGGCTGCCATGCGGACGAGTTGGCCACCCCGGGTGATGAGGACGACATCGTCGCTGCCAAAGACTCCGACTGCCGCGACCGAGGGGCCGTTGCGGGGGGTGGTTTTGATATCCGCCCGACCTTTGCCCCCCCGGGACTGCGACCGGGGCTTGCCGACCTCCGGCTGGACACGGTATTCGTCCACACCTGTCCGCTTGCCATAGCCATGGGTCGTGATCGTCAGCAGGCTCAGCCCCGCCTCGATGGCGGCCGGGTCTGTCATCAGGTCGCCGTCGGCGTCCTCGATCATCGGCACGCGGACCACGCCCACCACCTCGTTGCCCTCGCCGAGCCCGATGCCTTTGACGCCTGCCGCGTTTCGGCCCATCAGCCTGGCGTCCTGCTCGTTGAACCGGATCGCCGAGCCCTGGCTTGTCACGAGGATGATGTCGTCGTTGCCCGTTGTCAGCAGGACATCGAGCAGCGCATCGCCCTCTTTGAGTGAGACAGCGATCAAGCCGCTGCGGTTGACATTGCGGTATTCCTTGAGGGCGGTGCGCTTGATGATCCCGCCTCGACTGATGAAGGTCAGGAAGTTGCTGCCCTGCTCGAAGTCCTTGATCGAGAGATACGCCCGGGTCTTTTCGTTGGGCTTGAGGTCGATGAGATTGACCAGCGCCCGCCCCTTGCTCGTGCGGCTCATCTCGGGAAGTTCATACACCTTGAGCTTGAAGACCCTGCCGGTGTCGGTAAAGCAGAGCAGATCGTCGTGCGTGCTGGCGACGAAGACATGCTCGACAAAGTCATCGTCCTTTGAGTCGCTCGCGCGGATGCCCTTGCCGCCGCGGCCCTGGGCGCTGTAGGTATCGGCAGGCAGGCGCTTGGCGTAGCCCGCGTGGCTAATCGTGACTGCCATATCCTCGACTTGGATGAGCGAGGCAAGATCAATATCGCCCGCAGCATCCTCGATCCGGGTCAGACGGTCGGAGGCGAACTTGGCCTTCATCTCCTCGATGTCGTCCTTGATCATCGCAAGTACCCGAGCCTGATCGCCCAGGATCTCTTCGTAGCCCTCGATCTCTTCGACGAGCGCCCGGTAG
>JAJRZG010000087.1 GCA_024275365.1 Planctomycetota bacterium | reverse complement strand
TCTCTTGGCAATCGATGTGAGTGACCCCACTTCTCTCTCACTCGAGTACCGATACGACACGCCGGGGAGTGCAAAAGCTTCGGTGCTTGCCGACCCCTACGCCTATGTTGCCGACGGAAACAACGGCCTCCAGATCATCAATGTCACCAACTGCCCCTGCGCCCCCGACCTCAACGAGGATGGCATGGTCAACACGCAGGACTTCATCCTCTTCCTCAGCGCATGGGCTAACGAAGACCCGCTCGCCGACTGGAACGCCGACGGCACCATCAACACCCAGGACTTCCTCGCCTTCCTCACCGACTGGGCAACGGGCTGCTGACCCGACCAAAACCACACCCTATCTCCTCAACCACCCCCCCGAGCCCCCGACTTCAGTCGGGGGTTTTTGTCTGGATTGCGTGCTCATAGGTAGACCAACCCCATGAGACGAAATCCACCGCAGGGCTGATGCCCTGTGCTCGGAAGGGGAGCCCTCTACCCCGCTACAATCGCTGCCACCAAACCAACGCCTTTCTTGACCAAGGACCACCCATGGCCACCGCACAAGAACTCCTCAAGCAAGCCCAAGAGTTTCACCAACAGGGCCAGATGCAGACCGCCCTCGAGCTCTACCGATCAGCCGTCAAGGCCAACCCCCGCCACGCCGACGCCCATACCGGCCTCGGCATGGCCCTCACCCAGGCCGGGCTCGACGCCGAAGCCATCGAGCACCTCGAACGCGCGATCAAACTCGAACCCACAAGCGCCCAGTCCCTCTGCAACCTCGCCTTTGCCCACCGCGCCCAGGGCCGGCTCGATATCGCACTCCAGTGCTATGAAAAAGCAGCCTGTATGAACAAGCAGTTCCCCCGCGCCGTCGCGGGTGCCGCAGATATCCACGCCATGCAGGGCGACTACGGCAAGGCGTACACCCTCCTCCTCCCCTATATCCAGTCAGGCCAGGATTCCCCCCCAATCGCCGTCACCTACGCTCGCTGCTGCCGATTCCTCGGCAAAGCCCAGGATGCCGGCCAAGCGCTCGCCCGCCACCTCTCCGGAGCCGCGGGCAGCGAACTCACCCCCGCAACCCGCGTCAGCATGTTGCTTGAAATGGGCATCATCAGCGAGCTCATCGGCCACCCCGACCGCGGCTTCGCAGCCGCAACCGACGCCAACCGCATGGTCGGCAGACGGTTCAACGCCGCAGCCCACACCGAAGCCGCCGACACCGTCCTCAACACCTGGACCCCCGAGGTCCACAACGCCCTCCCCAAAGCCTCAGCAGAGAGCGAACTCCCCGTCCTCATCGTCGGCATGCCCCGCTGCGGCGCTGGCCTCGTCGAACAGATCATCGCAAGCCACCCAGAAGCAGCGCCCGCAGGCGAGACCGCACTTACCCGCCATATCATGCAACGACTCGAAGGCGAGATGAAACCCGGCTTCGACGCTTTCACCATGCACGAAGCCCTCGCCTTCCAGGCGGTCAACGAGGCTTCAGGCTTCTACCTCAAAAACCTCCAGCAGATCGCCCTCCGGGATGGCTACGAAAAACCCCAACGCATCACCGACCGCTGCACACACAACTACCTCTACCTCGGCGCGTTAGATTGCCTGCTCCCCAAGGGCCGGGTCATCCATGTCCGCCGAAACCCGCTCGACACCGCGATCTCGTGCTACATGACCGCGTTCACGATCCCCTACCTCTTCAAGACCCACCTCCAAGACTTCGCCGCCGCCTACCAGGCCTACGAAAAACTCATGGCTCACTGGAAGAGCATCATCTCCATGCAGGTCCTCGAGGTCGACTACGAGGACATCGTCTCAGACACCGAGGCCCAGTCCCGCCGCATCATCGACTTCCTCGGCCTCGAATGGGACGACGCCTGCCTCCGCTTCTGGGAGACCCCCCGCCGAACCGTCGCCTTTGCAAATCAGGGCACCCTCAAGCCCATCTACGACACCTCCGCGGGTCGCCACAAGCACTACGAGCAGTTCCTCGCCCCGCTGCGGGCTGCCTTGGGCATGCCCGCAGCCGAAGGCATCACCCCACTCCCACCACAAGGCAGCCTACAACCGCCCACCGACACTCCTCCGATCGCCTAACGCTCTCTCCCGCCTGAGAACCGCCAACACCCGACCTATCATGCTACCCACGCCCCCCGGCGCGGGCCAATCGTTGTTCCTGATTTGCGATTTGCCATTTGTCCATTTGCCATTTGGAGCCCCCCTTGTCCACCCCCATCACCATGACCGAAACCGGCCTCTCCGTCCCCAACGACCCCATCATCCCCTTCATCGAGGGTGACGGCATCGGCCCCGATATCTGGCACGCCTCCGTCAAGGTCTTCGATGCCGCCGTCGCCAAGGCATACAACGGCGACCGCAAAATCGCCTGGCACGAAGTCCTCGCGGGCGAAAAAGCATTCAACAAAACAGACTCCTGGCTCCCCGATGAAACACTCGAAGACTTCAAAAAATACCTCGTCGGCATCAAAGGCCCACTCACCACACCCGTCGGTGGCGGCATCCGCTCCCTCAATGTCGCCCTCAGGCAAATCCTCGATCTCTATACCTGCCTCCGCCCCGTCCGCTGGTTCACCGGCGTCCCCAGCCCGGTCAAAAACCCCGACCTCACCGACATGGTCATCTTCCGCGAGAACTCCGAAGACATCTACGCCGGCATCGAGTTCGAAGCTGGCACCGAAGATGCCAAAACATTCAGCCACTGCCTCGCTGAGCACTTCCCCGACCGCTTCAAAAAGGTCCGCTTCCCCGAGACCTCCGGCTTTGGCATCAAGCCCATCAGCCAGCAGGGCACCGAGCGCATCGTCAAGGCGGCCATCGACTACGCCATCGAGAATGGCCGCACAAGCGTCACCCTCGTCCACAAAGGCAACATCATGAAGTTCACCGAGGGTGGCTTCCGTGACTGGGGCTACCAGACCGCGGTCGAGCACTTTGGCGCCACCCCCCTCGACGGCGGCCCCTGGCACACCATCGACATCAAGGCCTACAAAGCCGCCAACGGCACCTGCTGTGACTGCGGCTGCTCACGCAAGATCACCCACGCCCCCACCCTCGCCGGCAAAGCCAAGGCAGACCCCGACACCCTCATCATCAAGGATGTCATCGCTGACGCCTTCCTTCAGCAGATCCTCACGCGCCCGGCCGAGTACGATGTCGTCGCCACGATGAACCTCAACGGCGACTATATCTCCGATGCCCTCGCTGCCTGCGTCGGTGGCATCGGCATCGCCCCCGGCGCAAACATCAACTACGACACCGGCACCGCCATCTTCGAGGCAACCCATGGCACCGCCCCTAAGTACGCCGATCAGGACAAGGTCAACCCCGGCTCCGTCATCCTCTCCGGCGAGATGATGTTCCGCTACATGGGCTGGTCCGAGGTCGCCGATCTCATCGTCAAGGGCATCGAGGGGGCGATTGCCGCCAAGACGGTTACCTACGACTTTGAACGCCAGATGGAAGGCGCAACCCTCCGCAAGTGCTCCGAGTTCGCCGATGACATCATCCAACACATGGGGTGAGAATCAATACCTGCGACAATACTCCGAGTCCTGCGTAGCTGGGTGCCACGGACCTCGGCTCTGAGAGGTCGGTGCCGGACTGGTCGTTTGCACCGACCTCCCAAGGCGGAGGTCGGTGGCACGGGTCGGTGCCACCCGTCGTCTGAACACTCCCCCGGGTGCCACTAAACAAAGTCCAGTGCCGGGGATGCGTGTTGTCAAGGACTTGCTGACACCATGCACTGGTCTTCATAGAAGTGACACCCCTGCAACAGTATTGTCCTCTGTAAAACACAAAAAAACCGGACCCTTTCGGACCCGGCTTGTGTGTGTTAAGATGTCACCAACTCAAAGAGCTGGGAGATTGGACTTACCAGCTGCGACCGCCGCCGCCGCCGCCGCCGCCACCGCCGCCACCGCCGTAGCCGCCGCGACCACCGCCGTAGCCACCACGACCACCGCCGCCACCACTGCGTGGCTCACGGGGCTTGGCCTCGTTGACATTGAGGTCACGGCCACCAACATTCTGGCCGTTGAGGGCCTCGATGGCTGCCTTGGCGCTGGTTGCATCTGCAAACTCAACAAAGCCGAACCCACGGGGCCGACCAGTTTCGCGGTCCATCACGAGCACCGCACTGGTGACCTCGCCGTGCTGCGCGAACAGATCGCGGAGCTCGGCTTCTGATGTATCACATGACAAGTTACCTACATAAAGCTTCATAACGCTTCCTTCAGAATGCCCGAGAACATGAACCAGAGACGCGGCTTGGGCAAACGGCCTGCGTCGGGATCGTCACGGCTCACCCTCGATGGGCAATGTCCGCGATTGGACGCAGTAGTGTAGCCCCCCGTACACCCCCCGGGGTAAAGGGCCGTTCAAGTTCCCCGAATTGGCCAAACGGCCCCTTGGGGGCTCGGCCCCTGAGTGTGGCTGTCAGGAGCGTTTCTGGTGCAATTTGCGCGGTCATCGTCTCCGGCGGGTGGCCCCAAGCCCTGCCAGCAGCAGCAAACCCGCCGTGCCCGGGGTTGGGATGCTGAACTCCATGCCATAGGCACTGCCGATGCCCGGGACAGCCACGCTTGCGAGCAGTGTCCCGGCCTGATCGTACTGATAGATCATGTTTGAGCCGAAGCCACCAACCCAGAGTGACCCGTCAGCGGGGTCCATGGCAATGCCATACGCATAGGGTCCATCGGTCGCAAAGAACGACGAGAGTTGGTTGCCTGCCATGTCGAGTTGGCGGACCTCTCTGGTGAGGCTGTCGGTGACCCAGAGCGTGCCGTTCTGCTGGTCATAGGTGATGCCCGAGGTTGCAAAGCCCGCATAGAAGAGGACTTGTGGATTTGCCCAATCGCGGTCAAATCTGTAGAGGTTGTAGTCTCCGTTGTGCATGACGGCGTAGTTGTAGAGGCGGCCGTCGGTTGTGCCGTCGAACCAGTTCCCGCCCCCGACAATGTTGTAGGTGGGGCCGAGGGGGTTTCCAAAGAGGTCGTACTCGGCACCCGCTCCGCTGCCGTTCCAGTAGTTGCCGGCGGTGCGGATGGTGCCCGCGACGGCGAGTGCGTTTTCGCCGAGGGTGCCGGTGTTCCACGAGCGGACGACTGTGCCGCCCTGGACGACGACCATTGCGGCTGAGTCGTATTGGTTGATGTAGAGTTAGCTTGTCTGTGCGATTGCTGTGGGTGCGGCCAAGCCGAGCAGGCCTAACAGTGCTGCGTACCTCATTTAGTGTTTCCTCTCATCTCTGGGAGGCTCCAGAATCGGTACCTCACTCCTCTTATGTACCGGATTTTTTGGTTCCAGTCAAGCTGGAATCTTCAGTTTGGATCGTCCGAGACTTCTGGTGTCTTGGTGTGTATACGACAAGAGCCGGGATCGTGAGATGCCGGCTCTTGTGTGTATTCTCTTAAAACCCGCTCTGGGAGCGGGCCGGGGGGGTTTACCAGCCGCCGCGGTTGCCGCCGCCGCCGCCACCGCCGTAGCCGCCACGACCGCCGCCACCACCGCCACGGGGCTCGCGGGGACGGGCTTCATTGACTGTAAGGTCGCGGCCATCGACATTCTGGCCGTTGAGGGCCTCGATGGCAGCGCGTGCCTCGTCGTCGTTGGCGAACTCGACGAAGCCGAAGCCTCTGGGGCGGCCGGTTTCACGGTCCATGACGAGTGCTGCTGATGTGACGGTGCCGTGCTGGGCAAAGAGGTCATTGAGTTCCTGCTCGGTGGTCGAGAAGGACAGGTTACCTACATAGAGCTTCATTCCGATACTTCCTTCGATTGCCCTTGATTCTGCTGAAAACCGGCTGCTTGCACACGGGCATTGAGAAAGCGTCGGCGTGGTGCGGGTGCCCATCGTTGGGCATTCCCGCTGGGAACTGGCAAGTATACCACCGGTTGAGGCCTGTGGGGTTTGGGCCTGGAAGCTCGCGTCGCGGTTCGTGATGATTCCGGCTGACCAAAGGATTCTCTGGGTTATGGAATCGAGAGATTCGGGCTTGATATTCGGCAGTTGTTCTGTATTCTTTCGGTATGATTCCGAAGCCGATCGAGCTTGAGATTCTCTTTGTTGACATGGATGCCTACTTTGCCTCTGTCGAGCAGATGGATCGTCCCGAGCTTCGGGAGAGACCCATCGCGGTGACACCTGTGCTGGCCCCGACGGGCTGCTGTATCGCGACCTCGTATGAGGCCCGGGCAGCCGGGGTCAGGACCGGGTGCGGCGTGCGCGAGGCGCAGCGGCTCTGCCCGGAGATCAGGGTGGTCAAGGCCCGCCCCGATCGGTACATCACGGTCCACCACCAGATTCTGTCGGCCATCGACCGTGTGATTCCTGTTGTACAGGTCGAGTCTGTGGATGAATGCTGGTGTCGGTTGTTTGCCAATGAGCGGTCGCCGGCAGCTGTGGATCGGCTTGTTGCTGGGATCAAGTCGGCGATCGGTTTGCGGATCGGGCCGATTACTTGTTCGGTTGGGGTCGCGTCAAATCGGTTGATTGCCAAGACAGCGGCGGGGATGTGCAAGCCCGACGTAGTGATGAGTATCCGTCGTACGGAGCTGCCGGGGCCTTTGCGTGAGTTGGGGCTGACGGACCTTCCGGGCATCTCGAAGGGGATCAATCGTCGGCTTCGGCGGGCGGGTATCCACACGATCAACGACCTGTATAACCGATCGGCTGAGGAGCTTCGCGGGGCGTGGGGGAGTGTGCTCGGTGTGTATTGGTGGCACTGGATCAGGGGCGATCAGTTGCCCGGGCCGAAGACGCATCGGCGGACGGTCGGGCATCAGCATGTGTTGGCGCCGGAGTTTCGGGCCAACAACCGGGCGCGGGGGGTGAGCCTGCGTTTGCTGTCGAAGGCGGCACAGCGGATGCGTTCGCTTGGGTATGTTGCCACACGCCTCTCGCTCTGGCTCCAGTGTGTCGGGGGGGCATCGTGGGGCGATTGGACACCCGTCGCCCGCACCGACGACACGGCCGAGCTGCATGTCGAGTTGCTCAAGCTCTGGCGTGATGCACCTGCGGGAAATGTGCTGCAGGTTGGGGTTCGACTTGAGGGGCTTGTGTTGGCGGATGTGCAGTTGCCGCTCTTTGGGGCCGAGCGGTCGCGGCGTTCGCTGATGGCGGTGATGGACCAGATCAACCGTCGGGGGGGGGCAGACACGATTTATCTGGCGGCGATGCACCACGAGCGGAAGACGGCGCCGAGGCGTATTCCGTTTGGTGCCCCGCCCGATCTGGACCTGCCGGATGTGGACGGGTCGGGATGGTGAGTGGTCTCGGAGGGATAAGGAAAGGCACCCCCCGAGTGAAGTCGGGGGCTCGGGGGGGGAGAGAGGGGTCGGAGAACTGTGTTCAGCCAGAGGAGTTGTCCACCGGGTGTCGGGTGATTTGGGAATACCCGGGTGGTCGGGTACCATTGGTCGAGTATGAGAACGATCACCATCGGACTGGGTCTGGCAAGTGTTGTGGTTGGGGCGGCGGCCTCGTGGGGGTTGCTGCGTCCGGGGGGTGTGGTGCCTTCGATGGCCGAGGAGCCGTACCGTCTTGTGTCGGCTTCGATCCCGCCCGACACGGTTCGGAGCACCGTGCCACCCGATACCGAAGACCAACCCCAGCAGGATATAGTCGTGCCCAAGTACTCCAAGTCGGCGTTTGATATCACCCCGTTGTCTCGCGAAGAGGTTGCGAGGCTTGCAGAAGCTCTCGACCCCGAGGTGTATCGGGTGACCCAGAAGGCGGGCACCGAGGCACCGTTTTGTGGCAACCTGCTCGACAACAAACTGGAGGGGGTGTACTGCTGTGTTGTGTGTGGGTTGCCGATATTTTCGAGTGAGCACAAGTTCACCTCGGGGACGGGGTGGCCGAGTTTTTCTACGACCTATGACCCTGAGCATGTTGTGGGCAAAGAGGATACCAGCCTTGGGATGGTGCGGACGGAGATTTCGTGTGCGCGGTGCGAGGCGCACCTTGGGCATGTGTTTGATGATGGGCCTGAGCCGACGAAGCTGCGGTTTTGTCTGAACTCTGCATCGCTTGTTTTTTATGAGGATGGCGAGGAGCGTCCGGCGGTAAGCATGCCGATCGAGACGGAGACGGCGTACTTTGCGGGTGGGTGTTGTTGGGGGATCGAGCACTACTTCGATATTGGTGAGGGCGTGGTCAGTGCCAAGAGCGGGTATATGCAGGGAGAGGTTGAGAACCCGTCGTATGAACAGATTTGCACCGGGGATACTGGGCACGCCGAGACGGTGCGGGTGGTGTTTGATCCGAGGGTCATCAGTTATGAGCGGCTTTTGCAGGCGTTCTTTGCGATGCACGACCCGACGGAGGTTGATCGGCAGGGGCCGGATGTTGGGAGTCAGTATCGGGCGGGGGTCTGGACGACGAGCGAGGCGCAGCAGGCAGCGGCGGAGGCGTTTGTGAAGAAGCTCGGCGCGTCGGGGAAGTTCAGCAGGCCGATTGCGACGGAGGTTGAGCGTGCGGAGGAGTTTTATTTGGCGGAGGAGTATCATCAGGATTACATCGCGAAGACGGGGCGGGCGTGTCATGTGAAGAATCCGTGGTGAGAGGAACCGAGGGATTGAGATCCCTCGGCTTTCTTCGAGTTGAGCCTTATTCATGCGCAACAGTTTGGTTGTCACTGTTCTTCAGTTCGTTCCCCTCGCCCCTTCGGGGCTCTGATTCGAATATACCTCGCATCCACGGGTTCCGTCCCGACATTCGTCGGGACGGAACCCGTGGCTACACACCATCGCCCCTATGGGGCGGGGGGTTTGTCAGCAAGGGAACTCCCACGGCGTGCTGGGGGTGTAGTTGATGAGGGTGTAGAGGTCTTGGCGGGATTGCATCTCGGGGAGGTGTTGTTGGATTGTGCCTTCGTTTTTGAGGGTTTCGAGGGCTCGGGTGACTGCGCCCATGGCGATGCGGAGCATGGTGACGGGGTAGATGACGAGGTTGTAGCCGAGGTCGGCGAAGCGGGGGAGGGGGATGAGGGGGGTTTTGCCGAACTCGGTCATGTTGGCGAGGAGGTAGGGGGAGGGGGTTGGAGGAGGAGTAGAAGGAGGAGAGGTAGGAGACGGAGCCATCCCCCCAGCCCCCTCCCGCGGGGCGCGGGAGGGGGAGCCGGAGGAGGAGTCAGATGGGGAGCCGGAGGGGGAGCCGGAGGGGGAGTCGAAGTCCGGGCGGGCGAGATGTTCGCCCCACTGGTCCGGACTCCCGAGCTTGCGCTCGGGGCTCGTAGAGGCAGGGCTGCGGAGGGCTTGGGCGAACTGGGCGAACTCGGCTTCGCTTTGGAGGCCTTCGGGGAAGATCATGTCGGCACCGGCCTCGACATAGGCGCGGGCTCGTTTGATGGCGGCATCCATGCCTTCCACGCCCCGTGCATCGGTGCGGGCGCAGATGATGAATGCGCCGTCGGAGCAGTCGCGGCTGGCTTTGGCGGCCCACTGGATTTTTTCGACCATGTGGTCGGTGGGGACAAGAGCTTTGCCGTCGAGATGGCCGCAGCGTTTTGGGAAGACCTGGTCTTCGAGGTGGAGCCCGGCGGCACCGGCACGGTGGTATTCGATCACGGTGCGGCGGGTCATCTCGGCTTCGCCGAAGCCGGTGTCGGCATCAGCCATGACGGGGAGGCCTGAGGCATCGGCGACCTCGCGGATGAGGCGGGTGAAGTGTTCGAGTGTGAGGAGGCCGACATCGGGGACGCCGGCGGCGACGCTGGCTGCGCCGCCGGAGATGTAGGCGGCATCGAAACCGGCTTGGGTGATGGCGCGAGCGACGAGGGCGTTGAATGCGCCGGGGGCTGCGACTGTTGTGGAATCCATGAGGGATCGGAGGTGGGTGCCGGGGTGGGTTGTCATGGGGGAAGTGTATTCCGTTGGGAATGGTGAGGGTTCACTATAGAAGACTCACCACAGAGGTCACAGAGGGACACAGAGGAAAGACAAAAAGGCAGGTTTCACCACAGATGAACACAGATTGACACTTATGGAAGGCAGGATGAGGAGGAGGAGGAGGGGGAGAGGGAGAGGGTGTGGCTCTGCGAGCCTTTGGAGGATTGGAGCATGAGTCTGGCGCACGGCTCGGAGAGCCGTGCCACTATGTGTATACACCAATGATCGCTGGGCAGGTGCAGTGCGTCCAGCTGGGCGTATTATGCTTGTATGAGCACGGCTTCCCTTACCGCTGGCGTTCCCTCGACGAATGCCATTCTGTATCACGCTATTAGGTTTCTTGTTGGCGACCCGGCTGCCCTGATTGAGATCGAGGGGGCGGTGCCTTCGCGGGTGCTCATCCTTCGAGAGATCGAGATGGACCGCGCGAGGCAGCACGCGCGGGCTGATGCGGTCTTTGGGTATTCTGACTTTGCGCCTGCTGGGGGGCTGTCGGCGGATCGGGCGACTTGTGCTGCCCAATCTGTTGTTGAGTGTCTTCGGCGGAACAACATTTCGCGCGTGGTGACTGACCGTTCGCTGCCGTTTGTGTATGCGCACTTTATCATGGATGCGGGGATTGCGCTTGAGTATGACCCTGAGAAGGGTGTTCTCGATCGGCGGGCGAAGGATGATGAAGAGATCGGGCATCTTGCTGAGGCGCAGCGCGTTACTGAGCAGGTGATGGAGCGGGCGTGTCGGCTTATTGCGTGCGCGGGTGTTGATGCTGAAGGTGTGCTTGTGCATGAGGGCGAGACGCTCACGGCTGAGCGGGTGCAGACGCTCGTGGATTTGTGGCTCCTTGAGCTTGGGTATGACAACCCGGGGTCGATCGTTGCGTGTGGGCCTGAGGGTGGTGACTGCCACAACCATGGACATGGGCCGTTGTGTACGGGGCAGCCGGTGATTGTTGATATTTATCCGCAGAACAAGCAGACCCTGTATAACGGGGACTGCACGCGGGTTGTTGTGCATGGGGATGTGCCGGGGGTGATTGTTGCATATCACGCGGCGGTGGTCGAAGCCAAGGCGGCGGCGATTGCGGCGACGCGGGCTGGGGTGAGTGGTGATGCTGTGCACGCTGAGAGTGTGCGTGTGTTGGCTGCGCATGGGTATCAGATGGGCTTGCCGCCGGAGGGTGCGGCGGAGGCTTATGCGTGTATGCCCCATGGCACTGGGCACGGCATCGGGATTGAGGTTCATGAGCCGCCGCTGCTTGATGTTGGGGGGCCTGAGCTTGTTGTTGGGGATGCGCTCACGATCGAGCCTGGTGTCTATTCGAGAGCACATGGGGGGGTGCGGATTGAGGACATGGTGATTGTGACTGAGGGTGGGTGTGAGAATCTCAACAGGCTGCATGAGGGGCTTGATTGGCGGTAGAGGCGTGAGGGGGGTGTGCTTGTGATCTTGGGCTTGTGATCTTGACAATAACTCACGGCGGACCTACACCCGGGCCGATTGGTGAGGTAGAGTTGTCTCCATGGACCCACGCGTGCTTCCATTTTCGACGGCGACGCAGGCGTACAGCCAGTCGCGGCCTTTGCAGGTCAGGCCTGTTGCGCAGGTGGGGGCTGTTGCTCGCGCGCAGCCTCAGGACACGCTTGATATTTCTCAGGCGGCTCGCGCTCGGTTGCAGCCCTCGCACCCGCTCGCGGCTGCGAGAGTTTCTGGTGGGATCGACTTTGATGGTGTGAGCCCGGCTGTGGCTCGGGGGGCGCTGCCGATCTATAGCAACCCTGCTGACCGCAATGTCGCGGCGACGGGGATCAGTGCTGGGCGGTTGATCGACACGCAGGCGTAGGGCATTTCTACTGCGCTACGCTCAGGGCATGAGCACTCTTCCTGCACCGTCTGAGCACGCCGGCCACTGGCAGCTTGATCCTGAGACTGTCTTCCTCAACCACGGATCGTACGGGGCGTGCCCCACTGCTGTGCTTGAAGCGCAGCGGCGGTTTCGGGACCAGATGGAACGGGAGCCTGTCCGGTTTTTTATGCTCGATATCGAGGCGATGCTTGATCTGTCCCGGGAGGCGGTTGCTGACTTTGTTGGGTGTGATATTGAAGGGCTTGCGTTTTTGCCCAATGTCACGCAGGCGGTTGCGACGATCATCGATAACCTCATGCTCAAGCCGGGGGATGAGGTTGTTGTCAATGACCATGAGTATTCGGCGTGCGTGAGCACCTTTACGAAGGCTGCCCGGCGGGCTGGGGCGCGCGTTGTCAAGGCGACGATTCCCTTTCCTACGCCATCGGCGGATGCGATTTATGAGGCTGTGATGGCTGTTGTAACACCTCGGACTCGGATTGCGCTCTTTAGCCACATCACGAGCCCGACGGCGTTGGTCTTTCCGGCTGGGCGGCTGACTGCATCGTTGCGTGCGCGGGGGGTTGAGGTGCTGATTGATGGAGCGCATGTGCCGGGGCAGATTCCCCTTGATGTGCGGGGAATCAACGCTCATTACTACACCGCGAACCTGCACAAGTGGCCTTGCTGCCCGAAGGGGACGGCGTTTTTGTGGGTCCATCCTGAGCGGCGCGGGGGGTTTGAGCCGCTGGCGCTTTCTGCGCGTGCGCACCTTGAACGGGCTGATCGCGACCGCTTTCGCGCTCTGTTTGATTATATTGGCACTGCGGACTATACCGGGTTTCTTGCGCTGCCCGAGGCGTTTGCGTTTCTGGTGAGTCTTGAGGGGTCTTGGGAGGCGTTGGAGATGCGGAACCGTGCGCTCACGCTTGAGGCACGGCGGGTTGTGTGTGATGCGCTTGGGTGTGAGCCGGCGACGCCTGATGAGCTTGTTGGGACGATGGCGACTGTTGTGATTCCTGGTGTTGGGCTGCCCTCTGGGGGGACTGCGCCGGGGAAATATGAAGACCCGTTGCAGGAGAAGCTTGTGGAGAATCACCGTATCCAGGTGCCGGTGTGGAGCTTGCCGAGCCAGGGGCAGCGGCTGCTGCGGATCAGTTGTCAGGCGTATAACTCGATTGCGCAGTATGAGTATCTTGCGGGGGCTCTGAGGGTTGAGCTTGCGAAAGAGTGAGATGGATGCCACAGTCTTCCAGATTTCCATCGTCTCGAGAGGTTTGAGGCGATGAGAATATGGAGAAGAAGAGCCCTCCCCCCAGCCCCCTCCCGCGGGGCGCGGGAGGGGGAGCAAGAGAAGAAGCAGAGATGAAGGAGAAAAGGAAGATCGCTCCGGAGGAGCGAAGTACCCAAGACATGAGTTTTTTTCGGGAGCCGTCTTACTCCTCTGGCACTCGAATCTTGACGAGTCTTCCGAGGTGCATGCGCATGATGCTGAGGCGGAGTTCGCCGCCTTTGGCGATTGCTTTTTCGAAGTCTTTGACGGTGTACACGGGCTCGTCGTTGACGGCGACGATGAGCTCGAAGGGTTTGATGCCGGCGACCGATGCGCCCTCGCCCTGTTCGATCTTGGAGACGATGACACCGGGGTCTTCTTCGGTCATCTGGAAGAACCGCCTTGCTTCGTAGGTCAGGTCTTTGACTGTCAGGCCGGCGGCTTTGCTTTTGTACTTTGTTGCGGCGCCGTAGTGGGCTGGGCCTTCCTCGACCTCGAACTCTGGCGTGAGGGTTTTGCCAGCGCGATAGACTTCGATTGTGAAGGGGGTTCCAAAGCCGACATCGGTGAGCGCGCGGGTGAGGGAGGTTTATGCGCTGCCCCAGGGTGGGGGGATCTGCTCGAACATCTCTGGGTCGATCCGGTCGAGGGCTTCGAGGAACTGCGCGCCCCAGCCCATGTCGAAGGGGTTGACCTGCACTTCGAGTGGGCGGGGTTGGCCCTCGATGTGGAGCCTGAGGAGGATGTCACCGACTTGGAGGCCTGCTCGCTTTGCGGGTGAATCGTCGTAGACATAGGTGACGATGCCGCCGGTGGAGCCGCCGGTGGTGAGGTCTACGACATTGTTAAACCGTGCGAGGTCTGGGTCCATCGCCTGGAGTTCGACACCGAGCCAGGCGAGTCTGTTTTCTTCGTGCTCTGAGAGGGGGCGGTTGTCGGGGTCGTATATCTCGTCGCCTGGTGCGAGGATCTCGGTCAGATCACTTGCCGCAAGGACGGTTGATTCGTAGTCGGCCCGCGACCAGCCGCCCCAGTCGTTCTGGTTTGTGACTTTTTCACGGACGACCAGGGGCAGGGCGAGGAGTTGGCCATCGAGCCCGAACAAGAAGCTCATCGGTCCCTCCTGGCCATCTCCGGTTTCGATGCTTCCGGCGGAGACATCGCCGAAGTAGCCGAGGAGTCGGTTGTGGTAGCCTCGGGTCATCCTTGCGAGCCTTGCCTGCCACTGATAGCTCGAGCGGGTTTCACCGAGCAGTCGGACCTGGGAACGGACGAGCAGTGCGTCTTCGATATCGTGGAGTGTTTTTGTTGAGAGGATGGCTGCGCCTGGTGTCGATTCTTCGAGTGTTACGACGATCGCGGCGTAGTCCCTCAGGCTTCCATCAAAGGTCGCGGCAACTGTGCGGCCGTCTGGCAGGTGGACGCGGATGGTTTCGAGCCTTGCTGTGACTTTGGGTTCGAGGGATGCGAGAACGAGTACGCGGGATGCATCGAGCAGCACGCCGGTGCCGTTCCAGTCGGTGACGGTCTCGTCGTATCCGGGGTAGCTACCGTAGCCATAGCCGCCGGTTGGTGATGAGTTGCTCGGGCTTCGGAAGCGCATCTCGATGCGGGGGAGTGCGGTGTCGGCGATGTCACCTATGCGGGCGAGTGTGCTGTTAAACTCTGTGACACTTACCCATTCCCAATCGAGGGGGGCACGCTTCCATGAGCCATCGACCTCGAGGCCGCCGTCGAAGCTTGCTGAGATTGGCGAGCCGTCGGCGGAGACGATCAGGCTTGGCCAGGGGACGACATCGTACCTTGGGCCGGGGAGCCCGATGAGGGTCTGGTTGTTGATGGGTCTGACCTGGAGCCACCAGCGGCCGTTGCCTGATCGACCTGATATTGCTTTGAAGGGGCCTTCGGATTCGGTGTTAAGCGCGAGTGGCTCGGCGTGTGTGAGTGGGTCATCGAGGCGGAGCAAGACGGCGTTTTCTGCGGTTGCGTAGGCCTCGACCTGGGCACCGATTCGGCGGTTGCCATCGCGGACCTCGATGCGATCGAGGAAACGGGTGTGGACCAGCGGGTCCACCGTCAGGACGAGGTCGGTGGCGATCACGAATCCGAGGCGTTCTGCGGGCCTTTCCTGCTTGATGAGGGAGGACCAGTCTGCCTCGATCTCTCCCCGGGCCGAGCGATATGGGAGGCCGATGACATCGACCTCGGGGGCTTCACCCTTGTCGTAGCGGAAGGTGTGCTCGACGACCACGACCGATCGGTGTATGCGGTCGATCAGATCGGCGTTGCTGAGGGTTTCGTCTGTGTCGTCTTGCGCGGATGCGATTGGTGCTGTGCAGGCCACGGCCAAGACACTCGCCAACGCCACGAGGTATTTTTTCATTGTCATTGTTCTCTGCCCCTTCTTGCGGGGTTTTCCGTGTGTTTCTCTGATATGGAGCCTCTGGAGATATCAAGGGTGCATGGATGATCTGTGTTCTTTGTGTTCGCCGGGCGGGCGAGAGGCCCGCCCCACTATTTATCAGAGGTTCAATCCTTTTATTCTTTTTCGTAGTCGCGTTGATAGTCGAGGACGAGTTGTCGGACCAGACCGCGACGCATCACACTCAGTACGATACGGTGTTTGGTGTCTATGGCTGCGGCCAGCTTTTCGTGGAGCACCCGAACATCGTCGATGGTCTCAACTGTGTCGTTGTCGATCTTGAGGAGGATGTCGCCGCGCGTGAGTCCTGCGCTTCCGGCGTTTCCCGGCCACTTGACACCGAAGACGAATACGCCCTGCTTTTTGAAGAAGTAGAGGTCTGGGTTGTCAAACTGGTTGATGGATTTGACGGTAAAGTCCCACCTTTTGAGGGCGAGTTCTTCGCCCTCGACCTCGCCTTTTTCTCGGGGGATGAGCGAGAGCGTCATGGGTTCTTCGCCCCGCATGATGTCGATCTCGACTTCTTGCCCTTTGGGGAGCGTGCCCAGGTGCCTGCGGATCGCGGGGAGATCGTTGACGCGCTGCGCGGAGACTGACTGGCCTGCGATTCGGAGGATTCTGTCTCGGGCTTTGAGTCCTGACTCGCGGGCGGGGCTGTCGATGTCGGTCTCGGCGACGATCACGCCTTTCTCGAAGGGGAAGTAGATGTCACGGTTGAAGTCGCTGAGGGCCTGGAGCTGGAGCCCTGTCCAGCTCCATGTGACATGCCCTGCGTCGATGAGCTGGGGGATGACGATTTTGATTGTGGGTGTTGGGATGCTGAAGCCAAGGCCGTCGGCTGTTCCTGATGCGCCTCGTGTGTTGATCCCGATGATTTCGCCATCGGTGTTGACGAGTGGGCCGCCGGAGTTTCCGGGGTTGATTGCGGCATCGGTCTGGAGCCAGAGGCTGTATTCGCTTATGCCTTCGAGGTATCGGGAGGTGCTTGAGATGATGCCGATGGCGACGGAGCGGTCGAGCCCCCATGGTGCGCCCATTGTCATGACGAAGTCGCCCTCGCGGAGCTTGGTTGAATCGCCCAGTGTTGCGAAGGGGAGGTCGGATGTGTCTTCTTCCATCTGGAGCTTGATGACGGCGAGGTCTGTGTCTTTGTCGCTGCCGAGGACTGTTGCACGGGCATGGCGGCCGTCTGAGAGGAGGCATCGGACGCTTGTTGCTTTCTCGATGACATGCCAGTTGGTGAGGACATGACCCTCTGGTGAGATGATGACACCGCTGCCGGAGGACTCTTGGAGGATGCGTTTTCCGCTCTCGGTGCTCTCGCTGACGACACGGATATAGACGACTGCTGGGAAGACTTTTTGCTTTGCGTCCTGGACGATTTGGCGGAAGTCTGGGTAGGTGAGGGGTACTTGGATGGTGCTTTGGGCGCAGGCGGTGTTGGTGCTGCCCATGAGGAGAGCACTTGCAAGAATGAGTATGACAATGATAAAACGCATAAGCGATCTCCGGTGATTGGTTGGAGTCTACGCGAGACGCGCGGGCGGGACACCCACGCCACTGCACAGACAGCCAGGGCTTACTCCTCGGCCCTTGGGAGGGCTTGCATCCCTCTTGGGACCAGCGTAACCTCGGCCATCGGGGGGAGTGCTTTGCCGGACTTCACGCCTGCGTCCTCAAACCGCTTGAGTGTCGGCATCACGCGCGTGTCGATAGAGCCCACAAACTTGTTGTAGCGTTCGACGCTCTGTCGGATCGAATCGCCCAGCTTTGAGGCGTGCTCGAAGGCTATTGCTGCTCGCTCGTGGAGCTCACGGCCGAGCTTGTAGAGTTCCTTTGCTTCTTCTGCGAGGCGTTGCTCGCCCCAGCCCACTGCGACAGCGCGGAGAAGCCCGATGAGGGTGCTCGGGCTTGCGAGGATGACACCGCGCTGCGCTGCATCTTCGAGCAGTCTCGGCTGGCGCGAGAGGGCGGCGTCGATGAAGTGATCGCCGGGTACGAACATTACGACGAACTCGGGGCTTCCCTCCCAGACGCTCCAATACTTTTTGTCTGCGAGCTTTTTGGCTTGCTCTGCAACATGGCGCGCGAAGCGGTCGAGGTGGGCATCACGGGTGGCTTCGTCCTCGGCGTTGACTGCCTCCATGTAGGCGAGAATGGGCGTTTTGGCATCGATGGCGATGACCCGTTCATTGGGGAGGCTGACGACCATGTCGGGGCGGAGGAGGTTTCCCTCGCCGTCGCGGACGCTTGTCTGTTCTGTAAAGTCGCAGTAGCTTGTCATGCCGGCAAGCTCTGCGACGCGTTGGAGCTGGACCTCCCCATATTGGCCTCTGATCTCGGGCTTGCTCAGGGCCTTGGTCAGGCGTGCGGTTTCTTCGCGGAGCCCTGTGCTTGCGCCGGTGATTTGCTCCATGTGCTCGCTGAAGCGGGCGAACTGTTCACCGCGCGCTTTCTCGATTGATTCCAAACGCTCACGGGTGGCTGCGAGTGTTTCACCGATTGGCTTGACCAGTTGCTCGACTGCTGTCTTGCGTTTTTCGAGTTCTGCTGCATCGTCTTCCTGTTGGCGGTCGAGCTGTTCTTTGGCGCGTTTGAGGAACTCATCTGATGCTGCGCTGAGGGACTTTGCGCTGAGCGCCTCGAAGGTCTTTGCCATGCGGGTGTCGAGCTCGTCGATCTGTTTTTGGAGCGTCTCCCGTTCGCGCTTGAGCGATTTTTCACGCTCGGCGAATACTTCGTGGAGTGATGCCATCTCTTGCACGAGCTTCGTCTCTGTGACGCGGAGTTCGCTGACCTCTGTGGCGAGCGTTTCGGCGCGGGTTCGGATCTCCTCCTCGGCGCGATGCGCTCCCTCGGCTGCTGTCTGAGCTGCTGCCAACTGGCTTTCGAGCCCTTGTGCCCGTTGGTGAGCAGCGTTGGCTTCGGTCGCTGCTCGGGTTTGCGCCCGCCAGAGCCACGCGGCGAGGCCGGCGAGGCTGGCGGATGTGAGTCCGAGCACGATCGTCAGTATCGTTTACATGCCCCAACTGTACCCGAACTCTGGTGGCAGCCCAAGTCCCGGGTAGGAATCTGCGGAGGCTTTGGGAAGGGGGTTGTGGGAACGGTGGGGATCGTTGAGCTGGCAGGAGAGCAGGCACTGGACTTTGTCATGTGCCACCCATGAGGTGGTACTTCACTGGTTTGCAACCTGCCAGATTGGCACATGGGTTGTCGGTGAGGGGTGGATGTCTGACACTGATCGGTCTCAGAATCGCTGTTTCTAGGCCTCAGGGGTGTGATATGAGTGTATAGGGTCATACCCGGCAGGCACGCATCTTGCCCTTTGTGCTGGCATGGTCAATGTGCGCTTCAACGCTGATGGTCCCAATCCGCCCGAGTCGGGGTCTGGGGGTGGGGTGCGCTCTGAGGCTGGGGACCGCCTGAATCTTCTGCTTTCGTATGCTGGTTGGCAGCAGGAATCGTGGGTTGATCGGGTGCCTTTGATGCTTGAGCCGCTTGGAGTGCGGTCGCTCCATGCTGGGACGGGTCGAGAGGCGAGCCGATTGATCGACCAGAACCCGATCCATATTGCGGTTGTCGATCTTGGGCTGCCCTTTGACGAGGTGCCAGAATCTGCGGGTGCTACGGAGGCGGGGCCACGGCTGCTTGAGATGCTCGGGCGTTTGGAGCAGCCGCCGCCGACGGTTGTTGTGAAACGGCGTCGGAGCCAGCGAGAGGATTGTCGGGAGATCAATGCTGCACTGCGGGCTGGTGCGTTTGCTGTGATTGATCGGCCGTACACGCAGTCTGACCTTGAGGGGCTGCTGGAGGTTCTGCGTCGTTGTCTTGGTCGGTATTATCAGGGACGGTGGCCGGGGGGAGCTGTTTGAGAGATGCGCTGTGAAAGAGAAGAGATATGAAATCTAAGATTTGAGATTTGAGACATGATAAACAAGACCTGAGTTGTAACCCTCGAGTCTTTTCCATACACCACACGACTCCAGAGAAACAGAACGGAGATTTACCCATGGCAACCGCCACCAAGTCGAAGAAGAAGAGCAACGCTGCTGTCCGCCCGCTGCATGACAAAATCCTTGTGAGCCGAGATGAGGCTGAGACGCAGACTGATTCTGGTATTTACCTCCCCGAGGGTGCAAAGGATCGGCCCAAGACCGGGGTCATCAAGGCTGTCGGCGATGGGAAGCTGAACACCGAGACGGGCAATCGCATCCCGCTGAGTGTGAAGAAGGGAGACCGTGTGATCTTCTCGAGCTATGCGGGCACCGAGATCAAGCTTGATGGTGATGAGTTGCTCATTATGTCTGAGGATGAGATCCTTGCTGTTATCGACTGACCTGGTGGCACGGTTCTTCGAGCCGTGTCTCCCGCTCTACCTTTCCAAGAGACAACTCCGGCTCGGAGAATCGGGCCACACACACTCCCGGCTCGGAGAGCCGGGCCACCGCTGAGGGCTGGGCACGCATGAACACTGACCAACTCCGACAAGTCCTGACCGAGCTTGATGGCAAGCGGACGGCTGCGTTTCACTTTGCTGCGGCACTGGAGTGCGTTGTGCCCAATGCCATGCTTGTCCCGGATGAGGCCGACCATATGGTCAAAGTGACCGACGGCCAGCATGTCTACATCATCGATGCCTCGCAGCTTGTCTGGATCAAGATTGGCTGAAGAGATAAAGAGCAAATCGCAAAGAGGCAAAGAGCAAATCGGAGCAGAGAGAACAGACCACAGTCCATTTTACAAACAACCTGGGTCGAACTTGCCATTTGCGATTTGACCCTTTGCCATTTATGGAGATTCCCATGGCTACGAAAGATATTGCATTCCACTCCGACGCCCGCGAGCGAATCCTTCGCGGCGTGCAGAAACTCGCCCACGCTGTCAAGGTCACGCTTGGGCCTTCGGGTCGCGTTGTTGTCCTTGAAAAGTCGTTCGGGGCACCCTCGGTCACCAAGGACGGCGTGACTGTCGCCAAAGAGATCGAGCTTGATGACCCGTATGAGAACCTTGGCGCGCAGATGGTCAAGGAGGTTGCCTCCAAGTCTTCCAAGGATGCGGGCGACGGCACGACCACGGCCACCATCTATGCAGAGTCGATCTTTGCGGAGGGGCTCAAGAACATTACTGCTGGTGCGAACGCCAACGATATCAAACGAGGCATTGACCTTGCTGTTGAGGGGATTGTTGCTGAGCTGCACAATATGTCCAAGAAGGTCTCCTCCTCCAAGGAGATCGCGCAGGTCGGTACATGCAGCGCGAACCAGGACGAACAGATCGGCAAGATCATCGCCAACGCGATGGACAAGGTCGGCAAGGACGGCGTCATCACCGTCGAAGAGGGTAAGACGCTTGACACCGAGGTCGAGCTTGTCGAGGGCATGCAGTTTGACAAGGGCTACCTGAGCCCCCACTTTGTCACTGACACCGCGGCGATGGAGGTTGTTCTTGACAAGCCGTATATCCTGATCCACGAGAAGAAGATCTCGTCTGCCAAGGATTTGCTGCCGGTGCTTGGCAAGATTGCTGAGAGTGGCAACAGCCTGCTGATTATTGCGGAAGACATTGACTCTGAGGCTCTTGCGACGCTTGTTGTGAACAAGATCCGGGGCGTGCTGAAGATCGCGGCTGTCAAGGCTCCCGGCTTTGGGGATCGGCGGAAGGCGATGCTCGAAGACCTTGCCATCCTGACCGGCGGGCAGGCGATCATGGAGGAGTTGGGGATTGATCTTGAGAAGATCGAGCTCTCACAGCTGGGCCGCGCCAAGAAGGTGACGATTGATAAGGACAACACCACGATCGTCGAGGGTGCTGGCAAGACCTCGGATATCAAGGGGCGGATTGATCAGATTCGGCACCAGATCGAGGCGAGCACCTCGGACTATGACAGCGAGAAGCTTGAGGAACGGCTTGCGAAGCTGGCTGGCGGCGTGGCGCAGGTCAATGTCGGGGCGGCGACCGAGGTCGAGATGAAGGAGAAGAAGGCCCGCGTGGAAGATGCGCTGCACGCGTGCCGGGCTGCGGTTGAGGAGGGCATCCTGCCGGGTGGCGGGGTTGCGATCCTGCGTGCCCGCAAGGCTCTCGACAAGATCCGCAAGAAGGCCAGCGGCGACACGCGGGTTGGGATCGACATCATCAGCCGTGCTGTGACTGCACCGATCAAGCAGATCGCGTCCAACTGCGGGCTCGATGGCTCGGTGATCGCCAACAAGGTTGAGGAATCGGATGATGAGAACTTTGGCTTCAACGCGCT
>JAJRZG010000086.1 GCA_024275365.1 Planctomycetota bacterium | reverse complement strand
CGCGACCCGTAGCCCGGCCTCGATCGCCTTGCGGAGGTACTTGTCGAGTTGGTGGTGGGGGGCCCCGGCCATGGGCTGGCCCGAGGTCCGCTCGGTGAGGGTGAGGCCGAGGAGTTTCGAGGCGATCACCGCATCGTCATAGAACAGTTCGTAGAAGTCGCCCATCCGGAAGAAGAGGAGGCAGCCGGGGTGCTGCTCTTTGAAGCGGTGGTATTGGGCCATCGCGGGGCTGAGTTTGGGTTTGCCCTTGGTCTTCGGTTTGGTCTGAGGAGTCGTCACAGCAACGGCAAGGATAGTGGACAGTGGGCGGGGAAGCGAGCGGGGGATCTCTGGCCCAGTGGAGCGGGCGTCTCGCCCACTGCGTCACCCGGGCGGGCCAGATGCCCACCCCACTGGGTGTCGTATCTGATACCGTATCAACCATGAGTATCCGAGCCTTGGCGATATGTGTGTGTGCCTTACTTGCGTGGCCAGCGAGTACCCCGGGGCAATCTGCCGGGGCTGACGGCTTGACCACGGCTGCTGTCCCGGCGGTCTGGGCGACCCTCGGCGATGATCCCCGCATCTCGCGGGTTATCCCCGTGCGAGAGTTGACCATGTGGTACGACCGTCCCGCCGGGGTCTGGACCGAGGCCCTCCCGGTCGGCAACGGGCGCATGGGGGCGATGGTCTTTGGGGGTGTGGAACAGGAACGCATCCAACTCAACGAAGAGACCATCTGGGCCGGGCCGCCCTTCCCCACCCAGCCCGAGGACGCGGGTGCAGCGGTGCGCGAGGCCCGCGAGCTCTCCTTTGCTGGCAAGCCCGACGAGGCGGAGGCTCTGCTGCAAGCCGAGGCCCTCGCCCCCCGTATCAGCCCCCGCAGCTACCAGCCTCTGGGCAATCTTCGGCTGCGCTTCGAGGGGCTCGGCAAAGTCACCGCCTACCGCCGCGCGCTCAATCTCGACCACGCGATCGCAACGACCGCGCTCGTCGCCGATGGGTCGCTCCATGTCCGACGGGTCTTTGCGAGCCATCCCGACAATGTCGTGATCGTGCATCTGATGACCGATGCGCCCGAGGGGCTCACGCTGACAGCAACCCTTGACCGCCCCGCCGACTTTGAGACCATCGCATTGGGCGATAATGGGTTGGCGATCAGAGGCCAAGCCCAGCACGACGGCACGCACCTCGGCGTGCGCTATGAGAGCCGGCTCCGGGCGGTCATCGAGGACGGCACCATGCGCGCGACCGAGGCTGGTCTCCGCATCGAAGGCGCGAGCAAGGTGCTGCTCATGCTCGCCGCCGCGACCGATTACAACATGGCCGATCCATCCACACCGCTCGACCGCGACCTGGCTGCGACCTGTGATGCCACGCTTGATGCTGTCGCGCCCAAGAGTTTCCGTTCCCTGCTCAACACGCACATCCGTGACCACGCCAGCCTCTTTGCCCGTGTGCAACTCGACCTCGGCGAAGGATCACGCACGCTCCCCACCGACCAGCGGCTCGCCCTCGTTGGCGCGGGCCGGAGCGACCCCGCTCTCGAAGCCCTCTATTTCCAGTTCGGGCGGTACCTGCTCATCGCCTCATCGCGTCCCGGCGATATGCCCGCCAATCTCCAGGGCCTCTGGAACGAACACATGGAGGCACCCTGGAACAGCGACTACCACATCAATATCAACTTGCCAATGAACTACTGGCCCGCCGAGGTGACCAACCTGTCTGAGTGCCATGAGCCGTTCCTCTCGTTCATCGACCGCCTCCGCACCGATGGCCGCCGCACTGCCGCCTCGTTTGGTTTCGAAGGTTGGGCAGCCGGGCATGTCAGTGATGCCTGGCTCTGGACCGTCCCCTCGGGCCGGGTGGTCTGGGGGATGTGGGTCATGGGCGGGGCCTGGTCGAGCCAGCACCTTATGGAGCACTACCGCTTCACCCTCGACCGTAAGTTCCTCGCCAAGGCCGCCTACCCGGTCATCAAGGAGTCCGCCGAGTTTTTGTTAGACTGGCTCACCGAAGATCCACGCACGGGCCTGCTCGTCTCCGGCCCGACGATCTCGCCCGAAAACACCTACAGCGACAGCAAGGGGCGTCTGCTCCATGTGGCAATGGGCACCGCGATGGACCAGCAAATCATCTGGGACAACCTGACCAACGCGCTCCAGGCAGCAAGCGTGCTCGGCATCGAGGACGACTTCACCGCCCGCGCCCGCGACGCCCTCACGCGACTGGCCCCCTCACAGATCGGGCCTGATGGCCGAATCCTCGAATGGGACCAGCCCTACGAAGAAGCCGAGCCCGGGCATCGGCACATGTCACACCTCTTTGCGCTCCACCCGGGGCATCAGTTCAACTTCACCGACACGCCCGAGTTTATGAACGCTGCCCGCGCCACGCTCGAAGCGCGCCTGCGCAAGGGAGGCGGGCACACAGGCTGGAGCCGTGCATGGATCATCAACTTCTTCGCCCGCCTCCTCGACGGCGACTCCGCCCACCACCACCTCGAGCAGCTCCTCGCCAAGAGCACCCACCCAAATCTCTTTGACAATCACCCCCCATTCCAGATCGATGGCAACTTCGGTGGAACCGCCGGCATCGCCGAGATGCTGCTCCAGAGCCACGAGGGCTCGCTCGATGAGCCGCTGATCCGGCTGCTGCCCGCACTCCCCGAGGCGTGGGATGCGGGCGTCGTGCGAGGGCTCCGGGCGCGCGGGGCATTCGAGGTGGACATCGTCTGGAACCAGGGCAGGTTCGTCGCGGCCGAGTTGCGCTCATTCAAGGGCGGCCGGTGCAGGGTCTGGACACCCCAGCCATCCCGCGTCTTTGCCAAGGGCGGCAAGCAACTCGCAAGGACCAACGATGCGGGCTTTGCCACCTTCGAGGCGGGCGTGGGTGGGGTATACCGGGTGGTGCCGATCCGCCGGCGATGAGCGAGAGTCCAAAGGCGTGAACGCGAAGAGCGCGAAGGCCGAGTAAAGGCAGAAGGCAGTTCACCGCCGAGGACGCAGAGTTGCGCAGAGGGAATGCAAGAGAAAGACAGTTTTACCACGGAGGACACGGAGTGATACGGAGGAAATGAAGTGAAGAGATACAGGGAAGTGAAGAGATACAGGTGGCACGGCTCTCCGAGCCGTGAGTTGGTTACATTGTTCAACCCGCACGGCTCGGAGAGCCGTGCCACCGTTCATGCATGCCTTTATCTGTATCAATCTGTGTTCATCTGTGGTAAAACTGCCTTCCTCCTCTGTCTTTCCTCAGCGCCACTCTGCGTCCTCGGCAGTGTAATCCTGCTTCCCACTCCGTGAGCCTCCGTCTCCTCCGTGGTGAGAATGGTTTCTCGTTTCGGTTGAGAAGTGTTTCTCGCTTGGGCGTTGGGTTCTGTCTCACGCCTCGCCTCCGCGTTGGTCTCCTGCCTCGACCTCAACGAGTGAATATAGTCCGGCCCGAAAATCGTTCTTCATCCCCGGAGGTCTCGTGACAAACACAGCAACACTCCCTGCTCCCCCAGCCTCAGACCAACCCGTCCGCATCCGCATCGAGGGCATGAACTGTGCCGGGTGCGTGGGCAAGGTCGAGGCGGCACTCGCTCAGACCGAAGGGGTAGTGACCGCCGAGGTCAGCCTCACCGGGGCGATGGCGCTTGTGCATGGCCAAGGGCTCGACGCAGAAGCATTGGTCGAGGCGGTCCGCTCGACAGGGTTCGACGCGGTGCCTCTGCTCCGCCGAGAAACACTCACCGAACGCCGTGAGGCAATGGAGCGCCGCCGTCAGCAGACGGTCAAGAAGTGGCGCAGCCGTGTGATCGTCGGTGCCCTGATCTGGCTCCCGCTCGAAACCCTGCACTGGTTTGGTGGCATGATGGGGATCGATGCCCACCACGGGAACTGGCTCTGGTTCAGCGTCATCGGGGCGACCGTTGCCCTGTTCTATCTCGGGAGCGCCTTCTATGCCTCGGCGTGGAAGGCAGCCCGCGTCCGCACGACCAACATGGACACGCTGATCTCGATCGGTGCGACCGCAGCGTTCCTGCTCTCGATCGCCAACCTGGCGCGCATGCAGCAGTCAGGCCACGACGGGGTGCAACTCCCGCTCTACTTTACCGAGGCGGCCGGCCTGCTCACCCTCATCAGCATCGGGCACTGGCTCGAATCCTCGATGACCGCCCGGGCCGGCGTTGCGCTCCGTGAGCTGCTCGCGCTCCAACCCGAAGAAGTCACCAGGCTCGCTGCACCCACCGATCACGACGGCAAGACCCTGCCCACCGAAGAGGTCATGCCGGGTGACCTCATCCTCGTCAAGCCGGGCGAGCGCGTCGCGATCGATGGCGAGATCGTCAGCGGCTCCACCTCGATCGATGAATCGGTCGTCACCGGCGAATCGATCCCCGTGGACCGCGACGAGGGCGGGATGGTCGTCGCGGGGAGCCTCAACCTGACCGGCAGGCTGGTCGTCAAGTCAAGCACCGACGGCTCATCGACTACGCTCGCGCGCATCGCCGAGATCGTCCTAAACGCCCAGTCGGGCAAGACCCAGATCCACCGGCTCGCCGACAAGGTCTCGTCGATCTTTGTGCCCGCGGTGCTGGGGGTGGCTGCGGTCACCGTGCTTGTGTGGGGGTTCCTGGTGGGCGACTGGACAACGGGGATCATCAGCGCGACGACGGTCCTCGTGATCTCATGCCCGTGCGCACTCGGGCTTGCGACACCGACCGCGGTGATGGTCGGCTCGGGTGCCGCGAGCCGGAAGGGAATCCTGGTGCGCTCGGCAGAAGCGCTCGAGAGAGCATCAGCCGTCAGTGCGATTGCCTTTGACAAAACGGGCACGCTCACGCTCGGCAAGCCACAGGTCGTGCAGGCTGAAGATGAGGTCCTCGCCACTGCCGCTGCGATCGCCTCGGCGAGCACGCACCCGCTCTCGGTGGCGATCGTCGAGGCTGCCCGCGATCGGGGGCTCACCGTGCCCCCGGCGGGCAACACCGCCGAGACCCCGGGCGTCGGGCTCGTGGGCATGGTGATGGGCGAGCAGGTCGAGATCATCTCCGAAGCCAAGGCAGCAGAGCGCGAAATTGCACTCCCAGAAACTCCCGACGATGCCAGTGTCAGCGCAGTCGTGCGCAGCGGAACACTCGCGGGCGTGATCGCCTTCCGCGATGAGCCCCGTGAAGAGGCCGTCGGGTTGATAGAATCCCTTCGCGAACAGGGGATTGAGCCTCACCTGCTCTCGGGTGATCGCCCGGGGGTTGTCGAGTCGATCGCCGCGAGGCTGGGGATCGACCCTGCCAATGCCCACGGAGGGCTGTCGCCCGAAGAGAAGGTCACGATGGTGCGCACGCTCTCGGGGGATCGGCGCTCCGAGCCGATGGATGACGCCGCGGGCCGGACACCCACCCCACAGAGGAAGCGAGTGACGCTGGCAATGGTCGGTGACGGGATCAACGACGCGGCTGCGCTCGCCGAGGCAGGGGCTGCCGGGGGCATCGGGATCGCCATCGGCACCGGTGCCAATGTCGCCATCGAGAGTGCGGGCGTGGTGATCCCCGGCGACCGCATCACCTCGCTCGGCGAGCTGCTCGCGATCGGACGCCTGACCATGCGGACGATCAAGCAGAACCTCACCCTCTCGTTTATGTACAACACCATGGCAATCCCCGCAGCCGCCTTCGGGCTACTCGGGGTTCACGGCCCGATCATTGCAGCACTGGCGATGGCGCTGAGCGACACCTGCGTCATCGGCAACTCGCTCCGCCTTGCTGCCAGGCTTCGCAGGCCCGGGCCGATCGAGTAGGTCCGTGCTCGTTGCTGCGCATTCGGGCCGCCGCGTGCATACCGTACCTCTCTATCCGAAGGAGTTGCCATGCCGAGTCTCAATCATGTCATTGTCTATGTGTCGGATATGCACCGCTCGACCGAGTTCTACCGCGACACCCTCGGGCTCACGCTCAGGAGAGAGACACCGATCTGGACCGAGTTCGAGACGGGGCCGACGGTGCTTGCCCTGCACGCCACCCCACCGGATGCCCTGGCCAACCCCGCATCGCCGAGCCCCAAGCCCGGGAGCGGCCAGATTGGGCTGACCGTGCCAGACCTCGACGCGTTTCACGAGCGGCTCTTTGCTGCCCAGGTCCGATGCACCCGCGCACCCAAACGCGAGGAGTTCGGCACGCGGATCGCCCACTACCTCGACCCAGACGGGATGGCAATCGCCGTCAGCGAACAGCGGGTCTGATACGCATCCCGTTTCATTCTCGTGCGTGGCAGCGGGAAGGCAGGATCAACAGAGCCCTGAGCGCAAGCGACGGGTTGGTGTCTGCTGGCACAAACCGACCCACGGAATCCGGTCGCTTGCGCTCGCGGCTCTGTTCGACGCTTGGCCGAACACGGAGATCACTGCTCGCAGGGCTCTCCCTTTCACCCCACCCATTCCCCGTTGACGCACGAGTTCCAAGCAGGTTGCGTATGAATCCGGGTCGTACGCCGGGTCGTTCGCCCCTCCGGGGCGATTCTTCTTTCTCTCCCTTTACCACAGGGGCGGGGGCTTTCCAGCCCCAGGGAGTTTCCGTGGACAGAGACATCAGGGAATGTCGCAGACTGGAAAGCCCCCCTCCTGTTGTTTGGTCACCCCATCCTTCCGAGGTTGCCAGCTTGTCTGCGCAAGCACCTGGCGACCGACCCCCCCACCCTCTGCATGATTACACCCGAGGCTCAGCTTCGCGCAGCGAGTACGACCCCGCCGGGATGCCCATCGTCATCAGCAGCGGGCACCGTGCATACACCGGGCGGGCATGGGAACTCGCGTGAAAGGTGCAGGAGACCACGCCATCGATATCGAGATGGTGGAACCCAGACTCGCAGAGCCAGCGTGTGTGCGCATCGACGAGAACACGAAGGTCTGCGCGATCGCCCGATCGCAGAATGGCTCTCAGCCGCACGGTTGCTTTGCCTCGAAGAGCCCCCAGCGCACGCTCGGGTTTGTGGTCAGCTGCCGGTTCAATCGAGAGCTCAATCGCAACAGCGTGGCTCGCAGTATGGTCGCCATGACCGTTGGTTGCAAGGCGTTTGCCCGCGCGGGAGGCAAGATCCCAACAGAGCGTGACACCACGCAGCGGTGAAGACTCGAGGTGCGGCAATGACTCTGCGACCTGCACCGGCTCGGTGCAGGTCATCAGGCAGACGGGTTGCCGTACGGTGCTGGTCATGCGTCACTCTTGCTCAGGATGTCCGCCGCCGCCTGGAGCCCCTCCCCGGTGGGGCTGATGAACCGCTGCCCGAACATCTGCATGACCTCAAAGAAGAGGAGCAACTGGTCGAGCCGGTCGTTATGGTCTTTGGCGATTGTGCCCATGCCCCCGGTCATATCGCGGATCTCAAAGAGCGAGGCGAGCATCGGGTCGACCTCCCGCTTCATGCGCTCGCGGACAATCGCGCGAAACATCGCCCAGACATCTTGCTCGGCAAGGAAGTATTCCTTGCGGTCGCCGCGTTTGTGGGTACGGGTGATGACGCCCCATTCGAGGAGCGCCCGCAGAGACATGGAGGCCGAGCCCCGCGAGATCTCGAGCCGATCCATAACCTCGTCGGTGCAGAGGGCATCGCCAGTGATATAGAGCAGCGCATGGACCTCTGCCATCGTCCGGCTGATCCCCCACGCCGAGCCCATCTGGCTCCAGGTGGCGATGTAGCGGTCCTGGGCTTCTCTGAGGGCATCGGGCAGTGGCCGGGCCTGCGATTGTGGGCTTGAGGGGGCCATCAGGGAAGTATCGGGCCATTCCGGTCGGGAGTCAATGGTTCTTTCAGGAAACATTGAAAGAGCCAGGGAGAGGGCTGGCTGTCGTGTGCTGTGCCTCAGCACCCGGCGGTGTTCTGAACAGGCTTGAGGCAACCTGATTCGGCCCTTTCCAGAATGGCTCGGAGGGTGGTTTCTCTTCCTTGCGCACCCAGAGGATCGGTATCATGTCCCGTTCCGGGGGCGTGTTGCATGGGCATGAGGAGTGGCACCTTTGACACCACCCCCCGATCCACACATCAGCGAGAGGCCGACCGCGCCAGCTGCCGACCCGGCAGCACACCCCCGATACACACTCACCAGCGGGACATCCATCTTGCATGACGGACGATTTGTGCGGTGGTGGGATATCGCGACCGCGTTGACGAGTGGGTTTTTCACTCTGTTGGCGTTGCTGGTTCTTGGCTTTCTCGGATGGTGGGTGCTCTTTGATCCCCGACCGGGCTTGCTGGCCCCCGTGCAGTTGCTCCCGGGGGTCGTTGTGCTTCTCTCCGCAGCGGCGTTTGTGGGTGTTTTCATCTTGCTACTGGTGCCGGCACAACGGGTCGTCGAACGCCAACTCGCCAAAGAGAGACCCTCCCAGAGCAGCTCGGGGCTCGACGACCCCGACGAGCAGGACGGGCTCTACACCCGAAGCCGGCGAGCGATCGCCGAGCGTTTCTTCCTTGATTCGGGGAGAGCACCGCACGCTCTGGGTGTCGCGGTGCAGCGGTATCACACGCTCCACTGCGAGGCGGGTCTCGCGTCGAGCCGGGCCTCGCTGCTGATCGAGGAGGGCCGGTCGATCCGGTGGAGCGGGGATGAGGGGCCGACACTCGAGTCACTGGTCGATCGAGCGCTGGTCGAGGTGACCCTCGGCGAGGTCGAGCCGGTGACGCTGCCGGTGCGTTTCTTGTCCAAGGGGCTCGTCCTCCCGGCATGGATCGTCTTCTTCGTCTTCGGCCCGTTTGCTGGTTTCAGGGTGATCGGGGGAGTGCCCATCCTGGGAACCTACGGTTTGATGATGCTCGGGATGAGTGCCCCCTTCCTGGTGATCGTCGGGTATGCCTGCATCCGCGAGATGGGATTCCTGCCCTTTGGGCTCTGGCGGGCCGAGTGCTCTTGTGAGCGGACGCGGGTGTTTCACGGGCTCAGGTGGAAGACCTTCCGCCCTGGGCGTGATCTTGCGGTCGTGCGTTTGACGGGCAAACGCGAGGCCGACATCGCCCTGCTCGGCGCCGACGGCGACCACGCCATGCTCCGTGCGGGCGGGAGGTCTCTCGACCATTTCCTGGCGTGCTGGGCGCTCGCCCCGGCATCGGCCTATGAGGCGAGCGACCGGGCGATCGAGGCGCTGGCAGCCGCCCGCCGACTCGAAAACTCCACTCATACACTCCTGCTTGTCCAGTCCACCGGCCTGTGGCGGGAGCAGCGGTGGGCGCGCTGGTGGGATGTCCGGGTTGCCTCGGCGGGTGTGATGCTGGCGGTGGTGGTGACGATGCTTGCGGCTGTGCTCTTGTTGTTTTCGCCGCTGATCCCCGAGATCAAGCCGCTCGAGCCGATCCCCGAGCCGTTCGGGCTTGCCCCGGTGGTGGCCGGGCTCCTGATGCTTGGGGTCTTTGCGCTCTGCTTCAGCCCGGTCGCGGTGATGCTGGAGCGGGAGCTCGACAGGTTTCGGGTGCCGCTGCGAGGGTTTGGGGAGGAGGGGTCTTTGTTGGGCGGTGGTGCGGTGGCCTCTGCCGGGGCTCGCCGCGCGATCGTCGGCGAGGTTTTTTGTGCCCCGCCCGATCCTGAGGTCGACCCGAAGACATACCCGGGCAGCCCCGCGGCGCTGGTGCAAAGGTATGACGCGCTGCACGAAGAGGCGGGGCTCTCGGCCGACCGGGCCTCGCTGCTTGTGCAAGAGGGGCGGAGCGCGTGGTGGGACCGCACGCCTGGCCGGTCCCCGAGGCTCGGGCAGCTGGTGGCCTCGGCGCTGGCAGAGGGGCCTGTTGGCGGGGCGGCTCCGATGGCGTTGCCTGTCGTTCTCCGCCTGCCCGGGCTGCTGCTCCCGGCGGGGATCGCGCTGGTGCTGCTGAGCCGGTTCCCCGCCGAGCTGATGACGCGGCTCTCGATGGATGCGGCGGTTTCTCTTGCGCCCCGGATCGAGCTGATCGAGCTCTTTGCGACGGGGATGGTGTTTGTGGGCGTCGCGGTTGTGGGCGTCGCGGGGCTGCGTGAGCTGGGTCTTGTGCCGGTGGGGCGGTGGCGGGGGAGGTGCACACAGCACGAGACGGTGGTCTCTCGGCGGTTCCGTTGGCAGACCTTCCGGCCCGGCCGCGATCTCGCGGTTGTTCGAGTGACGGGTACCCGCGAGGCCGACATTCTCTTGCTCGGCGTGGGGGGCGGCTGGTGGTCTGGTCGGATCGGGGGTCGAGAGCTCGACCACTTCCTGCGTTGCTGGTCCTCGGTGGTGCGGGGGGCAGGGCAGGAGGGTGATCGCTGAGGTTGCGCGCCCGGGGGCGGTCGAGAGCTGGTTTCGCCCGATACCGGCACGCAAACACGGCCCGAGCGATGGTGCCCGGGCCGTGGTGTGTTGTGCGTTGCGTTCTTTGCTGTTCGCGTTGCGCTTTGCTACGCGGCCAGCCCCATCGAGCCGAGGGCCTCGCGCTGGAGGACCGTCTTGCTCTTGCTCTCG
>JAJRZG010000085.1 GCA_024275365.1 Planctomycetota bacterium | reverse complement strand
GTCGCCATCACCGGCGACCGCCGCAGTGGCACGCTCATCGTTGCCGCTGGTGATGCAGATTATGAACAAATCCTCGAGCTTGTCGAGCGGTTCGATTCGGAGTTATCAGCTGTTGCTGAGTTACAGTTTGATATCGTCCCGCTCGAGAACGCCCGTGTCAGCGATATCGAGGACACCCTGAGCAATCTTGCAAGTGAGCTTCAATATGAGCGCATGTGGGGTCGTTCCAGCCGAAACAACCAGGGGCGCCCCGAGGACAAACTCTTTGTTGACTTCAATACCCGTCTCAATGCGGTCATTCTCATGGGCCAAGGTGAGACACTCGGAGTGATGAAGAATATCGTCGCGACACTCGATGTCCCCTTCTCTGATAAGACCTCTCGCATTGTTCAGGTCGTTCCTATCACCGAGGGTGACCCACAGACGATTGCCCGCGTGATCGAAAGTGCGATGAAGACCACGACATCAAACAGAAACTGGTGGCGGCCCGTTTCTGATCCCGATGAGATCACCGTCGAGGTCGATGCCCGCCGACGCGCGATCATCCTGATCGGTCCGGGTGCCCGTGTTGAACAAGCGATGGCCTACGCCGAGCAGCTCGACAAGGTTTCGGGCAGGCCAAACGCGGTCGTCGAGTCGATGCCGCTGCAGTTTGCCGATGCCCGCCGCGCCGCCCAGAACCTCAACAACTTCTTCCAGCGAAGAGCCAGAGCCGAGGGGTCACCACCCGAAGCCGTCTCGATTATCGGCTCCCAGGACGGTAACCTCCTGCTCGTCACCGCCGATGAGGACAGCCTCGAACTGATCCGTTCGCTCGTCATAGAGCTCGACAAGCCGCAACTCGGTGACGACCGCCGGTTCGATATTATCACCCTCCACAACGGCACCGCAAACTAAATCGCCCAGGCGGTGCGTGTGATGTTCCCAAGGTCTGGAAGGGCTGAAGACAGAGTAATCGTGACCCCTCAGCCGGGCACCAACGCGGTGCTCGTCTCAGCCCCACCCATGCGATTCGAGCAGGTTGCAAGCCTGATAGCCGATCTCGATGCTGCCCCTCGACCCGAAGATGTCAACATTGCTTCGATTTCACTCAAGCACGCCCGCGCCAATGATATCGCAAACACACTCCGCACCGCCCTTCCACCTGCAGTCAAGATTACAATCACACCAGTCACGCGATCAAACACGCTGCTCCTGACCGGCTCAGACGAAATGATCGGACTCGTGACATCGCAGATCAGCACGCTCGATATTGAGCCCGAGCACGAACTCCAGGTCTTCCGCCGCGTCACGCTTGAGCATGTCCTCGCAAGTGATGTTCGGCTCACACTGGCAACACTGCTGCGAGACTTGCCCAAGGGCGCAGATGAGCCCGACCCAAGGATCGACTACTTCCCCAACGATAACACGATCAGCATCTTTGCGACACAAGCGCAGATGGCCCAGATCGAGGAGATGATCGCACAACTCGATGAGCCCACAGGCGAAAACCGAACGACCGAGTTTGTGCGTCTTGAGTTTGCAGATGCGGTACAGACGGCCGATGCGCTCAAAGTCTTTTACGGCCGCTTTGCCCAGGAAGCCAGGACATTTACCGCAAAGAATGTCTCGATTGTTGCTGACAAGGCGAGCAACTCGCTGGTTATCAGCGCCGATGAGAGCGAGTGGGAGAACATACGCTCACTGCTGCAAAAACTCGACACGCCAGACTACGACACCTCCCGCCAACTCAAGGTGATCCCTCTTCGACACGCCGACGCGACAAGTGTTGCGCGTGCGCTCAACGAGGGGTTCCGCCAATCACTCCAGGATGAACTCAACCAACAGCGCGCCCGTCAGCAACAGAACCAACCCCGCGGCGGCAACCGCGACCCTCGTTTCAACGACTTTTACATGCCTCCGGTGCTGGTCGATACCGAGGGGGTTCCGTCGGTCTCTGCTGAACCACAGACCAACTCGCTCATTGTGTCTGCGGGCCGCAAGGAGATGGAGCGGATCGAACAGATCATCGAGCAGCTCGATGTTGCAGAGAATGTCCAGCTTCCCGAGCCGGTGGTGATCCCCATCGAACGCGGCCGCGCGAGTGTGATCGCTGCGACGCTCACGCAGATGTTCTCCAGTCAGTCCGGAGGCAAGACCGGCTTTCGTTCGGCCCGTATCTTCGGTGATGATATTTCCAACACACTCGTCGTCCGTGCAGATGAGAATGACCTGCTTCAGATTTGGACGCTTGCCCGCGAGCTCCAGACCCAGAGCCAGCAAGGCATCACGCCACGCATCCTTCGTGTGACGCATGTCCCCGCGACACGCCTGCGTCAGCTTGTGCAAACCGCCTTCACACCGGTCGCGCAGAAGCTCGGCGAGCCATTCACTGTCGGTGTCGAGCGCACCTCAAATGCCCTGATCGTCTCGACTTCTCCCGGTGTCTTCGAGCAGGTCAAGGCGTTCGTCGAGCAGCTCGATGTCAGCGATCAACCGACTGATCCAGCGGATGATGCAACGCAAAGTGGTCCATCTCTTGCTCCCGGGGTCCGCATCATCGAAGTCAAAAACAATGCCCCAGATGCCATCCGCGCGATGCTCGAGCAGATGGGTGTCACCCGTGCTGTCCCCGAAGACCGCTTTGGAATCGTGTCCGAGCCGATCACACTCGTCGATATCACGAGCCAATCTGCGATCGGCGTGATCGCAAACTCTCGTGACGCTGCGATTATCGAGAACATTGTCCGCGTGCTCGATGCCCATCCCGTGGATGTCACGCAACAGATGGCGGTCATCCCGCTCAAGCTTGCCAGCGCCGATGCGGTCGTCGCAACACTGACGCAGATGCTCAACCTCTCCGGCCTGGCAACAGACACCGGCCCCGCCCAGGCGATTTCCGAGCATGTCCGCCGTCTCCAGATGACGCAGGGCTTTGGCAGATCACCGATCTCGCTCGACCTCTCGACCCCTATCCGTCTGATCGCCGAGAAGGAAACGAACGCCGTCATCGTCGGTTCAAGCGCCGGGAATGTTGCCGCGCTCACCGATCTCGTCACCACATTCGACACGCTGCCAATAGGTGATGCGGTGCTCGTGCGTATATTCCCGCTCGAAAACGCCGCAGCATCTCGAATCAAGGGCATCATCGATCAGCTCTTCAGCCAGGGAGAGGCTCTCAGACGCCTCCCCGGCACGCAGCGTCGAGGACTTCCGCCCACCGCAACCGGTCAAGCCCTCGCCGGTGAAATAGCGGTTTCGGTCGATGACCGGACCAACACCCTGATCGTCGCTGGACGAGAGGAGGCGGTTGCCCTTGTCGAAGTGCTCATCAAAGACCTCGACGGCGACACCGTCGGTAACTGGGTCGAGCCCGCGCTCATCCCGCTGGAGTTCGCCGATGCACGCACGATCGCAGACATCATCGAACGCGTGATTATCCAAGGCACACGGGCCACGCCCGAAGCCGACGGCCTGCAACGCCAGATCGCAAGGCTCCGCATACTCGAGCGCGGCGGGAATCCGAACGACCCAAGCCAACGCATCGAGTCAGACCTCTTCGTCCCGCTCTCGAGTCTTGTTGTCGAGCCAGAGCCAGATACCAATACACTCATCGTGGTTGGCACGCCCGCCAATATCTCCGTCATCCGCGAGCTTGTGACATCGCTCGATGTCGAGCTCGCCTCAGCGGGCAACGCGGTCCGGTTCTTCCCGCTCGAAAACGCGGCTGCCGACCGCGTCGCGGGTGTGCTGAGCGAAGTCTTTCAACAGCGTGAATCGGCCGGTGTGTTGCGCCCCGAAGACCAACTCATCGTGACCTCCGATGTGCGCACCAACACACTCATCCTCGCGACCAGCACCCGGTCGTTTGCCATCATCGAGAGCCTGCTTGAGACGCTCGATGCTGAGGATGCCAACTACACCGTTGGCCTGCATGTCCTGCCGGTGCCCGGGGGGGATGTCTCTGCGCTTGCCTCGACGCTGCAACAACTGATGGATGATCGGATCGAGTCCACCCGCCGAGCTGGCGGTATCGATTCGCCTCTCGATACATTCAGTGTTGTCGCCGACCCCGCCAACAGCCTGCTCATTCTGACCTGCAGCGAAGAAAACCTCGAACTCGTCAAGGATCTACTCGTCACGATTGAGAGTGATGCATCGGAGATCGCAGGCACGGGCCGCATGGAACTGTTCCAGCTTGAATACGCGCGTGCCGAGGAAGTTGCTGTTTCAATCCGCGATGTCTATGTCACCCGCGAGAACGAACGCCGCGGGCAGAACGCGGTCGGAGTCACCGCTGAAGCCCGCCTTAACGCCCTGATCGTCCGGGGGACCGAAGCCGATATTCGTGAAATTCGATCCCTGATAGACAGGTTCGACACCGACGAGATCATCAGCGTCCAAGATGTCCGCCGCTTCGAGCTCGATTCGGCAAATGCTCTGGAAGTTGTCCGGCTGCTCGAAGGGATTCTCTCCGGTCGCGCTCTTGGCAGCTCGATTGGCCAAGCGAAGGCAACCCGTCTGCGGTACTTGCGCAGTGATGTCACAGACGCCCTCGGCAATGTCGTCAAGGGTGAACTCTCCGAAGCGGAGATCGACGATTTCATCCGTTCGCAGGTCCGTCTCACACCCGACCTCCGCACCAACTCGGTCCTGGTCTCGGCACCCTCGCCCATCGTTGATCTCATCGGCTCCATTCTCGACGACCTCGACGGCTCGACCGCGGGCTCTCGTAAAATCGAGTCGTTCCGGCTCGTCAATGCCGACGCCCGCGCCATGGCCGAGGTCCTCAGAGACCTCTTCAACCTCAGCCAGCAGGGCAACTCGCTCGTCCTCATCCCCACAGGTCAGCAAGATGAAGAGGATGACACACTCGGGCTCGGGTCGGTCTCGGTCACTGCTGTGCCCGACCAACGGCAGGAACTCTCGATCACCATCGATGCCCGCACCAACACCATCCTCGTCTCGGGTACCGAAGAATACCTCGAACTCGTCCGCAAGGTCATCGTGGACCTCGACCTGATCGAAGCCAATGAACGAGAGCAGATTGTCGTTCACCTCGCCAATGCCCAGGCCAAGGAGATCGAGATCACACTCCAGACCTACTTCCAGAGCGAGGCCGCAGCGGTGCAGACGGCCCTTGGTGGCGATTCCGGCGTCGCGGGCTCGGTTGCCCGCCAGCTCGAGCAAGAGGTCACAGTCGTCGGCGATGAAAAGAGCAACAAGCTGCTTATCTCCGCCTCTCCCCGCTATATCAAAGCGGTTGAGCAGATCGTCGCCGAGCTTGATGCCGCCCCGCCTCAGGTGCTCATCAATGTGCTGCTTGCCGAGGTGACGATTGACGATGAGGACACTTGGGGAGCGGATATCCAGGTCGGCGGCGTGACCGGGCTCGGGCCAGATGCCTACCAGCTCGGCTCGTTTGCTGCGGGCGGTGCGCTTGCGAGTGCTCTGGGCACCGCAAACCTGTCAGTCTCCAGCCTCGACTTTGAGTTGATGGTCCGCGCTCTCGAAGTGCAGGGCAAGCTCGAGGTCCTCAGTCGCCCCTCGGTGACGGTCAAAAACAACGAGGCAGCAAGGATCGCAGTCGGTGAAGAGGTCGGCCTGCCCGGCAGCACCACCCAGAGCGGCACGGGCAATGTGACCACGGCGGTCAACTATCAGGAGCTGGGCATCATCCTCGAGGTCACGCCGACAATCAACGCCGACGGCTTTGTGCAGCTCACAATCAGCCCCGAGATTTCCGCGCTCACAAGCCGCACGACGCAGGTCGGCGAGTCGATCCAGGCACCGATCATCACACGGCGAAAGGTTGACACGATCGTCACCGTCATGAACGGGCAGACAGTCGTGATCGGTGGCCTGATCCAGACTGTCAAGGAGGACCGGGAATGGAAGGTGCCCATCATTGGTGACATCCCGCTCTTGGGTTTGCCCTTCCGTTCGATGAAGGAGCAGAATGTCAAAACCGAGCTTCTGGTCATCATCACGCCGAGAGTGATTCCGGGTGGTGGGTTGGCGGTGTCGAGGTATCGTCACCTCACAGATTTGGAACTCAACAAACTCTCCGATCCCTCGCGGATTATCGACGAAATGGGGCCTGTGAATGCCGATCCTGCCATCTCGCCGTTGCCGATTCCCGGGGGAACGGGCCTTGGCACAGATGGTGAGGCTTCTTCGCTGATCGATTTCAGTTCGGTGCCTCGGATCAGGTCGATGCATATCGGAGCCAATGATGGTGGTGGGCCTGCCGATGGGTCAAACACCGAGATCGACTGGTCGAGCGTGCCGAAAGTCCCCGCGAAGCTTGTCGATCCACCAGAAGCCAGCAGTAACACCCAGAATGGGGAGGAGTAGCCCAGTGCGTCAGAGCCCTTGGCATTCGTTGTGCGTTCTGGGTGTGCTTGCGGTGTGTGTGGGGCTGGGGGGGTGTGTCGCAGATGAGCCCTCCCGCCCGCGGCTCAAGCCGCCCGCCGATCTCAGGCCGGACTTGATGATGATCGCGATCTATCCACTGCTCGATGACGACAACAACGGCTACCCCGACACCATCCCCATGGTGGTTTACCTCTGGGACGACCGCTACCCGCTCCCTCTCTGGGCCGATGGTTCGATCCACTTCTTGCTCACCAGCGAGACCGGCCAGACGATCGCCGAGTGGGATGTCCCCGCTGATGTCGTTGCAGCCAGTCGCCGACGCGACCAGGTCGGGGCAGCCCACCACATGACGCTCGATATCCGGGATGCAACCAGTGATGTACGCCCGTTGGCCAATGTCCTCCTCTCGGGCACATTTGTCGGCACCGACGGTACCCAGGCTTCGACAAAGCGACAGTTGGGCATCCAGATCGGTTTCTGAGATGGCTCCCATAGAGGGCACCCCAACTGCATGTGTCGTGTGTGCCACGGCCAAGGTGGCCGTGGCACACGAAAGTGTCCGCTATACCTTTAACACAAGATGCTCTCAATAACTCGTGCGGAGGATGAGGAGAAAAGAAAAATCGCTACCATGCATCTGTGGTACGGAACCCGCTTGAAACTCGTGCCTCGGGTACTTCGTCCCTCCGGGACGATTCTCCGTCTTCTCCTCTCCCTCCGCACGAGTTTCAAGCAGGATTCGTATGACACGCCATAAACACCATCCGATCTCGGTTCTCATGGTCTCTGCCGCTTCCGGTGATCGCCAGGCGGCCGACGCGCTGCTGCCGTTGCTCTATGACGAACTCCGCAAGCTCGCCCGCGCCCGGCTTGCCCAAGAGCGGCCGGGCCAGACGCTCCAAGCGACCGCGCTCGTCCACGAGGCGTATCTCCGCCTCCAAGGCCCCGCCGACGAGCAGCATCCCGGCTGGGAGGGGCGCGGGCATTTCTTTGCTGCGGCTGCCGAGGCGATGCGGCGGATCCTCATCGACCGTGCCCGGGCCAAGGGGGCGGCCAAGCGAGGCGGGTCCGCGATCAAACTGACGCTTGATCCCGGGCTCATCACTCTCGATCAGGTACCCGAAGGACTCGAAGACCTGCACGAGGCCCTCACCCGCTTCGAGGCTGAGGACCCCGACAAAGCCATGCTCGTCAAGCTCCGGTTTTTCAGCGGCCTGACGCTCAAACAGGCAGCCGCGGTACTCGGGCTTTCCCAGACCACAGCCGACCGGCACTGGGCCTACGCCCGGGCGTGGCTGTTTGAGGCCCTCTCGACCCCAGAAGAATAAATATTCTGAGCGAGTGGGGTGCGCCGCCCGGCTTTGACGCATGGACTCCCGTACGGAGCCACTCGGGTTCCGATAGCAGGAGCCCCAGACCATGCCCAGCCTCACCATCATCACAGGGTCCCAAGCCGGCACAACCTTCGAGCTTGCCAGCCGCACCCTCTCGATCGGGCGCGACCCGGCCCGCGATATGCAGATCATCGACCCCAAGGTCAGCCGCAAGCACGCGGTGGTTCGGCTGGTCGATGGGGGCCACGCCATCACGCCGACCAAAGCCAAGAACGGCGTGCTCCTCAACGGCGAACCCGTCGAGGGCGAAACGGCTCTCCGCGGCGGCGACGAGATCACACTCGGCGAGACGGTGCTGCGGTTTGGCTGCGAGAACGATCCTGACGCTACCAACGCGGTGCATCATCGCAAAGTGGCCGACACGCAGGCCCGTGATGCCAACACGATCTCGTAGATGCCTTGTATCATGCCGATTCTGACTTAGGTCTTTGAGGAGTGCACTATGAGTGCCGAAATCGCGACCATCTTTGCCACCGCCCGAGACCTTGAAGAGGCCGATCGTCCGGGCTACCTCGACGAGGCGTGCGACGGGGACCAGGCCCTCCGCGCCAGGGTCGAGGCCCTGCTCGCGGCAGATGCCGAGGCCGGCTCGTTCCTCAAGACAGGACACGATCCGAGGCAGGACCCAAACCGCGACCCGGAGGCCACGGTGACCGTGTCCCGCGCCGATCGCGAGAACCCCGGGACCCCCGACGAGCGGGTCGGGGAGATGATCGGCCACTACAAGCTGCTCGAGAAGATCGGCGAGGGCGGGTTCGGCAGCGTCTGGGCGGCCGAGCAGCGCGAGCCGGTCAAACGCCGGGTGGCGCTCAAGATCATCAAGCTGGGCATGGACACCAAGCAGGTGATCGCCCGCTTCGAGGCCGAGCGGCAGGCCCTGGCGATGATGGACCATCCCAACATCGCCAAGGTCTTCGACGCGGGGAGCACTGAGACGGGCAGGCCCTACTTCGTGATGGAGCTGGTCCGCGGCGTGCCGATCCTCGAGTATTGCGATCGGGAGAAGCTCGACACCAAGGCCCGGCTGGACCTCTTTACCAGGGTCTGCCACGCGATCCAGCACGCCCACCAGAAGGGGATCATCCACCGCGACATCAAGCCGGGCAATGTGCTCGTGACGCTCCACGACGGCGTGCCGGTGCCCAAGGTGATCGACTTCGGCATCGCCAAGGCCACCAACGCCGAACTGACCGAGAAGACGATCTACACCCAGCACCACCAGATGATCGGCACGCCGGCGTACATGAGCCCCGAGCAGGCCGAGATGTCCGGGCTCGACATCGACACGCGCTCGGACATCTACTCGCTGGGCGTGCTGCTCTACGAACTCCTCACCGGCACGACACCCTTTGACACGCGATCGCTGATGGAGGCGGGCTTTGGCGAGATGATGCGGATCCTGCGAGAGGACGAGCCGCACAAGCCGAGCACACGATTGAGTTCGCTCGGCGAGACGGGCACACGGACCGCCCAGCAGCGGCGCACAGACCTCAAGAAGCTCGGGCTGGTGCTGCGCGGCGATCTGGACTGGATCGTGATGAAGTGCCTGGAGAAGGACCGGGCACGGCGCTACGACACGGCCAACGGGCTGGCGGCCGACATCGGGCGGCACCTGTCCGACGAGCCGGTCATCGCCGGGCCGCCCAGTGCCCGATACAAACTGGGCAAGTTCGTCAAGCGCAATCGCGGGCAGGTCGCCGCGGGTGCGGTGATCGCGGCGGTGCTGGTGCTCGGTGTCGTCGGCACGAGTTTCGGCATGGTTTGGGCGCTCAACGAGCGGGACCGTTCGACGCAAGCCGAAACCCGGACGGCCCAGCGTGCCGAGGAGCTCGAGCAGGTCGCGGATTTCCAGGCCGAGCAACTCGGCGCCATAGACACCGAGATGATGGGCATCATACTCCGCCGGTCCCTGATCGATGGTGTGCCCGAGGAACGGCGAGAGCAGGTCGAAACGAGTCTCGGCGGGCTCAACTTTACGAACATTGCGCTCGAAACACTCGAAGAGAACATCTTTGAACGCACGATCGAAGCGATCGACACGCAGTTCGCCGACCAGCCGCTGGTCCGGGCGAAACTGCTTGGGACCATGGGCAGGACGCTGCGCAAACTGGGATTGCTCGATCTGGCCACGGACCCGCAGGAACGCGCCCTCAAGATTCGCCTGGAGCAGCTCGGCGACGATGATCGCGCCACGCTGCGAGGATTCAACAATATGGCAAGCCTCCTCCAGGTTCAGGGCAAACTTGACGAGGCCTAGGTGTACTATCGAAAGGCGATCGAGGGGAGCCGGCGTGTGCTCGGAAACGATCATACTGATACGCTCGGTGCCATCGGCAACATGGGCGGACTGCTCCAGGCCCGGGGCAAACTCGACGAGGCCGAACCGTACTACCGCGAAGCCCTCGATGGATTTCGGCGTGTCCTCGGAGACGATCATCGCAATACACTCACTACAATCAACAACATGGGCTACCTGCTCTTCGCCCAGGGCAAACTTGACGAGGTCGAGGTTTACTACCGAGAAGCCCTCGAGGCCAATGAGCGTGTGCTCGGAGGCGATCATCTCAACACACTGCTTTCAGTCAATAACATGGGGAGCCTGCTCCAGGCCCAGGGCAAACTCGATGAGGCCGAACCATACTTCCGCAGAGCCCTCGAGGCGTATCAACGCGTGCTCGGAGACGATCATCCCGACACGCTGCGTGCAGTTAATAACTTAGGGGCGCTGCTCCAGGCCCGGGGCAAACTCGACGAGGCCGAGCCGTGTTACCGCCAAACGCTCGAAGGCCGCAAGCGCGTGCTCGGTCATGATCATCCCTATACACTCAGTTCAATCAACAACATGGGATTCCTGCTCCAAGTCCAGGGCAAACTTGACGAGGCCGAGCCATACTTCCGCGAGGCCCTCGATGGATATCGACGCATCCTCGGCGACGATCATCCCAGTACGCTCAACTCAATCAACAATGTGGGTATGTCGCTCCAAGCCCAGGGCAAACTTGACGAGGCCGAGCTGTACTACCGTGAATCGCTCGAAGGTCGTCGGCGTATTTTCGACAACGACCATCCCGATACACTTACTGCGATTGGCAATATGGCGTTTCTCCTCAAAGCCCAGGGCAAACTCGCCGAGGCCGAGCCATACTGCCGCGAAGCGCTTGAAGGTCGTCGGCGCATTCTCGGCAACGACCATCCCGATACACTCAAGACGATCAACAATATGGCGCTTCTCCTGCAAGCCCAGGGCAAACTCGACGAAGCCGAGCCGTACTACCGTGAAACATTCGATGGTCGTCGGCGTGTCCTCGGTGACGACCACCCCGAGACTTTCAATGCGCTGAACAATATGGGGTTTCTCCTCGATGCGCAGGGCAAACTCGACGAGGCCGTGGTGTTCTGTCGTGAAGCGCTCGATGGCAATCGGCGTGTCCTCGGTGACGACCACCCCGAAACGCTGATCTCGATCAACAATGTGGCCGTTCTCCTGTACAGGCAGGGGAGATTCGACGAAGCCCTTGAGTACTCCCGTGAGGCGATCGAGCGGTCTCGGCGTGTGCTCGGCAACGACCATCCCGACACACTCAATGCGATCAGCAACATGGGGACGCTCTTGGAAGCCCGGGGCAAACTCGCCGAGGCCGAGCCGTACTTCCGTGAAGCGCTCGAAGGTCGTCGGCGTGTCCTGGGAGACGACCATCCCCATACGCTGCTGTCGATAAGTAACTACGGCTACATCCTCACGCAACTCGAACGGTTCGACGAGGCCGAGCCGTACTCCCGTGAAGCGCTTGAAGTCCGCAAGCGGGTGCTTGGAGATGAAAACCCCGACACAATACTTTCAATCAACAACTACGGCTTCCTCCTCAACAAGCTCGGTCGATTCGAAGAGGCCCGCGTACTGCTCGAAGAAGGACTGCCCGATGCCCGAAAGGTCTACGCTGTTAGTGATCCCGGATCACTGGGCAACTATCTCAGCAAACTCGGGCCCGCCAATACCGGTGTCGAACAGTTCGCCAATGCCCAAGCCGCCCTGCTTGAAGCCTACCCGCTGCTCAAGGAGGGCTTCGGCGAGGACCACGACAAGAGCCGGACCTGCATCGCCGGCCTGGTCGATCTCTACACCGCGTGGGACGGAGCCGAGCCCGGGCAGGGCTACGACGCCAAGGCCGAAGAGTGGCGGGGGAAGCTCGGACAGGCGGAGGAGACAGACGATGGGCCGTGAGCACAGCGCCGTGGCTGGTCCCACACGGGTTCGGACACGGCACAGAGCCAGACCAGCGACACCGCCGCGGCCGTGAAGAACCAGCCGCGGGCGCTCGACCTGATGCCCGAGGGCACCGACCCCGAGTGGGCCGACCGCCTGGCCGAGTCCCAAGCCGCCGGCACCCAGACGAACAAGGAAGACCGCCCCTGAGCAGGGCCCGGTCTGACCGATCAAGCCGACAGCCGTCCCTATGAGCCACTTGGGTCGGCCTCCGGAGGGATGCCCGTCTCCGGTCGGCTGCCGGGAACCCGTCGGCGTGCGCCCGAGCCGCCCGGGCGGGTGCCGGGGGTCTCCGGGCGGATGCCGGGGCTGCCGGGGCGCGTGCCCGCGCGCTTCTGACACGCGCCCGGGCCGCGGTGCCCGGCGACCCCGCTCGCATGACTTGTGCCCCCACGGCCCGTCCGGGCTCAAGTCGCGGTGCCGGGTGTCCGATGCACCGTCGGGGGATGCCACGACCGGCCGACCCTGTCGCGACCATCCGCCCGAGCGATGCACGATTCTGAGAAATCCCGCCATGCGCACCATCCCCCGCACCATCCTGAAGAAGATCGAGTTCTTCGAGTTCCACATCGACCAGTGGGCCGCCAACGCCGAGGCGTTGGGGTTGACCGATGAGGCGGTCGCGCTGCTGGGCGAGCGTCTGGCCGCCGCCCGCGCCGCCTACGACACCGCCTGGGCGCTGCGCCAACAGGCCAAGAGCGCCACCACGACCCAGACCTCGGCGGTCGAATCGCTCACAGAACTCGGCAGCGCCCTGGTGGCGACCATCCGCGCCAAGGCCAAGCTCACCGGCGACGACGCCATGGTCTATGCCGCCGCCGAGCTCTCGCCCGCGAAGACACCCGCACCCTTGCCCCCGCCAGCCGTGGCCGAAAGCCTGCAATCCACGCTGCTCAACTCCGGCGCGCTGCGGATCGACTGGGAGGGCACCACCGCCAATGGCACCTGTTACACCGTCTGGCGAAGGCTGGGCGCAGCCGCTCCGCCCACGCTGCTCGGGGCGGTCTGCACGCGGTCGTTCGTCGATGACACCCTCCCGGCGGTCACGCCCGAGGCGACCTACTTTGTCCGCGCCCACCGGGGCGAACTGACCAGCGACGACTCGATGCACATCGCCGTGCGGTTCGGCGTGGCCGGGCGGGATGACACCGACATATCCCGGCGTACATGCCCCGCTGATGCTCTGGTCAGAGCCGCATAACCATCTCGCAACACCTGCTCTGGCCCCATGGGCTATTTTGTTCACAGCCGCAGGCGGGCACGGCCGCGCGGGGGCGGGTCTTTGCGCAAGTCTAACGCATTCTTTCCTCCTCTCAGCTTGCCCACGCCCATGTCCTCTTGATGTGCCACTACGCTTGGGTCGTTCGAGGACGCCCACGCCGGGCGGGAATGTTTTTACTTTGCCGACACCGTACAGGAGAGACCCCCATGCGCACGCTTTACGCCACGATTGCCGGATTTCTGGTCGCAGCCACCGCCACGCTGGGACACGCCCAGATTGATCCTGAGCTTCCCGAATATACCCCGACCCAGGGTGTCTTCGGCACGCTCAAAAGCGTCGGCTCAGACACCCTCAACAACCTCATGACCCTCTGGACCCAGGAGTTCACCAACTTCTACCCAAGCGTCAAGCCGGAGATCGAGGGCAAGGGCTCCTCCACAGCCCCTCCCGCACTCATCGAGGGCCAGTCCCAGTTCGGCCCGATGAGCCGAAAGATGAAATCCTCCGAGATGGACAAGTTTGAGCAACGCTTCGGCTACAAGCCCGTTGCGATTCGATCCGTGATTGACTGCCTGGCGGTCTATGTCCATAAGGACTGCCCGCTCGATGCAATCTCGCTCCCTCAGGTCGCCATGGTCTTCTCTGTCGCAGGCTCGGACATGACCTGGGGCGATCTCGGCGTGACAGACTCCACCTACGCCAACAAGCCGATCAACCTCTATGGCCGAAACTCAGCCTCGGGCACCTATGGCTACTTCAAGAAGGTCGCCCTGGCCAAGAACGACTTTAAGGCCACCGTCAAAGAGCAGCCCGGCTCCTCGGCAGTCGTCCAGGCGGTAGCGACCGACCGCTTCTCCATGGGGTATTCCGGCATCGGGTACAAAACGGCCGATGTGAAAGTGCTCAAGATCGCCTATGACAACGGTGAAGAGGCGTTCCCCCCAGAGGCCGAATACGCCTATTCAGGCGACTACCCCATCGCCCGATTCCTCTACATCTATATCAACTTTGATGCCCGTAAGGCTCTCGACCCGCTCCGCGCCGAGTTCATCAAACTCATCTTTTCTCAGCAAGGTCAGGAAGTCGTCCTCAATGACGGCTACTTCCCCATCACCGCCGATATCGCCCGTGAAGACCTCGAATCACTCGGTCTCGATACGGATTTTTAGCACCCCACGCCACACGGGCGAAGATTCCCAAAGCGGGCCATACTCGAGGGCACACCAGCCCCGGAATGACTACCATCAGGCCCGTTGCCGGGAGCCCGGCAGCGGGCGTTTCATACCACGAACACCACGGGTTGCCCACTGATGTCGCCGCCCACCCAACGCATCGTCCGACGCACGCCCAAAGGCGTCTATCGGCGCGACCGTATCGCGGAAGGTGTCATCCGCATCGGGGGGAGCGCGGTCCTGCTCTCAGTCCTGGGCATCCTCGTCTATCTGGTCGCCATCGTCGTACCGCTCTTCCGTGCCGGCGCGGTCGAGCCTCCAGCCACGATCGCCTCTGCACACACCGCCGAGACCCTCGCGCTCCAACTCGACGAGTACAACCAGGGGTTCCTGCTGCTCGATGCTTCGGGCAATCTCAAAGCGCTGCACGCGGGCACCGGCGAGATGCTCGGCGAGCAACCCATCGCCGATGGCGGGCTGCCGACCACCGCCATATCGCGATGGGCTCGTGACGGCCACATCGCCTTTGGCAACGCCGACGGGTCGATCCAGACCGGCACAATCCGCTTCACCTCAAAGGTCCACGCCGTGACCCCCTGCGAGCTCGACCTCCCTATCGGGACAAGCCGACCAGTTCCACAAGCAAACGACTCGGGGTTCCGCCCACTCATCGAGCGCGTCGATGAGGAACAGGTTCGTGTCACATCCCCCGATATCCAGCTTTCAAGTCCCGTACAAGTAAAGCTCGGCTCAGGCCCCATACGACACATCGACTCATTCGCCGATGGCAGGCAGCAGTTCGTCATTGTGATCCGCGAGTCCGGTCCCGCATCGTACTCCTTCATCCGCACGACCCGACCACTCGGAGGCGGCGCACCCCGCACCCGCCTGACCACCTACCCGATCGAACTCGTCCCTCGCGAGTCTCCTCCGGACTGGTTCTTTATCTCGGGCGATGGGAAACACATCTACTGCATCTGGCGCGATGGTCTTTGTCAGCGGTACTCAGCTTCCAACCCAAAGAACGAGCCCATCGTCCTTGCTGAGACGGTCCAGATTTCTGACAGCCCGATCACTGCTGCCACCATGCTCATAGGCTCCCTCACCCTCGTCATCGGTGATGAACAAGGCACTGTATCAGGCTGGTTCCCCGCTCCAAGCCCGGTCGCGCAGACACCAGATCAGCAGCACCTCGTCGGCGCCCACACCTTTGCAGGCCCGGGCGGCCCCGTTGCCTCTCTCGCGACAAGCTGGCGTGATCGGTCGGTGCTTATCACCGATACCAAGGGCAACGCTGTCATTCGCCACATGGCAAGCGAAAAGCGTATCGCAACACTCCATAGTACAACAGCATCGCCCGGTCTTGCCGGTGCCATCGCACCAAAGAATGATGCGATGGCTGTCCTCCACGCCGACGGCACGATCACCCACGCAACCTACGAGCCGGGCTTCCCCGAGATCACCTTCCGCTCGCTCTTTGCCCCGATGCACTATGAGGGGCAGTCTTCACCCAGCTTTGTCTACCAGAGCTCGGCTGGTGACGACGCCGCAGAACCCAAGCTCAGCCTCACGCCCCTCATCTTCGGCACGCTCAAAGCAACCCTAGTTGCGATGTTGTTCGCCTGCCCGCTCGCGGTCTTTGCCGCCATCTACTCCAGCGAGTTCCTCTCGCCAACCCTCCGCCGAACGATCAAGCCCACCATCGAGATCATGGCATCGCTCCCCTCGGTGGTGCTGGGGTTTATTGCCGCGATGGTCGTGGCACCCCTCGTCCGCGACCTGCTCCCCGGCATTATGCTCGCCATGCTCACCGTCCCGCTCACAATCCTCTTTGCAGCCAGCCTCTGGACGACGATCCCGACCCGCATCCGCTCTCGCTACAAACGCAAAACCCAACTCGCCCTTGTCGGGCTCTCTCTGATCGTCGGCATTGCGGCTGCGTATCTCGCAGGCCCTTCAATCGAGCGCACACTCTTTCGGCCAACACCGACCGATCTCCTCGTGCTTGCCGGCTCCTACCAGCCAGTGGATGCAGATGAGATCCCGGCCTGGGTCGGGATCCGCGACGCGCTGAGCCCCGCCGACGAACGCCACCTCCGTCGCGACGGCCTCTACTTTCGCCAGGGCGCGGTCGTCAAGCCGGTCGAACCCGCAGCAGCCGAGTGGGATGCCATGCGCACCACACTCACAGAGCAGGGGCTCGATTCCCCCGGCATCATCCGCTGGCTCAACTCCGAGATCGGTGGCCCCTGGCCGGGGTGGTTTGTTGCGCTGATCCCTGTCGGCGCGATCATCTCACTCCTGCTCAGCGCGAGGGGCTTTGCACTCGTACGCAGGTCTGCCCCCGACAGCAGGAGCGAACTGATCGAGGTCGTTATCGCTGTCAGCCAGCCCTTTGCGGCTCTTGTGCTCACGGGCCTCATCGCGGCCCTCGCTGCGACTCTGCTCTCGGCTCTCGGCTTTGATTCCCGCGATTCGATCTTCGGCTCGTTCACGCCGCGAAACAGCCTCATCGTCGGTGTCATCATGGGCTTTGCCATCATCCCCATCATCTTCAGTATCAGCGAAGATGCCCTTGTCAGCGTGCCCAACACCCTCCGCGCCGCCTCGCTCGGGGCGGGCGCTTCCCCCTGGCAGACCGCAATCCGTGTCGTGCTCCCGGTTGCAGCCTCGGGCATCTTCTCCGCCTCGATGATCGGCCTTGGGCGGGCAGTCGGTGAGACGATGATCGTCCTGATGGCGACCGGCAACACACCCACCATGACCCTCAACATCTTCGAGGGCTTTCGAACCCTGGCGGCCAACATCGCGGTCGAACTCCCCGAAGCACCCAAGGGCGATGCCCTCTACCGCGTCCTCTTTCTCTGTGGCCTGATCCTCTTCCTCATGACATTCATCATCAACACCACTGCCGAGATCGTCCGCCAGCACTTCCGCAAGAAAAACGCCCTGCTCTGAGCCCCGCACCACACTCTGCCCATGCCACAACCCCCCACCAACCCGACGACCACCCATCGCCAAGGCCGGCGCACAGGGCGATATGGACGGGGTGAGACCATGGTCTGGCTCATGGGCGGCGCACTCATCCTCAATGTCGTGATGATCGTTGCGCTGGTCGCGCTCATCGGGGTCAGGGGCCTCGATGCGTTCTGGCCCCGCCCTCTCGATCTGGTCACACTCGAGACTGGCGAGCAGTTCCTCGGCATGCCGGTCCGCGAAGAAACCTACGATGCCCCCATCGACCGTCGGCGAGAGCTCGAAGCCCAGATCGCAGCGGGGGAGATCTCGAAAGATGCCCTCGACGATGACGGCCGTCCCGTCCGCCGCCTTTACCGCACCGGCAACCGCGACCTCGGGCAAGAGCCCTTCCGATGGGTCACACTGGCCCAGTTGCAGGCCGCAGAACGCCCCAAGGACGCGGTCTTTGTGGAACGCATGGAATGGGGTGTCTTCCTGGGCGTGCCGGAGGCCCTGGTCGTGGAGAACCAAGATGCCGACGCGGACATCACCGAGGGGGCCGATGCAGCATGGGCAGCCATCGAGACGCACCTGCCCGATGCCATCGACCGCCGAGAGCGCATCCGCAAACTCCAGCGTTCAAAGATCGGCCCGATCAACGGCGAGATGAGCCACCTCCGTGAAAGGCTCACCCAAGCCCAAATCGAGATGGCCCGAACGACCGTGAGCAGAGGGCTCTCCAAACCTCTCTGGTTTGGAGTGATTGTGCTCGCGGTTGTGTTGATGATCCTCCCACCGGCTCTTTGGCGGCACCGGCAAGCCGAGAGTCGCGCAGCAGAAAGCCCCTTGCGCACCCTGATCCTCCGGGGCTGCACCCTGCTCGCCATCGGGCTTGCGCTCGTTGCTTGGCTCGAGCGGCCCCGCCCAGCCCCGCTCACGACCCAAGCACTTGAGACCCTCAAAGCCGAGATTGACCAGGAGCAGGCCGACCTCGACCTGTCCTATCAGGAGTTCACCGCAGACATCGCCGATATCCGCGACTTGGACAACCAGTTCCGAGTTGTCATCCGTGCCCCAGGCCTCGACCGCATAGCCCCAGAACGCCAGACCACGCCTGATACACCCCTCAGGCTCTCGCAGATCGTCCGAATCTTTAAGCCCAACACCCTCTCCACACGCCAAAAAATCGGCATCTACCTCGACCGCTGGCGAGAGTTCCTCACAGACGATCCACGCGAAGCAAACACCGAGGGGGGCATCTTCCCCGTCATCTTCGGCACCGTCCTGCTCACCATCCTCCTCTCGATCATCGTTGTCCCCCTCGGTGTGCTCGCGGCCCTCTACCTCCGCGAATATGCCAAGCAGGGTTTCGTCACCAGCGTCCTCCGGATCGCGGTCAACAACCTGGCTGGCGTGCCGAGCATCGTCTATGGCGTCTTCGGGCTTGGATTCTTTTGCTACACTCTCGGCGGCTATATCGATGCCGGCCCGAGCCAGGCCACCCAACTCCCCCTCTTCCGCTGGTGGTTCCTCGTTGCAGCTGGCATGGCGGTCGTCATCATCGCAACCGCCTTTGGGCTCTTGGGCGTGCGAAAGCCAGGCCAGCCAGACAATACCCGCACCAAAGCCCTTCGCAACCTCGCCGCCTTTACATGGATCACCGCGTTCGCCCTCCTCGCCGGGCTCTTGGTCACAACACCCTACTTCCACGGCTTTTTCGAGGCCCGCCTCCCAGACCCGACATTTGGCAAGCGAGGCCTGCTCTGGGCATCACTCACACTTGCCCTGCTCACCCTCCCAGTCGTCATCGTCTCGACCGAAGAAGCCATCGCGGCTGTGCAGCCATCACTCCGTGAAGGTTCCTATGGATGCGGGGCTTCCAAGTGGCAGACGATCCGCCGAGTTGTGCTTCCTGGCGCTGCCCCCGGCATCCTCACCGGCATGATCCTCGCCATGGCTCGTGGCGCAGGCGAGGTCGCTCCCCTTATGCTCGTTGGTGCCCTCAAATGGGCTCCAGAACTCCCCATCTCGACCAGTGCCCCCTTCCTCCACCTCGACCGCAGCTTCATGCACATGGGGTTCCATATCTATGACCTCGGGTTCCAGAGCCCCGATTCTGAGGCGGCCCGGCCGCTTGTCTGGGCAAGCACCCTCCTCCTGCTCGCGGTCATCCTGCTCCTCAACCTCGTTGCGATCACCCTCAGGGCTCATGTCCGCAAGAAAATGGGGACAAGCCATTTCTGATCTGTGCGTATGCTCTTACCCAACTGCCGACACTCAGCAGCAAGCCGTGGAACAATGACAACGATGACACTCCCAGACGAGCACGACAAGCCAAAGCCCGCTGAGGCGCACCAACTCTCGATCATCGAGAGCATCCAGCAGGGGCTCGATATCACGCCCGAAGTACACCCTACTCTCGCAGAGAGTGACCATATCCTCCAGATCGATCGATTCAACCTCTGGTACGGGCACAACCAGGCGATCCACGATATCTCCATGGGCTTCCCCCGAGGCAAGGTCACCGCTCTTATCGGCCCATCAGGCTGCGGCAAGTCCACGCTCCTCCGGTCCGTCAACCGCCTCAACGATCTCATCGACAGCGTCCGCATCGAGGGCCACATGCTCCTCAACAGCGAGTCCCTCTACGACCCATCCGTCGATGTTATCGACCTCCGCAAGCGCATGGGCATGGTCTTTCAGCGTCCAAACCCCTTCCCCATGTCCATCTTTGAGAATGTCATCTACCCGCTCCGTATCGACGGCGAACGCAAGAAGAGCATCCTCAGTGATGCCTGCCAACGAGCCCTCGAAGGCGCAGCGATATGGGATGAAGTCAAAGACCGATTGCATGATTCGGCACTCGGTCTCTCAGGAGGTCAGCAGCAACGCATCTGCATCGCCCGCGCCATCGTGGCCGAGCCCGATGTGCTCCTCCTTGATGAGCCCTGTTCGGCCCTCGACCCTCTGGCCACCATCCGCATCGAAGAACTCATCCACGAGATCTCCGACCGCTACACCGTGCTGATCGTCACACACAACATGCAGCAGGCTTCGCGGGTCTCTGACTACACCGCCTTTCTCTACCTCGGGCGGCTCGTCGAGTATGGCCGAACCGACGACATCTTTCAGAGGCCGCACCTCTCTGAGACCGAGGACTACATCTCGGGTCGGTTCGGGTAGCCTAAACCGGACTTCGTTGGTGTGTTATTAAGCGATGTTTGCGCTGGAGATCGCCCAGGATTCCCGGATTGCCCATGCTCAGATGTCGATACATCCGCCTAGGATCATTCACCACTGTCTGTACCCACCGTTGCAGCCACGCACACCGGGTTTTTTAGGGCAAGACCACACAATGAACACCCCACCAAGAGCCCTGCCAGCCGCTGTTAATGGATGGAACGCCGAGTACCTCGATGGGGTGTATGAGCAATACATCCAGAACCCTGAGTCTGTTTCTGCCGAGATGAGAGCCTTCTTTCAGGGCTTTGAGCTCGCCCGCTCTGGTGGTGCGGCGGTTTCCTCAGCGTCCCACGGCGCAGCGTCACACTTCCAGGTCTTGGTGGACTCCCTTATCGAGACCTACCGCGAACTCGGGCATGTCGCGGCAAAGCTCGACCCCTTCGGCCGTGAACGCATGAGGCCCCAAGCCCTCCACCCAAACTTTCACAAGCTCACGCCCGAAGACCTTACACTCCAGGCCGATGTCGATGCTGTCCGCGGGCTCAAGCCGAATGCCACCGTTGCAGAACTCATCGACCACCTCGAGCGCACCTACTGCGGCTCGACGGCTATCGAGTTCATGCACATCGAATCCATCGAAGAACGCCAGTGGTGGCTCGACCGCTTCGAGTGCGGCTGTGGCAAGATCGAGCTCTCCCGCGGTGAGAAGGCCCACACCATGCGGCAGCTCCTGCTCTCCGAGCAGTTCGAGCGGTTCCTCGCCAAACGCTACCCGGGCGACAAACGCTTCAGCCTCGAGGGTGCCGAGTCGCTCATCGCACTGCTCGATCGGCTCATCGAGGGCGCGTCAAACCTCGGCGTTGAAGAGATTGTCCTCGGGATGGCACACCGGGGACGGCTCAATGTCCTCAACAACATCATCGGGAAAACCTACACGCAGATCTTTACCGAGTTCGAGGAGAACTGGGATGCCGACTTTGTCGATGGTGGCGGCGATGTCAAGTATCACCGTGGGTATTCAGGCACCCGGCAGTTCGGCAACGGCAAGATGATCCACCTCGCCCTGGCGAGCAACCCAAGCCACCTCGAAGCCGTCGGGGCTGTCGTCGAGGGCCGATGCCGCGCCAAGCAACGACTGCAAGGTGACACAGAGCGGCGGCGCGTTATCCCACTGCTCATCCACGGCGATGCCGCCATCGCAGGGCAGGGCATCGTTGCAGAAATGGCCAACTTCTCCCAACTCGAAGGCTACACCACCGGCGGCACGATCCATGTCGTGGTCAACAACATGATCGGTTTCACAACCGTCCCCGAGGATTCCCGTTCGAGCCGATACTGCACAGACATCGCCAAGATGATCGATGCCCCGGTCCTGCATGTCAATGGTGAAGACCCAGAAGCCGTCGTCGCTGCTGCACAAATGGCGATCGAGTATCGACAGAAGTTCCGGCGCGATATCTTCATCGACATGTGGTGCTACCGCCGCTATGGGCACAACGAACAGGACGAAGCCTCCTTCACCCAGCCGGTCATGGCGGGGCTCATCAAACGAAAGCCCAGCACGCTCAAGGTCTACGCCGAGCGTCTCTTTGCCGAAGGCGTGCTCGATGACAGCGACATGACCATGATCCGGGAGAAGCTGGACGAATCGCTCGACCGTGCCCAGGATGCCGCGAAGGCATCTCCCTACGACCCGACGATTGACCCCGGCAGTGCCCGCTGGACAGGTGTTGACCGCTCGTACAAGTTTGACCCGGTCGAGACCGCTGTCAGCCGCGAGATGCTCGAAGAGGTCTGCAAGGGTCTCGCCCGAGTCCCGGGCAACTTCATGGTCAACCCCAAGCTCCAACGCCTCCTTGATGCAAGAGCAGCACTGCTCGAAACCCGGGATATCAGTTACGCAGATGCCGAGAGTCTCGCCTTTGGCACGCTCCTGCTCGAAGGCACACCGATCAGGCTCAGCGGCCAGGATTCCCGCCGTGGTACTTTCAGCCACCGTCACGCGGTGCTTCGTGACTTTGAGTCCGGCGAACCCTGTACGCCCCTCAACCAGATGCGGACGGTGTGGGAACCCCACAAAGGGCCGTTCGAGCCAGACACCCAGCAGGCACACCTCTGCGTCTATGACAGCCCGCTCTCGGAAGTCTCGGTCCTCGGGTTCGATTACGGCTATTCCCTTGCAGACCCCAACATGCTCGTCCTCTGGGAAGCCCAGTTCGGCGACTTTGTCAACGGTGCCCAGGTGGTCATCGATCAGTTCATTGCTTCGGCTGAGCTCAAGTGGGAACGCTGGTCTGGTCTGGTGATGCTCTTGCCTCACGGGTATGAAGGCGCAGGCCCCGAGCACTCGTCAGCCCGCATTGAGCGGTTCCTCAAGCTCTGCGCCAATGACAACATGCAGATCGTCCACCCCTCGACAGGCCCGCAGCTCTTTCATGTCCTCCGCCGCCAGATGAAGCGAAACTTCCGCAAGCCTCTCATTCTCGTTACGCCAAAGAGCATGCTCCGTGTGCCTACCGGCATCATCGACGAGCTCACCACCGGGCACTTTCAGAACATCATCGACGACCCGCACTTTGTCGATGGTGCTGACCGATCCAGGGTCAGGCAGGTCACGCTCTGCTCAGGGAAGTTCTATCACGAGTTGGCTGCCCGCCGCGACCACATTGGGCGTGAGGATGTCGCCCTCGTCCGCATCGAGCAGATCTACCCCTTCCACGCCGAACTGTGCAAAGAGATCATCAACCGATACCCCGCAAACGCCGAGCTTGTCTATGCCCAGGAAGAGCCCCGCAATGCAGGTGCCGGGCTTTTCGTGCTCGACTGCCTCCGAGACATGCTCGGTATCGAAGGCCGGTACCTCGGCAGGCCCGCGAGCCCTACACCAGCGGTGGGCTCAAAGCGCGTCCACAAGCATGAGCAGCAGGGTTTGCTCGATACAATCATCGGTGCGGTATCCTGCCCCATCGATGCGAACATGAACAAGGTCGTTCACGCTTCCAACGCCTGACACACATCCGTACAAGCACAGGAATCCCGACATGGCAACCGACATCCTCATCCCAAGCGTTGGAGAGAGCGTGACCACGGGCATCATTTCTGCCTGGCTCAAGGCGGACGGTGAGTATGTCGAGCGCGACGAGACCGTGCTCGAACTCGATACCGACAAGATCACGATGGAGATCACAGCCCCCGCCGCTGGCAGCCTCAAGCACATGGCGGCTGAGGGTGATGAGGTCGAGGTCGGTGCGGTCATCGGCGCAGTGGATGAATCAGCCAAGAAACCTGCCCCCGTTGATGCTGTACCTGCCAGCACCGAGGCCCCCGCCAAGGCAGAAGCCGTCGTGACATCATCGACCTCCGCCGGTGCGGCATCCGCAGAGGCCCCATCGTCAACACCCAAAGCCTCGGGGGGTGAGTCCGTCCGCGCGACCCCCCTTGCCGAGCGGATCGCCCGCGAGAAAAACATCGACCTTGCACGCATTGTCGGCACCGGCGCAGGTGGTCGCATCCGCGAGCATGATGTGCTTGCCTTTGTCCAGTCGAGCCAGACTGCCAATGGTTCAGCATCGACAGTGGGGGAGCAGCCCCCCGCCGAGTGGCACGGCTCTCCGAGCCGTGCGGCTGACTCCTTGCCGGGCTCTCGCAACACCACCCGCAAAAAGATGACCCCCCTCCGGCAGCGGATCGCCTCGCGCCTCGTCGAGGCTCAGCAGACCGCCGCCATGCTCACAACCTTTAACGAGTGTGATATGACAGCCGTCATGGACCTCCGCAAACGCTACAAGGGAGCCTTCGCCGAGAAGCACGGCATCGGGCTCGGGTTCATGTCCTTCTTTGTCAAGGCAGTCACCGCTGCCCTCCGCGACAACCCGATGGTCAACGCGTTCATCGTGGAAGATGATGGCAAGCCAGCCGTCGAAACCCACGAGTATTGCGATATTTCCATCGCCGTCTCGAGCCCCAAGGGCCTGGTCGTGCCGGTGATTCGCAACGCCGAGACTCTCTCCTTTGCCCAGATCGAAACCGCGATAAAGTCACTGGCTATCCGCGCCAAAGAGGGCAATCTCGAACTCTCCGACCTCCAGGGCGGCACCTTCACCATCACCAACGGTGGCATCTTCGGCAGCCTGATGTCCACTCCCATCCTCAACCCGCCACAGTCGGCGATCCTCGGCATGCACTCGATCAAGAAACGGGCGGTCGAACACCCAGACAAGCCCGGCGAGGTTGTCTTGCGCCCGATGATGTTCCTCGCGGTCAGCTACGACCACCGCATCATCGACGGTGCCGAGGCGGTGACATTCCTCGTCAGTATCAAGGACGCTATTGAGAACCCCGAGCGCCTCATGCTCGATCTCTAATCGTCTCCGGGTACTTCGCCCCTCCGGGGCGATCTCCGTTTGTTCCGTTCTCTATGCCTCGCTTGGACTGATACGAATCCCCGGAAAATACTCGTGCGTCGCAGCGGGAAGGCCGGATCAACAGAGCCCTGAGCGCAAGCGACGGGTTGGCGTGTGCTGGCACATGCCGAGCCACCGAAACCGGTCGCTTGCGCTCGCGGCCCTGTTCGACGCATGGCCGAACGCGGAGACGGCTGGTGGCACGGCTCTCCCCTTTACCACCCGTTGACGCACGAGATTCAAGCGGGATTCGTATCACACAAGGCCTCCGTGCGCACCTATCACCTTGTGAGTTCGTCGAGCAACCCATCACACGCCCGCTCGAGCATCTCAAACACACGACCAAACCCGTCCGCGCCGCCGTAGTAGGGATCAGGCACATCGAGGTCTTCACCCGTTACACCGTTGAGTGTCGGGTCGTAGCTCCGCATGAGCCGGACTCGTTCTTCGGGTGCGCCGAGTTTGAGGAGGGCGTGGCGGTTGGAATAGTCCATCGCCAAGAGCAGGTCGAATCGGTCCCAGTCCTGCTTCGGATTAACCTGTCTCGCAAGGCTCGGCAGCGTGATGCCGTTTTGCTTGGCGACTGCCATCGCCCGCTCATCCGGCTGCTCACCAGCGTGCCACCGCCCGATCCCGCACGAATCGACGAGGAACCGATCACTCACCCCGCGTTCGGATGCAAGGTGCAAAAACACCCCCTCAGCCAGCGGCGACCGGCAGATATTTCCAAGACACACAAGGAGCACGCCATATACATCACTCATCCCAACACCACATCCAATCGTGAGCCCTCACCGAGGTGGGCCGCGTTCTCCCACAGCACATCCAAGGCGTTGCCATACCGTTCTTGTGTTACGACGCGCTCGGCACCCTCACGCACCGCCTTCGCAAGTGCCTCCAAGCGTTCGCGATTCTCAACGAGTTTTGCGAGTTGTCGCGCGATGTCTGTGATCGATGCGGAGCGTGCCCGCAAAACCTCACCCCCTTCTGTTGGCCAGGCTTGCGCCGGAAGCCATGCCTCGGCCCCGACCACCGGCACGCCCTGCAGGTGCGCCCGCATGACCGACCACCGCACCCACGCCCGCTCATCGCTGCGCAGCGCAGGCAGTGCGCTCGGTGGCACAATCACCCCAACATCGCACGCATGCACAAGCCTCGCAGTTGGCTCCTCGGGGAGCAGCATCCGCCAATCCACACCCTCCTCAGCATGAAACCGCCTCGCGCGCGATACATGCGACGAGCGCCGATCGACAAGACCCGCAACGGGGATCCCCGCGACATCGAGAAGCCCGATCATATAGACAAACCGTCGTGCCTCAGCGAGCCGAGCAGGATCGGCGAGCAACGCGACCATCGGCACGCCATCAGGAACACCAAGTGATGCACGCACCGCGTCTCGATTATCCCCGATCACGCTGCCAAGGCTCGGCCACGCCTCATTGGGCACCTGGGCAATCGGGCCGTTTCCCCCAGCAGCGAGCCGGCACGCTGTCCGTGCCCGCTCGCTCCATGGTTGCAAAACAGCCGCCCCGCCCAGATCGATCACGACGCGCCGAAGCTCTCTGCACGCAAGCCCCGCGTGCCCCAGTATGGCAGGCACGACCACATGGACACACAACCCGAGCCGCTCTGCGTGTTGAGATGCTGCCCGCGTCCCAAGCAAGACCACGATGTGCGCATCCCCAGGTCGAACACGGATCGCCTCGGCGCACGCGAGCACCGCGTTATCCGAGGCTGCGCCCTTTCCGAGCAGGCCGATGCCCCCCGCGATCCAACCCGCACGCATGGGGTCAACAACATGCACGATCCCTCGCCACACGACAATCTCCTCTTGCACCTGCCTCGAGTGCCTACCGGGTCCGTTCATCAGAGACGGTATCCGCTTCGTGCGAATAGAAAAGCTCGGCTATCCGACGCCCAACCAGATCCGCAAACTCATTCTCTGCCTGGCGAATGCTCGCAGAGTCCGTCGGCGGCGTGCCCTGCCGAGCCGTCGTTGTCACAACGAGCGTGTGCCCCTCGCGCTCCTCGGGCCACAGCCGCGTGTCGGCTGTCGCATCCATCACCTTGATGCGCAGCCTCGCCATGGGTGCAAAGGTCTGCCCGTCGCTGCTGAGCGTAAAGAGTTCAGGAACGACATAGACCACAATATCCGCACCGACCTTGCGCCCGACCTGAGAGATTGGGAGCAGGTCTCCCCGGGGCTCGCCCGAAACGACTGCTGCCGCAGCACGCGAATCGAGCACGCGGTTCACCGCCTTGGACTTGAGCAATGCTTGTTCCGCTGCAGCGGTCACTCGCTCGCGTGTCGGTGCTCGGCGGATATGAAACTCACGGTCATCGAGAAAGAAGACCACCGATCGGTCACGGTCGAGCTCGTAGGCTTGCGGGGTCTTCTCTGGACCATGGATGAGCAAGTACGCCGGTGCGACGATGTTGCATCCGGCGAGAAGAAGCAAAGCACCGACCGTGAGTGTCAGCACCAGTGCCAGTCCCCCCGTCACACTCTTTCTATGTTGTCGTTGCATGTGTCGGTCCGCGCGTCTCTCTGCAAGGTGACTTGCTCGAATACTTTACTACAGAGGGCACAGAGTTTCACAGAGGAAAGGCCAGATGGTGGCATGGCTCTCCGAGCCGTGTGTAAAGAACTTTGTGTATGCCTCGCACGGCTCGGAGAGCCATGCCACCATCAACTCATATGCCTTTCCTCTGTGAAACTCTGTGCCCTCTGTGGTGAACTGCCTTTCTATGACTTGTGCAACCACACTCTAATACTCAAGCGCATTCGGCTCATCATGCTCAAAGAACAGCCACGCGGTTCTGTCAATGAGCCGCTTGAGAAGCACCGACGCCACACCCTGCCTGCTGATTTCTTCGGGGCCATACCCCGTCCCATCCGGGTAGGTCACGCGGATCTCCTTGCGGAACACCTCAGCATCCGAGCCGGATGCCCCGCGTTCGATCACCGAGACCGTCGCCCACGCGACCCCGTCCCACAGGTATTCGTTGCCCGGATCATTGGTCTGAAACTCATTGACCTCGATCAGCACGACCCGGTCAACACCATCTTCACCCAGTTAGTCGGCCAGTCGGCTGCGGGGCCACGCCACCCACTGCGGCGTGTTCGCAAGGTAATCTGTCACCTCATCGCCCTGAATATGCCCCGAGGCACCAGATTCAGCAGCGAGCACCAGATCAACCAGCTGCATCAGGGTCGGCGTGAGTGCCGGATACTCCATCTGCGTCGATCGGTCCGTCCACGCCACCACCGCATAGTCCTGCCCAACGAGCCCTGTATATTCCGCAGCGACGGTGTGAGAGCCGTACCGCTCTTGCGACGCGGCGATCACCCCCGCAAGCTGGCACCCGCCGAGGTACACGAAAAGTGCAACCGCCGCGAGGGCGCCAACAGCCCTCAGTCTCTTCCCGCATTCGTTCCTCTGCCACGCCATCTTGACGCCTCCGGGGTTCACACTTCCCATGTCACAAACTTGTACGCCCACGCCGCGAGCAACAACCCCAATGCCAGCCACAGGAGCCGTGCGTTGAGCACCCGCCCGGCAGCTTCTGTCAGCATCGACCCGGTCACCGCGACATGCCCCGCCCCCCAGAATGCGCCCGCCGTCAGCACCGCAAGCACAAACCCAAAGGGTTGAGTCTTCGCAGAGTCTATCAGGTTTCCATCGGCAGCCAGGGCAAACGATGTCGTCATGCCGCAGGTCATGCACGGCTTGTCAAAGGTTTCAGCCCATACGCAGGCCGGCATGCCCAGTTGCGTGTGCGTCCCGTGCCCCGTCCCGTCTGGAGCGAGCGCAGCGGAGACAACCAGCAGCGCGAGACACCCCACAGTCACAGCCGCAGCGATCAGGCGCATCGACACCGGGGCAACCCGCCGCGACACGCCCGCGATCAGTCTCTGGTCCGCAGCATCAATCAAACCGGAAGACACCCTTGCGATACCCATACAGATACGCAACGATGGTCGTCAGCAGGAAGAACCCGATCCTGCCGAGCCAGACCAGGCTTTCTGTCGTCTGGGCCTCGAGGTTGGGGAAGGTCGTCGCCCACGGGTAGAGGAAGATGACCTCGACATCGAAGAGCAGAAAGACCATCGCGATCAGATAGAACCGCACATTAAACCGCTTGCGGGCCGTCCCGACGGGGTTCATCCCCGATTCATACGGCATGCCCTTGGTCGGGCCACTTCGGCTCGGCCCGATCAGCCTGGTCAGGATCATCACCCCCATCGCGAAGGTCACCGCGATCGTGATCATGATCCCAAGGGGCAGGTACGAGTTCACATCAACCGTTGCCAGCATCGTCCGACCTCCTGTCAGAGCCCGAATCATAGTCCCCGCTGGGCCGGGAGGGGGAAGGCGGAAGGAGGAAGGCTGGCTCTGGGGAGTTCATCCCTCCGGGGCGATCTTGGAAGACAGAACGCGGAGGCGCGGGGGCAACGCGGAGCACGCGGAGAAAGACAGGCTTTGGGGGGTTCGCCCTTCCGGGTCGATCTTCGGGTCGTGGCCCCTCATCCAGCGTTATGGGGCGTTGCACGCGCCTTGATTGGCCCCAATCAACGCGCGATTGGCACCAATCAACGCGCGATTGGCACCAATCAACGCGCGATTGGCCCCAATCAACGCGCGATTGGCACCAATCAAGGCGCGATCAGCACCAATCAAGGCGCGATCAGCACCAATCAAAGCGCGATCAGCACCAATCAAAGCGCGTTCGGCACCACACAAGACACACTCGCCCCCAAAACACACCAGAAAAGAGGCTTTCCAACCCCTCAAGACCGCCTCCCAGGGGAAACCACCCCCAAAAAGCCTCGAAGAGGCACCC